>NZ_JAOTID010000009.1 GCF_026163695.1 Shumkonia mesophila | reverse complement strand
CGCGGGGTGGAGCAGCCCGGTAGCTCGTCAGGCTCATAACCTGAAGGTCGCAGGTTCAAATCCTGCCCCCGCAACCAAATCTAATTGCAAAAAAGGCCCTCCGGCGAAAACCGCGAGGGCCTTTTTGCCGTCCGCGCAATGCTCAAGGATGCCCGCAAGGGCGGCCTCGAGCTCGACCTTGAGCGCACCATCCATGGGAACCAGGACGATCGCCTCGATCAGGGAGCGGATCAGCTCGCAGGCTTTGGCGCGGGTGTCTTCGCTGCCGAGCGCGCCCTGCGCCGAATCTCGACAACTTGGCGATTCATCCGGCAATTCCGCGAAATTGAAATGGAACCGTCATCTCGCTGTCCGCAAGCCGTCACACAGCTTCGATAGGAGTCGCATCGAGGGACAGTGAAAGGGAGGCGGTGTTGAGCAGTGTGGCAATCGACGTTCGTGGCCTGACCAAGACGTTCAACAAGGGCCGGTCCCGGACGCGTGCCCTCGATGACGCCAGCCTTCGCGTCGGCCCGGGCGACATGGTGGCCCTGATCGGCGCCTCCGGTTCCGGCAAGTCCACCTTGATCCGTCATCTCATCGGCCTCACCGCCGGCGATGCCGGGGCCGGCCCGTGCTGCGTCACCGTGCTCGGCATGCCGGTCCAGGAACATGGCCGCGTGTCGACCGGCGTGCGGGCGGTGCGGGCCCGGGTCGGGGTGGTCTTCCAGCAGTTCAACCTGGTCGGCCGGCTGTCGCTCCTGACCAACGTCCTGCTCGGCCTTCTCGGGCGCATTCCCGCCTGGCGCGGCTGCCTCGGGCTGTTCACCGTCGCCGAGAAGGCCCGCGCCCTCGACGCGCTCCATCGCGTCGGCATGCACGAATACGCCGGCCAGCGCGCCTCCACCCTGTCGGGCGGACAGCAGCAGCGGGCCGCCATCGCCCGCGCTTTGGTCCAGGAGGCGTCGGTCATCCTGGCCGACGAACCGATCGCCTCGCTCGATCCCGAATCGGCGCGCCGCGTGATGGAAAACCTGGCCCGCATCAACCGCGAGGACGGCACCACGGTGGTGGTCTCCCTCCATCAGGTCGATTTCGCCATCCGCTATTGCCCGCGCACGGTCGCCATGCGCGACGGTCGGGTCATCTATGACGGGCCGTCGACGGCCCTGACGCCCGAATTTCTCCGCGAACTTTACGGTGCGTCCAGCCACGAACTGATCCTGGCCGGCCCGCTCGGTGCCAAGCCCCATGACGAGGGCGATCGTTTTCCCGTTCTCGCGGTCGCACGTGCGGTGGGGTGACCAGGCGACCGGTCGTTCCATTCACCCCTAGGTAAACTTACTGCAACTCAGGAGAATGACCATGTTCCGGACAATCGCCGCCAGTCTCGCGGTTGCCGCGGTGACGGCCGCCTCGGCCGCGCAGGCGGAAATCCCCAACCCCCTGACTTTCGGCATCATCTCGACCGAATCCTCCCAAGGCCTCAAGCAGAGCTTCGGCGACTTCCTGGCCGACATGGAGAAGGCGCTTGGCGTCAAGGTGAACGCCTTCTTCGCGCCCGACTACGCCGGCGTCATCGAGGCGATGCGCTTCAAGAAGGTCGACCTCGCGTGGTTTGGCAACAAGTCGGCCATGGAAGCGGTCGACCGCGCCAACGGCGAGATCTTCGTGCAGACGGTCGACGTCACCGGCAACCCCGGCTACTGGTCGCTGCTGATCACCCACAAGGACAACACCAAGATCAACTCGCTCCAGGACGTGCTGAAGTGCGATCAGTCGCTCAGCTTCGGCAACGGCGACCCAAACTCGACCTCGGGCTTCCTGGTCCCCAGCTACTACGTCTTCGCCCAGAACAACGTCGACCCCAAGAAGTGCTTCAAGACGGTGCGCAGCGCCAATCACGAGACCAACGCGATGGCCGTCGCCAACAAGCAGGTCGACGTCGCCACCAACAACACCGAGTCGCTCTACGGCCGCCTGCTCGTCACCAACAAGGAAGCGGCGGACAACATCAAGGTCATCTGGAAGTCGCCGCTGATCCCGGCCGATCCGATCGTCTGGCGCGCCGACCTCGACCGCGATGCCAAGGCATCCATCAAGGCCTTCTTCCTGGGCTACGGCCGCATGGGCCCGAACGCCGCCAAGGAACGCGAAGCGCTGGCCAAGGTGAGCTCGGGCTGGGCGCCGTTCCAGGACTCTTCCAACGCGCAGCTCTACCCGATCCGCCAGCTCGAACTCTACAAGAACCGGGCGAAGATCGAGGGCGACGAGCGCATGGACGCCGCCGAGAAGAAGAAAAAACTCGCCGCGCTGGACGGCAAGATCGAGTTGGTCAAGGTGCTCGACGGCTCCCAGGGCGCCATCGGCAACTAGATCCGGGCAACGCGAACGGCGCCGCTCGACCTCGTCGGCGGCGCCGAGCCCTTTCCCCCTTCGGACAGGAAACCGCCTTGACCCTCTCCGCATCCGTTCCCGTCAGGCCGCAACTCCCGCCGCGCGATCTCAAGCGCTCCGCCCTCAACGTCGCCGGCTGGGGCGTCCTGCTGGCCGTGCTGGCCTGGTCGTGGGAAGGCTCCGACATGCGGCCGTGGGACCTCGTCACCTTCGCGCCCAACATGTGGAAGTTTCTCACCGGTTTCTTCCCGCCGGATTTTTACGAATGGCGCCTCTACGTCGAGGAAATGCTGATCACCATCCAGATCGCCGTGTGGGGCTCGGTGCTGTCGGTCGTTTTCGCCGTGCCGTTCGGCATCCTGTCGTCGGAGAACGTGGTGCCCTGGTGGGTCTACCAGCCGGTGCGCCGGCTGATGGACGCCTTCCGCGCCATCAACGAGATGGTCTTCGCCATGCTGTTTGTGGTCGCCGTCGGCCTCGGGCCGTTCGCCGGCGTCCTCGCCCTGTTCATCCACACCCTCGGCATCCTGGCCAAGCTGTTCTCCGAGGCGGTGGAATCCATGGACCAGCGTCCCGTCGAGGGCATCCGCGCCACCGGCGCCAACATCGTTCAGGAGGTGGTCTTCGGGATCATCCCGCAGGTCCTGCCGCTGTGGATCTCGTATTCGCTTTACCGCTTCGAATCGAACGTCCGCTCGGCCACCGTTCTCGGCATCGTCGGGGCCGGCGGCATCGGCATGGTGCTGTGGGAATATGTGCGCGGCTTCTACTACCACGAGACCGCCGCGGTGATGATCATCATCATCGTCACCGTCAGTCTGCTCGACATCCTGTCCCAGCGGCTGCGCCGCCTGTTCGTATAGAACGATTTTCGGAAGGGTCGCCGGTTGCCTCGGCGGCCCTGGGGGCGCTACATGACGCGTTCGCCCCGTATCCAGACCTCGCGCACCACCGCGACGCCGCCGACCATGCGAACCCGCGCCAGGTCGGCCCGGCGGCCGGCTTCGAGCCGTCCACGGTCGGCCAAGCCGACCATTTCGGCCGGATTGGCGGAGGCCATGGCTACCGCCTCGCTCAAGGAGACGCCCCACTTGCGATGCAGCACGAAGATGGCCTGGATCATGCTGATCGGCACGTAATCGGAGGCCAGGCCGTCGAGCAGGCCTTCGGTGGCGAGATCGTGCGCGGCGACGTTTCCGGAATGAGAGCCGCCGATGACGATGTTGGGCGCGCCCATGACGGTGGCCAGCCCATGTTCGTGGGCGCACCGTGCCGCCGCGAAGGTGGTCGGGAATTCCGAGATCCTCACGCCGTCGCCGACGCCCTCCAGGACATGGTCCGGCGTGGTGTCGTCGTGGCTGGCCAGCGGCAGCCCGCGCTCGCGGCACAACGCGACGATCCGCCGCCGGTTGCCTTCCGCATGCAACTGCTGCGCTGCCACGCGCTCGTGGATGGTGGCATCGAGTTCTTCCCGGGAATAGCGCTTGCTGTGAAACTGGCGCCAGTGGTCGAGATTGCGCCACTGGCGCTGGCCGGGGGTGTGATCCATCACCGAGACCAGCCGCACCCGCGGCTGGCGAAGGGCCTCCGTCAGGTCGTCGACGACATCGGGAGCGCCAAGCTCGCATCGCAGATGGAGCATGTGGTCGGAGATCAGGATACGGCCTTCCGCCGCCTCCGCCAGCGCGCCCGTCGCCACGTCCAGCGCCTCGCGGCGCCCCGACGAGGCGCCGTCGAACCCGACGTAGAGGGAATCGAAGACGGTGGTGATGCCGGCCGCGGCGATCTGGCGGTCGTGGGCGACGATGGCGGCAAGGCCGGGCCAGGTGACGCCCGGCCGCGGTTCGAGATGCTTTTCCAGGTTGTCGGTATGGATGTCGACAAGGCCCGGCAGAAGATAGTCGCCTTCCATGTCCCGCCCGCCGCCGGGTCCGGCGTCGATGGCGGCGATCTTCCCGTCGGCGATGCGCAACGAGCCGTTCAGGACGCCGGTGCGGGTGACGATGCGCGCGTTGGCGAAGACCGTGTCTGAGGACATGATGGAAACGACCGTTAGGGCGAGAGTGAAAATTTCGGAAACACTAGGTCATGCCGGCGATTCCAAAATGAAACAATCGTGAAAATTGAATGACAATCGATCCCGACAAGACGGTGATTTGTCGGTACCGACTTTCCGATAAAGTTCACAGTTCCGGCGTCTTCCGCTTTCTATATTTCCCCTGAACGAACGAAGACGCGAGGAGCCCATGGACTACATCATCGAAAACTGCCGCGTGCTGACACCCGAAGGCAACGTGAAGCCGGCGGCCCTGACCGTGGCGAAAGGACATATCGCCGGGCTTGATGCCGACGGGCGGGCCGATACGGTTCGCGTCAACGGCGCCGGCACGCTGCTTCTGCCCGGCATCGTCGACATCCACGGCGACGCCTTCGAGCGCCAGCTCATGCCTCGGCCGGGCGTCAAGTTTCCGCTCGACGTCGCGCTTCTCGACACCGACCTCCAAATGATCGCCAACGGCATCACCACGGGCTTTCACGGCGTCACCCATTCCTGGGAGCCGGGACTGCGCGGCGGGCCCATGGCCAGCCAGATCATTCGCACCATCCGGGCGCTGCGGCCGCGTTTCGGATGCGACGTCCGCGTCCACCTTCGGTTCGAGACGTATGCCATCGATGGCGTCGGGGACGTCATCGACATGATCGAGGCCGGCCTGGTCGATGCCGTCGCCTTCAACGACCATGTCCCCCATTTCCAGGAGCGCCGGGACCAGCCGGCCAAGCTCCAGCCGGCGGCGGCCAGGGCCGGCTTGAGCGTCCCGGAGTTCGTCGTCCTGCTGGATCGGGTGCGCGAACGGGTCGATGCCGTGCCGGGGGGCGTGCGCCGCCTGGCCGCGTGTGCCAACGCCGATGGCATTCCGCTGCTTTCCCACGACGACGAGACCCCGGCCATGCGCCGCATGTTCCACGACATGGGCTGCCGGATCGGGGAGTTTCCCGTCGACGCGGCGACGGCGGAAACGGCCAGGGACCTTGGCGACGAAGTCGTGCTGGGCGCCCCCAACATCCTGCGCGGCGCCTCGCATTGCGGGCGCCTGACGGCCGCCGAGGCCATTGCCGACGGCCTGTGTACGATCCTGGCTTCCGACTACTACTATCCGTCGTTGTTGCAGGCGGCGTTCCGGATCGCCGCTTCCGGCACCCTGCCGTTCGGGGATGCCTGGAACCTCGTCTCGGCAACCCCGGCCAGGGCCTTGGCCCTGAGGGACCGCGGCGAGATCGCGCCCGGCCGGCGGGCCGACCTCATCCTGGTCGACGACAGCGATCCCGAACTGCCGCGCGTCGCCGCAACGGTTGTCGCCGGCCGCCCGGTATTCCTGGACGGCAGTCGCCTGGGCGCCTGGGCGGAAGAACCGGAGCCGGCGCGGGCATGAGCCGATCAGCTTTCCACGACCACTTGGACGCGGTCGCCGGCGAAGCGGGCCACGCCGTACTCGACCGGCGCGTCGTCGCCATCGACGTCGACGCTTTCGGTGACCAGGATCGGCCGGTTGCGATGCTGTTGCAGGAGGCCGGCCTCCAGCCGGTCCGGCATGCGCGCCGTGATTCGGGTCGTGCGGCGCACGAAGTCGGGAACGCCGAGGCGCGCCAGGGCCCTGGACACCGAGGGCTCCTCCTTGAACGCCTCGAAGACGTCGGGAAACCGCCGCAGCGAGAAGAAATGTTCCGCCATCGCCACCACCCGGCCGTCGACTTGGCCGACGCGCCGGACCATCGCCACCATGGTGCCGGCGCGCAGGTTCAGCGCCTCGGCCACGGCCGGTGCCGCCCGCAGGCGTTGCGTGGCCACCACCCGCGCCCCGGGCAGCCGGCTCTGGTGCAGGATGTTTTCGCTGAAACGGGTATGCCGGCCGACGGTGTAATCGACGACGTTCTCCGCCACGAACATGCCCCGTCCCTGGTCGACGCGAACCAGGCCCCGTTCCTCGAGGCCCGAGATGGCGCGTCGCACGGTATGGCGGTTGACGTCGAAACGCTCCGCCAGATCCATCTCCGTCGGAAGGCGGGTGCCCGGCGCCATCTCCCCCGACGCGATCCCGGCCTCCAGCGTCTGCTGGATCTGGCGCCACAGGGCCACTCCCGCTCCGCGCTCGATCTGCATTGCGCCCTCCCCACGGCCCGGCGTTGTCAACAAAACGTCATCCAATTCCGCTTTACAGGGCCGACCCTCTCCTTTTAAGGTCCATACATCTGGTTGTCTAGATGAATTGAGAACCGTCGTGACCGATTTTCACGCTCCCCACGCCGCCCCGGAAGGTGCCGCGGCCGTTTTCCCGGCGCCGGCGGAAAGCGAAGCCCGGCGCCGGTGGATGGGCGTGCTCGGCCGGGCCTCGGGTGACGATCTGGAGCGGGCATGGCGCTCGCTCGCAGACAAGCCGGCCTATGTCGCCGTGCGGGCCCCCGAAACCGGCATGGTCATGGTGCGGGGCCGGGCCGGCGGCACCGGCGCCCCCTTCTGCCTGGGCGAGATGACGGTCACCCGCTGCGCCGTCGAGACGGCCGACGGCCGCGTCGGGGTATCCTATCTGGCCGGCCGCGATCCGCGCCGGGCCGAGATCGCCGCCGCGCTTGACGCCCTTCTCCAGGACCCGGCGCGGCGGGCCACCCTGTTGCGCGAGGTCATCGACCCGCTGGCGGCGGGGCAGGCGGACGCCCGCCGTGCCCGCCGTGCCAAGGTCGCCGCGACCAAGGTCGACTTCTTCACCATGGTCCGGGGGGATTGATTTCCATGCGACCCACAGCCACCGTGCTTGGCGGCTTCCGCCATCCCGTCCATGACAGCCAGCGGGTATTCCGTGGCGTGCTCGATGCCATGGCCCACCCCGGGCGCATCGTCGGCCTCGACGCCGTCGTGGCGACGGCTGCCCCCCTGTATCGGGGGACGATGGCGCTTCTGCTGGCGCTGACCGACTTGGAGACGCCGCTGTGGCTGTCGCCCTCGGCCGACAACGATGCCGTGCTTGGCGCCATCCGTTTCCATTGCGGCTCGCCGATCGTCGCCGACCCGTCGCGCGCCGCCTTCGCGGTGGCGGCAAACGCCGCCGAAAGGCCGCGGCTGGATGCCCTCGACCTCGGCTCCGATCTGTACCCCGAGCGGGCCGCCACCCTCATCCTCCAGGTCGACGGCCTGGGCGTCGGCCGCGAGATCGTTCTCGCCGGGCCGGGTATCGATGGCACCGCCCGATTGGCCGTCGACGGTCTCGACGAAGCGTTTTGGATCGAGCGCAAGGCGCTCGAAATCCTGTTTCCACGGGGGCTCGACGTCATCCTCGTCGATGGCGAAGCCGTCGCCACCGTTCCCCGTTCGACCGCAGTGGAGGCCTGAAATGTATGTCGCGGTCAAGGGTGGGGAAACGGCCATCCGCAACGCCCACGCGTTGCTGGCCGAGGAACGGCGCGGCGATCCCGCCGTCCCCGAGCTCACGCTCGAACAGGTCAAGGAACAGATGGCGCTGGCCGTCGACCGCGTCATGACCGAGGGCTCGCTTTACGACCGCGACCTGGCGGCGCTGGCCGTCAAGCAGGCGTGCGGCGATCTGATCGAGGCCGTCTTCCTGTTGCGGGCCTACCGCACCACGCTGCCCCGCCTGGCGGTGTCGGAACCCGTCGATACCGCCACCATGGACATCCGGCGCCGCGTTTCGGCCACCTACAAGGATCTTCCCGGCGGCCAGGTTCTCGGCCCCACCTTCGACTATACCCACCGCCTGCTCGATTTCTCGCTGGCCGAGACGGGCCATCCGCAGGAGAAGCCGGCGCACGGCGACGCCGCGACGATTCCCGAGCGCATGCCCAAGGTGGTGGATGTCCTCGACCACGAAGGCCTGATCGAGCGCGAGGTCGCTCCGCCCGAACCGGCCGAGGCGACCGACCTTACCCGCGTGCCGTTGGACTTTCCGGCCGGCCGCGACGCCCGCCTGCAAAACCTGGCGCGCGGCGACGAAGGCTTCCTGCTGGCGCTGGCCTATTCGAGCCAGCGCGGCTTCGGCAGCGCGCATCCCTTCGCCGGCGAGATCCGCATGGGCGAGGTCGCCGTCGAGATCGTGCCAGAGGAACTGGGCTTCGCCATCGAGATCGGCGACATCACGCTGACCGAATGCGACATGGTCAGCCAGTTCAAGGGCTCGGCCACGGAATCCCCGAAATTCACCCGCGGCTATGGCCTTTCCTTCGGCCACTGCGAGCGCAAGGCCATGGCCATGGCGCTGGTCGACCGCACGCTGCGCACGCGCGAGCTGGGCGGCGAAGCCCGATACCCGGCCCAGGACGAGGAGTTCGTGCTTTCCCATTCCGACAACGTCGAGGCGTCGGGCTTCCTGCAGCACCTCAAGCTGCCGCACTACGTCGACTTCCAGGGCGAACTGGTCACCGTGCGCCACCTCAAGGCCGAGGCCGCCCGCCGGCGCCCGGAACAGGAGGAGATCGTGCCATGACGAACGCGATACGCGAGCCGCTGGCCGGCTACAATTTCGCCTATCTCGACGAGCAGATGAAGCGCTCCATCCGGCGGGCCATCCTCAAGGCCGTCGCCGTGCCCGGCTACCAGGTTCCGTTCGGCAGCCGCGAGATGCCGCTGCCCTACGGCTGGGGCACCGGCGGCATCCAGGTCACCGCCTCGATCATCGGCGCCGAGGACGTGCTCAAGGTCATCGACCAGGGCGCCGACGACACCACCAACGCCGTCAGCATCCGCCAGTTCTTCGCCCGCACCACCGGCGTGGCGACGACCGAGCGGACGGCCGAGGCGACGATCATCCAGACCCGCCACCGTATCCCGGAACGGCCGTTGGGGCCGGGCCAGATCATCGTCTACCAGGTGCCGATCCCCGAACCGCTGCGCTGGGTCGAGGCCCGCGAGACCGAAACGCGCAAGATGCACGCCCTTCAGGAATACGGCGTCATGTACGTCAAGCTCTACGAGGACATCGCCCGTTTCGGCTGCATCAACACCTCCTACAACTATCCCGTCCTGGTCAATGGCCGCTACCTGATGGCGCCCTCGCCGATCCCCAAGTTCGACAACCCGAAGATGGACCGCAACCCGGCGCTCCAGCTGTTCGGCGCCGGACGCGAGAAACGCATCTACGCGGTGCCGCCTTTCACCTCGGTCAGGAGCCTGGATTTCGAGGACTATCCCTTCGACGTGCAGCACTGGGACCATTGCTGTGCGCTGTGCGGTGCCGCCGACAGCTACCTCGACGAGGTAGTCACCGACGATCACGGCGGTCGCATGTTCGTCTGCTCGGACACCGATTATTGCGGCGAACGGCGGGCCGCCGGCCACGCCGGGCCGGGAACCCCAATACCGCTCGCGGCCGAGGCCGCCGAATGACGGAGACACCTGGGAAAATGGACACGCCTCCCTCCCTTCTTCAGGTCGAAGGCCTGACCCGGATGTACGGCCGGCGGATCGGCTGCCGGGACGTTTCGTTCTCGCTGTGGCCGGGCGAGATCCTGGGCGTCGTCGGCGAATCGGGTTCGGGCAAGAGCACCCTGCTCAACTGCCTGTCGGCCAGGCTGGAACCCACCGCCGGGCGGGTGCTTTATACCGACCGCCATGGCCGCTCCATCGACGTGTGGGCGGCTTCCGAGCCCGAGCGCCGCATGCTGATGCGCACCGACTGGGGCATCGTCCACCAGAACCCGCGCGACGGACTGCGCATGGGCGTCAGCGCCGGCGCCAACATCGGCGAGCGCCTGATGGCGGTCGGCGCCCGCAACTATGGCGGCATCCGCCAGGAGGCCGAAACCTGGATGCGCCGCGTCGAAATGGACCTGGATCGCATCGACGACGCCCCGTTCACCTTTTCCGGCGGCATGCAGCAGCGTTTGCAGATCGCCCGCAACCTGGTCTCGAAGCCGCGCCTCGTCTTCATGGACGAGCCCACCGGCGGGCTGGACGTGTCGGTCCAGGCCAGGCTGCTCGACCTGCTGCGCGGGCTGGTCACCGACCTCGGGCTGTCGGCCGTCATCGTCACCCACGACCTGGCGGTGACCCGGCTGCTGGCCCACCGCATGATCGTCATGCGCCGGGGCGAGGTGGTGGAAGCCGGGCTGACCGACCAGGTGCTGGACGATCCGCAGCATCCCTATACGCAGCTCCTCGTTTCCTCGATCCTTCACCCGTGAGAGACCGTCCATGTCGCACCCGATGCTCGTCGTCGAAAACCTGGAAAAGACGTTCACGCTGCACACCCAGGGCGGAACCGTGCTGCCGGTTCTGCGCCAGGTGACGCTGGCGGTGCATGGCGGCGAGTGCGTCGCCCTGCACGGCCCCTCGGGGGCCGGCAAGAGCAGCCTGCTGCGCTGCCTTTACGGCAACTACCTGCCGCAGGCGGGGCGCATCCTGGTCGCCCACGACGGCCAGACGGTCGATATCGTCACCGCCACCCCCCACACCATCCTCGACATCCGCCGGCGCACCATGGGCCATGTCAGCCAGTTCCTGCGCGCCATCCCACGGGTGCCGGCCATCGACATCGTGGCCGAGCCGCTGCGCGCCGTCGGCGTCGCGGCGGCGCCGGCCCGCGAACGGGCGGCGGCGCTGCTGACCCGCCTTCACATCCCCGAGCGCATGTGGCAGCTGGCGCCGGCCACCTTCTCCGGCGGCGAGCAGCAGCGGGTAAACATCGCGCGCGGCTTCGCGCTCGATTTCCCCATCCTGCTGCTGGACGAGCCGACCGCCGCGCTCGACGCCGGCAACCGGCAGGTCGTCGTCGACCTCATCCTCGAAGCCCGGCAGCGCGGCGCCGCCATCGTCGGCATCTTCCACGATCGCGAGGTGCGGGAAGCGGCCGCCGACCGCGCCTTCGAGATGGCCGCCTATGCCGCGGCGGCCTGAACCGGGGGCCCCCGTTCGATGATCCCCATGCAGCCCCGCTACGCCATCTACTTCGCGCCGGCGCCCACCTCGGCCCTGTGGCAGCTCGGCTCCGCCTGGCTCGGCCGCGACGCCGCGACCGGGGAGGTGCCGCCGCGGCCCGCCGTTCCCGGCGTCACGGTGACGCAAGCCGACACCCTCACCATTCCGCCGCGCCAATACGGTTTTCATGCGACGCTCAAGGCGCCGTTCCGCCTGCGTGACGGCGTCCCGGCGGACGAGCTCGAAGCGGCCGTGGCGCGATTCGCCGCAACACGGGCGCCGTTCGCGGTGCGCCTCGGCGTCGATCACCTGAACGGCTTCCTGGCGCTGCGCCCGCGCTGCGCCTCCCGCGAGCTGCACGATCTGGCCGACGGCTGCGTGCGCGAGTTCGAACCCTTCCGGGCCCCGCTCGACGCCGGCGAACGGACGCGCCGCCACCAGAACGGCCTGTCGCCCGAGGAGGAACGCAACCTCTCGGAGTGGGGCTATCCCTACGTGTTCGAGCAGTACCGTTTCCACATGACGTTGACGAAGTGCCTCAAACCCGAGGTGCGCGAAACGCTGGAGCCAGCCTTGGATGCCCTGTTCCAGCCACTTCTCGATGAGCCGGTCATGATCGCCTCGATCTGCCTCTTTCACCAGGCCGACCGCAGCCGCGACTTCTGGCTGGTCCGGCGCTTTCCGTTCGCCTAGCGCGGGCCACCGCCGGAAAGCGGCTTGGCGTGTCATGACACGGTCATTCAACGGTCACGCCGCTGCCACCCGAGCCGCCTAGACTGCCGCCGGCAACAGATTGGAAACTGCGGGTAGACCGATGCCGTCCTCCCTCTCGACACTCCCGATCTACGACGGCGCGCTTGAACGCGGTGGCGCGCGGGACAGCCTCGCCACCGAAGCGATGGTTCCGCCGTCCGTCGCCGTTCGCGACACATGGTTCGCCGAACCGTCGACGGCCGAACGCCACGACGAGTTGCTCGATCTTCCCATCCTTCGCCAACTGGAGGTGCGGCCGGCGCCACGGCCGCTTGTCACCGCCTCCGCCGTCCGGGTCGCCTTCTGGAATGCCGAACGGTGCCGCCACGTGAAGGGAACGATCGACCGTCTGTCCTCGGTGCGCCCGGACGTTCTGCTGCTGGCCGAGATGGACGTCGGGATGGCCCGCTCCCATCAGCGGCACACGGTGCGCGATTTGGCGCTCGACCGCGACGCCGGCTACGTTTTCGGGATCGAATTCGTCGAACTTACGCCCGGTAACGACCGCGACCGCGCGGCCGTCGGCGGCACCGCCAATGCCGCCGGTCTGCACGGCAACGCCATCGTCTCGCCGTTTCGCCTGACGCGACCGGCGCTCATCCGCTTCGATCGCAGCGGCCGCTGGTGGCGGCGGCCGTCGAGCGGCCAGAAGAGGATCGGCGGCCGCATGGCGGTGGTGGCGACGCTGGCCTTGGGCCGGCAGGCGATCACGGTCGCCGCCGTCCACCTGGAAAGCCACAGCGACGCCGCCCACAGGGCCGAGCAGATGGACATCCTTCTGGACTCCATCGAGGCCTATGCCCCCGGCGCGCCGGTGCTCATCGGCGGCGATCTCAACACCACCACGTTTGCGCGCGACGGGCTCGATCGCGAGGCCCTCGAGCGCCGCAAGAGGGAACTCCCCGCCGACCGCCTGTCCAAGCCGGTGCCCTACGAGCCGCTGTTCGAAGTGGCGCGACGGCATGGCTTCGAGTGGACGTCCTGCAACGTCGCCGGCGGCCCCACCCAGCGGCCCCTGGTCAACGGCCATTCGGCGGCGCCCCTCGGCAAACTCGACTGGTTCCTGGCGCGGGGCCTCGCCGCCACCGACCCGCAGATCGTGCCGGCAACCCACCCGGCTTCCGGCGCGGCGCTCTCCGACCACGAGATGATCGCCGTCACGGTTTCGCTGCCCTGATCCCCAACCGGATGCCAAGCCGACAACCTTGTGGGTCGTCGGCTTTTTATGTCGCGGACTTGTCACCGGGCCATCATCCGCCAGTCACCCTTCCCGGGCAGACTTCAGCCCGCCTGTTCTTCTCAGCCGCAACCCAGGGAGGGTGGAAATGATGACGATCCACGGATTGAAACTGCTGGCCGCCGCCGCCGCTTTGTCGATGGCCTCGGGCCTGGCGACGGCCGCCGAGCCGCTGCGCCTGGCAGTCACCGATCTGGAAGGTCTCGAAAACCTTCAGCGCGAATTCGGGGCGTTCAAGGAGGTCCTCGAGAAAACCACCGGCTATCCGTTCAAGTTCTATCCGGTGGCCAGCCGCACCGCCGCCGCCGAGGCGCTGCGCTCGGAAAAAGTCGAGTTCGTCCTGACCGGCCCCGCCGAATACGTGGTGATCCGCAAGAAGACCGAGGCGCGGGCAATCGTCGGCTTCGGCCGGCCGGACTACTTCTCGGGCATCGTCGTGCTGGCCGACAGCGGCATCAACACGGTGGCCGACCTCAAGGGCAAGAAGGTGGCCTTCGGCGACGTCGGTTCGACCTCGAACCACTTGGCGCCGATGCAGGTCTTGGCCGACTACGGCATCGATCCGCGCGCCAGCCTGCAAGCGATGCACGTTCATCGCAACGTGGCGTGGGAGGGGCTGAAGCGCGGCGACGTCGCCGCCGCCGGCATGAACTACGGCTATATCCTGAAGTTCCGGGCCAATGAAAAATCCCTGGAGCCCGGCGCCTTCAAGGTCATCGCCCGCGGGCCCGACCTTCCCAACGACGTACTGATGGCCGGCAAGCATGTCGACGCCAAGGTGGTCGAAACCGTACGCAAGGCCTTCGTCGATCACTCGAAGGACTTGGTCGCGGCGATCCTGACCGGGGAAGACAACCAGAAGTACAAGGGCATGAAGTTCCTGCCCGACGTGAAAGACTCCGACTACGACTACGTGCGCAGCATGTATCGCACGATCGGCTTCCCGCAGTTCGCCGACTTCGTCGGCAACTGACCATGAGCGCGCAAGCAGCCGTCCTCGTCGCCGGGGTCGTTCCGACCCCGGCCGTGCGAACCCTGCCGACGCCGGAGCTGGCGGTAAGCGGCTTGGCGAAAGGCTTCGATCGCGGCGCTCCGGTTTTCTCGGATGTCAGCTTCAATCTGGCGCCGGGGCAGTCGGTTTCGTTGATCGGACCCAACGGTGCCGGCAAGTCGACGGTCCTGCGCTGTTGCGTCCGCCTGATCGAACCCGACCACGGCTCCGTGCGCCTTTTCGAGACCGAGGTTTGCAGCCTCGGATACGCCGCGCTGAGGACGCTGCGCGCAAAGGTGGGCTTCGTCTTCCAGCGCCATAACCTGGTGCCGCGCCTTTCCGTGCTGACCAACGTGATTCACGGCGCCCAGGCCCGCCACACCGGGCCGGGAACGTGGTTCCACGGGCTGGCGCCGCGCCGCCTGCGGGAAGAAGCCCTCCATTGCCTCGATCTCGTCGGCCTTGCCGACCTGGCCGGCCGTCGGGCCGACCACCTTTCCGGCGGCCAGTCGCAACGCGTCGCCATCGCCCGCGCCCTGATGCAGCGGCCGCGCATCGTCTTCGCCGACGAGCCGGTCGCCAGCCTCGATCCCAACGCCGGCGAGGAAGTGATGGGCCTGTTCGTCGACCTGATCCGCCGGCACGGGCTATCGCTGCTGTTCACCTCCCACAACCTTCGGCACGCCATCGACTATTCCGACCGGCTGCTGGGACTGCGCCAGGGGCGATTGCAGCTCGACGCCCCGTCGGCGCGCCAGGACGTGGAAACGCTGAGGGCCTTCTATGCGTGACACCTCCATCGGAACGTTGACCGCCGGCATGCCCGGCCGCTTCGAACGGCCCGGCCGGGTTGCCTTCATCCTTTACGTGGTGGGGATCGCCTTCTTCGTCCTTTCCATCGAGGGGGCCGAGATGTCGGTCTCCGCCCTCATCACCGGGCTGCCGAACATGGGGCGGATGGTCGCCGAGATGCTGCCCCCCAGTCCGGATCGGCTGGTGGCCGTCGGCTGGGCCCTGCTCGAAACCTTCGAGATGGCGCTGGTCGGCACCGCGTTCGGGGTCCTGCTCAGCCTGCCGTTCGGCATCCTCGCCACCCGCGGCCTGACCCCCAGCCCCGCGCTCTATCACCTGTCGCGCGCCGTCATCGCCATGAGCCGCACCGTGCCGGACCTCGTCTGGGCGCTGTTCTTCGTCGTCGCCGTCGGGCTCGGCCCGTTCGCCGGAACGCTGGCGCTGGTGATGGATACCCTGGGCTTCTGCGGGCGCTTCTTCGCCGAGGCGATGGAGGAAGCCGACTCCGGCCCGCGCGAGGCGCTCACCGCGCTGGGCGCGACGCGTTCCGGTACCATCTTCAGCGCGGTGATCCCGGCGGCGATGCCGTCCTTCGTCAACACCTCGCTGTTCGCGCTCGAAAAGGCGACGCGATCCTCGGTCGTGCTGGGCCTGGTCGGCGCCGGGGGCATCGGCATCGAACTCAAGGTCTCGATGGACATGTTCGAGTACGACGAGGCGGCGACCATCATTCTCGCCATCTTCGCCCTGGTCGTCGTCGTCGAGCGCGCCAGCGCCGCGTTTCGGCGCCGGATCATCTGAAATTACCGTCCTGGCATGAAGGAAGCCGAAAAATGACCATGAACCACCCGAACGTCGCGCTGGCAACGGCGACGGCGCATATCGAATGGAACCGCCGCTGGGCGGACAGCGAGCACCGCGCGCTGTGGTCGCAGCCGCAGCCGGAGGTGACCGGCCTGATCCCGCAACTGAAGACGCGGGGCGCCCGTCACGTCCTGGACATGGGGTGCGGGATCGGGCGCCACGCCCTGGCTCTCGCCGCCGCGGGCTTCAGGGTGACGGCGATGGATGCCAGCGAGACCGGCATCGCCTCCGTGCGCGACTCGGCGTGGGAAAATGGGTTGGCGATCTCGGTCGAACACGGCCTGATGACCGACCTGCCTTTTCCCGGCGCCGGCTTCGACTACGTCCTGGCCTGGAACGTCGTCTACCATGGCGACGGGTCGGTGGTCGCCCGAACGCTCAAGGAAATCTCGCGGGTCCTGCGGGTCGGCGGCCTCTTCCAAGGCACACTGCTCTCCAAGCGCAACGCCAATTTCGGCGTCGGAACGCAGGTCGCCCCGCACACCTTCGTGATCGACGACGTCAGCGACAAGGCGCATCCGCATTTCTACTGCAACGCCGACGAGGTGGTGCAGCTTCTGCGCGGGTTCGAACTGGTGTCGCTGGAAGACTATGAACACGGCAGCCCCGGCTCGTTCCACTGGCATTTCGTGGCGGAGCGGCTGGGCGACTGACATCCCGGCAACAACCGCCCGTCCTCGCCCGGCCGCTCCCGTCATCCCCCGGGGGCGGCCGGATGTGTCAGCAAGGTGTCACGTGCCTGCAACAAAAACGTCATGGTCGGCTCCCATGATCGGGGCCACCGACGCGGCGATGCCGCGAACGGGCATTCCAGTGCGCCATCAACCCGGAGATAGCCGTCATGTCCAAGCTTGCCTCCCTCGCCGGCGGCCTCGTGCTCGCCGCCATCGCGGTTTCGGCCGAGGCCGAAACGCTCATGGTCTACACCTCGCAGCCGGTCGAACAGATGACCTCGGTCATCGAGTTGTTCAACAAGGCCACGCCGGACGTGAAGGTCGAGCTGTTCCGCTCGGGCACCACCGAAATCATGAACAAGCTGCAGGCCGAACTGGCGGCCGGCAACCCCAGGGCAGACATCCTGCTGATCGCCGATTCGATCGCCATGACGGCCGTCAAGAACCAGGGGCTCCTGATGGCTTACAAGGACGCCCCGGTGAAGGACCTGGATCCCTCGCAATACGACAAGGACAGGACCTTCTTCGGCACCAAGCTGATCACCACCGGGATCGTCTACAACACCGCCTCCGGCAAGCCGCGGCCAACTTCGTGGATGGATCTGCTGAAGCCGGAAGCCAAGGGCCAGGTGATCATGCCGAGCCCGCTCTATTCCGGCGCCGCCGTCATTCACGTCGGCACCCTGGCCGCGCAGCCCGCCTTCGGCTGGCAGTATTTCGAGAAATTGGCCGCCAACGGGGCGCTGGCCGCCAAGGGCAACGGTGGCGTGCGCGACGCCGTGGCGCGCGGCGAAAAGGCCTATGGCGTGATCATCGAATACATGGCGTACGGCCAGAAGGCCAAGGGCTCGCCCGTCGACTTCGTCTTCCCGGTGGAAGGCGTCACCGCCATCAATCAGCCGGTCGCCATCCTGAAGGCGGCGCGCAACGTTCCGGCGGCGAAAAAGTTCGTTGACTTCCAGCTTTCCCGGGCCGCCCAGGAGCAGTCCGTCGAGCAGATGTACTTTCCCCTCGTCAAGGGGGTGACGCCGCCGGCCGGCTATCCCGATCCGGCGACGCTCAAGGTCATCGGGGCCGACCCCAACCTGCTGCTGAAGACCGACGAGGACACCAAGCGGAAGTTCTCCGAAATCTTCGGGGGATGAATTGAGCGCGGCGACCGTCCGCCGGCCGGGGATCAACGGCGAGCACGTGCTGCTTGCCGTTGTCACGGTCTATGTCCTGATCTTCGCCGCCCTGCCGCTGGCCCGCATTCTCGTCGAGGCCTTCCTGCCGGATGGCCGGATCGGCCTCGATCTGGTCTGGCGGGTGCTGTCTTCCCGTGCCGCCTCGGCGGCGCTCGTCAACACCATCGAGGCCGGCATCGCCTCCACCCTCCTTTCGCTGGTTCTCGGCACGCTGGGGGCGCTGGCGGTCGGGCTTTCCGACGTGCGGCTCAAGCCGGCTCTCGTCTTCCTGTTCCTGATGCCCCTGCTGGTGCCGGCCCAGATCGCCGCCCTGTCGTGGCTGGAACTGCTGGGCCCGTCTAGCCCCGTCCTGGCGCCGCTTGGGCTGGCACCGCCGCCGGGCACCCGCAATCCGCTCTATTCCCGCGAGGGGGTCATTTTCCTGATGGGCCTCGAGCATTCCGCTCTGGTCTTCCTGTCGGTGAGGGCCGGCCTGAGGACGGTGCCGCGGAACCTCGTCGAGGCCGCCCGCTCGGCGGGGGCGGGCCCCCTGCGGATCGTCGTCGACGTGGTGCTGCCCTTGGTGCGCCCCGCCATGGTCGGCGGCGCCGCGCTCGCCTTCGTGTCCTCGATCGGCAACTTCGGAATTCCGGCCCTGCTCGGTATTCCCGGCCGCTACACCCTGCTCACCACGCTCATCTACCAGCGCCTCAGCGGATTCGGGCCCCGCGTGCTGGGCGAGGTGGGCACCCTGGCCCTGATGCTGGCGGTGCTGGCGGGCGCCGGCCTCGTGGTCCAGACGCTGGCCTTGCGGCACCATCGCAGCCCATCCGCCGGCACCATGGATACGGTGCCTTTCCCGCTGGGTCGACGCCGCGTCGTCGTGGAGGGGATGGTCTGGGGATTTCTGCTTCTGACGGCGGTTCTTCCGCTGGCGGCCCTGGCGGGAACTTCCCTTGTCACCGCGCTCGGCGTGCCGCTCTCGCCCGGCACCGCCACCCTCGAGCATTACCGCTACGTGCTGGCCGAATACCCGGCAACCCGGCGCGCCTTCGCCAACTCCACCGCGCTGGCCGGGTTGGCGGCCATCGCCGTCGCCGTGGTCTCGGTGCCCCTCGGCCACATTATCGTGCGCCGGCCGCGCCCCCTGATCCGCCTCCTCGACGGCCTGGCCGACGCCCCGTTCGCCTTGCCCGGCATCGTGCTCTCCATCGCCTGCATCATGATCTACCTGAAGCCGCTGCCGGTCGCCGGCGTTGGTCTTTACGGCACCTTCTGGATCATCCTGTTCGCCTATCTCGGGCGCTTCCTGGCGCTCGGGTTGCGGTCGACCATCGCCGGGTTGCGCCAAATCGATGTGGCGCTGGAGGAAGCCGCCCAGGCCTCGGGCGCGGGCGCACTCAGGCGCCTCGTCACGGTGGTCCGGCCGCTGGCCTCGCCGGCGGCCATGGCGGGCGCTGTGCTGGTGTTCATGAGTGCCTTCAACGAGCTGACGGTTTCGATCCTGCTGTGGTCCTCGGGGCACGAAACCTTGGGCGTGATGGTCTTCAATCTTTACGACGAGGGCCACACCACCGCGGCGGCGGCGGTGTCGGTGCTGTCGGTGTTGGCGACGTTGGCGATGGCCGCCTTGGTGACGCTGGCGGCGCGCTGGCTGCCGAGAGGAGTGCTGCCATGGCAGGCGTAATCCTGACGGGCGTGGTCAAGCGGTTCAACGACGTGCTGGCCGTCGATGCCGTCGACATGGCCATCGCCGAAGGAGAATTCGTGGCCCTGCTCGGTCCCTCGGGCTGCGGCAAAACCACGCTGCTGCGGCTGATCGCCGGGTTCGAGACGCCGGACGAGGGAACCGTCGCGCTGGGCGACGAGGTCGTCTCGATGCCCGGGCGGATGGTCCCGGCGGAGCGCCGGCGCATCGGCATGGTGTTCCAGTCCTACGCCCTGTGGCCGCACATGACGGTGGGCGAGAACGTCGGCTATCCCCTGCGGGTGCGGCGGGTCCCGTCGGCGGAACGGCACCGCCGCGTCGCCCAGGCGCTGGCGGCGGTGGGCCTGGAGGGGCTGGAAGCGCGACGGCCGGCCGAACTGTCGGGGGGGCAGCGCCAGCGCGTCGCCCTGGCCCGCTGCCTCTCCATGGAGTCCCGGGTGGTGCTTCTCGATGAGCCGCTGGCCAATCTCGACGCGCATCTCAGGGAATCCATGCAGGCCGAGTTCCGTTCCTTCCATGCCGCCACCGGTGCGACGATGATCTACGTCACCCACGACCAGTCGGAAGCGATGGCGCTGGCCGACCGGGTCGCCGTCATGCATCGGGGGCGGGTCGAGCAGATGACCGCGCCGGCCGACCTCTACAGGCGTCCGGCGACGGACATGGTGGCGCAATTCGTCGGCCGCGGCATGGTGGTGCCGGCCGAGGTTCGGGGCGGCTCGTCGGGGGGCTCGATCCGGGCCCGGGTGCTCGGCGCCGAAACCGTGCTTAGGTGCAACGGCAGCGCCGCCACCGGCATCGCCTGCCTCAGGCCGGAGGGCCTGGAACTGGTCGGGCCGGAGGCGGTGGGTGCCATCACCGGCCGCGTCGTTTCCCTGACCTACACCGGGGCGACAACGACCGTCCATGTTCGCGCCGACGCCGCTCCGGATCGGCCGCTTCATCTGCATGTCGCGAACGAGCCGCCGCCGCCCGGCGCCCGGGTCGGCGTGCGGGTGACGGACGGCTGGCTGATTCCGGGCAAGCATTGAAGGATTATCGATCGTGACCAAACCTCGGCCCATGGGGCGTTCGACCGCCCGCCTGATCCCGATTTCGGGCGTCACCGGCAAGGGGCCCGCCTGCTTCCTACTGGAAGGCGGGGACCGCCGCATTCTGCTCGACATCGGCGTCGGGCCGGATCGCGGAGCCGCCCCCGACCTTTCCGCCATCGGCCGGGTGGATGCCGTGCTGCTGTCCCATGCCCATGCCGATCACGCGGGCGGCCTGCATCTTCTCGGCGCCGTCGGCAATCCTCCCGTCTATGCGACCGATATTACCGCCGCCCAATTGCCTCGGGAATGGAGCGGCCGCCTTAACTCCCTGCCGTTGTCGGGGCAGATCGACCTGTTCGGGATCAAGCTCACCACGGGACGCAGCGGACACGCGCCGGGGGGCGTCTGGCTGCACCTGGGCGTGGGCAACGGCCTGTTCTATGGCGGGGACATGAGCTTCGAGTCCGAGCTTTACGCCATCGACCCTCCACCATCGGCGGCAACCGCCGTGATCGATGCCTCGGCCGGGCTTGACGACACCCCGCAAGCGGACCGCCGGTCGGCGATGCGCCACCTTCTGCGCCAGGGGGACGCCCTGCTTCCCGTGCCGGCGGCCGGGCGCGGCCCGGAAATCGCGCTCTTCGTCGTCGAGGAGATATGCAGGAAGCCGTCCCTTTGCCCGGAATTGCGCGAGACGGTTGCCAACCTCTGCGGACCCTGGCGGGATACGCTGCGCGCCGGGACCGCCGATCGCCTGTCGTTCCTTCTGGCGATGGCGGGGGCGGTGGAGCACCGGTGGCCGGGTCCGCGAGGCGTCGTCATTGCCGCCAATGTCATGGCCGACGCCGGAGCCAGCGCCCGTCTTTTGCCGGGATGGCTGGATCGGCGCGACGGGGCGATCGTGCTCTCCGGATATGTTCCCGACGACACGCCTGTCGGCAGGGTAAAGGGCATGGGGCGGGCCGAGGTTGCCGGCTGGAACGTCCACCCCCGGATATCGGACAACGCAAGGCTGCTTAGCGCCCTCGGCGCCCGAACGGCGATCCCCGCCTTCAACGGCCGCGTCCCGCGCTGCGATTGGGAGGCGGCCTTTGCCCCGGCCGGCTTGGCATTGGGCGACGTGCCCGTCTGACGGTACGAGCGCTTGGGGGCGGGAGGATCGGCGGGTCATCAGGACGCGCGCATCAAACGCGGCTAACCCCAGGCGGATGGGCGACTGCCCGATCAGGTGGTGTCGGGAACGGCGCCAACGATGGGTGCCACGGTCGCCGGGCTTGGCAACGGCACCAGCTTCGGCCGGGTGAGGGCGGGGGCCAACGGCTACTACTACTTCCTGCTCGACGCCGCGACGGTTTCCGCGAACGGCGCCGTGCTGACCTATCTGCCGGGCGGTACCGCCAACGCCGCCGCCCCGATGGCGGCGGGCGACCGTCAGGCTTCGGGAAGGCCGAGACCGGCGCCGTGCAGGATATTCTCGACCGTCATGGCGACCCTGAGGATATGCCTGTCGGCGTTTTTGCAACCGACGATGGCGAGGCCGACCGGCAGGTCGCCGGGGCGCTGGCACGGCACCGACGCCGAGCACAGGCCGAGCAGGTTCGATACCATCGGATTGCGCAGGACCAGGAGGTTGAGGCGCGCGTAGTCGTCGTCGTTTTCGAGGTCGGCGATCTTCGGGGCGACGACGGCGACGGTTGGCATGACGGCAGCATCGAAGGGCGCCAGGGCGCGATCCATGGCGGCGGCCTGGTCGGCCCGCGCCGCCAGGAGATCCAGATAGTCGGCGGCCGAGATGGTGGCGCCCCGTTCGATGCGGCGGCGGACGTGGGGATCGTAAAGGTCGCCCTTTTCGGCCAACAGGCGGCGATGCCAGGCATAGCTTTCCGCAGCGGTGACGCCGCCGCCCGCCAGCAGATCCGGCAGCCTTTCCAGGGTGCCGAAACCGGCGTCTTCGATGTGTGCCCCCGACGCGGACAGCGCCGACAGAGCCCGGGCGTAGGCCGCGGCGACGGCATCGTCGAGACCGTCCAGAACGTAGGTCTGCGGCGCCGCCAGGCGGAGCCCCCTCAGGGCCAACGGCATCCACGGTTCCTCGCCGGCCAGTACGGCGTCGAGCAGGGCGCAGCAGCCCACCGAACGGGCGATGGGTCCGATCGAATCCAGGGTGGTCGACAGCGGGATGGTGCCGCCGAGATCGCTCCGTCTTTGAGTGGGCTTGAAACCGGTCAGGCCGCACAAGGCGGCCGGAATCCGGACCGATCCGCCGGTATCCGTTCCGATGCCCGCGAACGCCATGCCGGCGCTCACCGATACGGCGGCCCCCGACGACGAGCCGCCGGGAATGCGGCTGCCATCCCAGGGATTCCCGGGGGTGCCGTAGTGGGGGTTGATGCCCAGGCCCGTGAAGGCGAACTCGGTCATGTTGGTGTGGCCGATGATCACCGCCCCCGCCGCCCGCAGCCGTTTGACGGCGACGGCATCCGCCTTGGCCGGCGGAGCGTCGGCCAGCACCTTCGATCCGGCCCGCGTCGGGTAGCCGGCGACGTCGAACAGGTCCTTCACGGAAACCGGCACGCCGGCCAGCGCCCCGCCGGCAACGCCGGCATCGCGCAGTTGGTCCGCCGCCCGCGCCTGGGCCAGGGCGGCCTTCTCGAAGATTTCCGTGAAGACGATCCGGCCTTCCGGGGTTTGGGTCCGCGCCAGCGCCTCTTCGGTCAGGGCTTCGCTGCGCGCGCGGCCGGACCCCAGGGCATCGAGGATTTCCGTAAGCGTGCGGGTATCGGCAAACATGGTCCTTCCCCCGGCTGCGCCCGTCAGGCAACGATGGGCAGGACGTCGATATCGTAACCATGGCGGATCGTGCGGTTCAGCACCGGGTCTTCCAGCGTCATCTCGAATCGGGTTGCCGGGCGCACGCCGCCGATCGCCGCCAGGGTGCCGCAGAACATCGCCTGCCCGTCGCCCAGCGGCCGCGCCGTGCCGTTCCATTTCGCCATCAGCAGTTCGGGCCGCAGCAGCCCGGAAACCGGGCCTTCCTGATAGAGGACGCTGTCGCCGTCGATCACCGCATGGGCGCGCAGGATCAACCGATCCCAATGATCGGCCACGACGTCGAGCGGCCAGACCTCCGGCCCCACCGGTTTGGGACACATTTCCTTCGACACGGCGACCGAATAGGCTTCGACCTTGCGATCGGTGTGGTCCGAGCCGATGCCGACCCACAGGCGGCCGGCCCCGCCGATCAGCACCGCCTCGGCCTCGCCGGAGCTGTCCGGCCCCAGGACCTGGATGCGTCCGGCCGTGGTCAGCCGCCCGGCCGAAACCCGGTAGAAAAGGGGGACGGTCGATGGCGGCGCGACGCCCACGTCGGCCAGTTCCCGGATGTGGGCCTGGACCGCGGCGGTGTCGCGGCCGGCCCACCCGGCGATGACCAGCTCGCGAATGTCGATGGCAATCGGGTTTTCCCCGGGCGAGCGAAACTGCAGCATGGCGACTCCCCGCATCACATCATTCGTTCAGTTCATGGCATTCGGCAGAAACAGGGCCATCTCGGGTACCATCAGCAGAACGCCGGCCATCAGGAGCATGATCACCGCATAGGGGAGGGCCCCGATCATCACTTCGTTCAGCGACCCCCGGCCGCGCACGCCCTGGACCACGTAAAGGTTGAGGCCGACGGGCGGGGTGATCAGCGCCATCTCGATCAGCAGAATCAGCATGATGCCGAACCAGATGGGATCGTAGCCCAGGGCAACGACGACCGGCTCGACGATGGGGATGGTGATGACCATGAGCGAAAGGGTTTCGATGAAGAACCCCAGCAGCACGTACATGGCGATGATGACCAGCATCGTCGCCGTCGGGGCCATTCCCAGGGTTTCGACGAATGTGCTGAGCGCCCGGGTCGCCCCGGCGGCCGACAGCACGAAGTTCAGGAAATAGGCCGACGTGATGATCAGCATGATCATGGCCGACGTGCGCATGGTGCTGGCCAGCGAGTCCTTGAGCATGCCGATGGAGAGCTCGCCCAGGATGAACGCGAAGACGAGCGTGGTCAGCACGCCGACGGCGGCGGCCTCGGTCGGCGTCGCCCAGCCGGTATAGATCGAGCCGATGATGACGGAAAAAAGGACGAAGACCGGCAGCAGGTCAACGAGGCCGCGCAGCCGTTTCCCCCAGGTGTGCCGCCGGCGGGGGCCGCCCCATTGCGGCTTGATGGAACAGATCAGCGCCGTCCCGGCGATGAAGGAGAGCGCCAGGGCGATGCCGGGGACGATGCCGGCGATGAACAGGCGGGGGATCGAGGTCTCGGTCAAAAAGCCGTAGACGATCAGGTTGATCGAGGGCGGGATCATGATGCCCAGCGTGCCGCCCGCCGCGATGGAGCCGGCGAACAGGCCTTCGTGATAGCCGAGCGCGCGGGCCTGCGGCATGGCCACGGTTCCGACCGTCGCCGCGGTCGCCACGCTGGACCCCGACGTCGCCGAAAAGAACGTCGCCGTTCCGATGTTGGCGTGCAGAAGCCCGCCGGGCAGCCAGGAAAGCCAGGCCTCAAGGGCGCCATACGTGCGCCGGGCGATGCCGGTGCGGACCAGGATCTCGCCCAGCAGAATGAACAGCGGAATGGCGATGAGGAGGAAGCTGTCCGAGGCCGACCACATCACCTCGCCGAGGGCGCGATAGAGCGGGAACGCCGAAAAGGCCTGGTCCATGAAGAGGCCGAGCGCCAGCAGCGTGACCGCCACGGGAATCGACAGCACCATCAGGGTGAGCAGGATTGCGAACGCTAGGCCGATCATCGTGGCGGGCTCCCTAGACCGGCGCTTCTTCTTGGATCTGCTCGTCCAGCGTCTGGCTTCCGGCCAACCGCTGCACCGTTTCGGCATCGCCGGATGCCGCGGCAAAAAGAACCCGCACCAGCAGCAGGGCGGTGGCGAAGGCGAACCACACGAGGCCGGCCAGCCACAGGCCCTGGGGAATCCAGAGCGGCGTCTGCAGCGGCGTATTCGACAGGGAATGCCGGCTGACGGATTCGAACAGCACGCCGCCGGCCGCCTCGCAGACGACCATGGCGAAGGCGACGAACAGGGTGAGCGCCAGGATGTCGAGGCCGATGCGCATCCGTTGGCCGAGCCGCACATAGGCGGCGTCGATGCGGATGTGCGCCCGGCAGAACAACGCATAGGCGAACGCCCACGAGGACGAAATGGCGAGCGCGTAGCCCGACATCTCGAAACCCAGGGCGAGCGATATCGCGAAAACGCGCCTGAGCACGATTTCCAGGATGACCAGGGCGACGGTGACCAGCAGCATGACGCCGCCGAGATAGGCCAGCCACCGGGAGATCCGGTCGACCCGGTCAACGAGGATGTCGAGCGCTGCGGCCATGATGCGGTTCCGTTAGGGGAAGGGAGGGAAGGGCGCGCGGCCGGGAATGTCCTCCGGCCGCGCGCAGAGGTGAGGGGTCATTTCTTGGCGATCAGATCGACCGTCTTGCCGATCGTCTCGTTCCACCGCTTGACCCAGACATCGTCGACGCGGGCCGCCCACGCGGGAAGGGACTTTTCGAGAAGCAGCTTGCGGGCCCGGGCCATTTCCTCGGCCGTCGGCTCGACCACGGTCATGGTGCCCGGCTTGCCGTGCTTGCAGGCCACCTGGCCTTTGCCGCTCAGGCAGGCGATGCCCTGCACGGAGTCTTCCTCGGCCGCCTTCCACACCGGATTCTCAAGCTTTTCCGCCACTTCGGCCAGCAGGAACTTCTGGGTGTCCTTGCCAAGCGCGTTCCACTTCTTGAGCGAGATGGCCGTCACCACGTGGTCCCATCCGCCGATCGGCAGCGGATAGAGAACCTTGGAAACCTCGCCCCATCCCGCGCTGTAGCCGGAAAGCGTTCCGGTGACGGCGCAGTCGATGACGCCGCGCTGCAGGGCACCGGGAACCTCGCTGAACGCCATGGTAATGCCCTCGGCCCCCGCCGCCGTCAGGAATTCGGCGGTCGAACGGCCGCTGGCGCGAACCTTCAGGCCCTTGATGTCGGCCAGGCCCTTGATTGGCTTGTTGCAGAACAGCACCTGGGCCGGATAGGGCACGATGGCCAGCACCTTGGCCTGGAAACGCTGGGCCATGATGTCGTCGACCACCGGCTTGTAGGCCATGGCCGCAGCGTGGGCCTGCTTGGGCTCGGACGCGATCATCGGGATGTCGAGGCCTTCCAGTTCCGGCGAGTCCTGCACCGTATAGTCGGCGACCGTCGCCCCGATATCGAACACGGCCTTGTCGAGCAGACGGAACACCTCGGCGCCCTTGAGGCCCATCTGGTCGAACGTCGAGACGTCGACGGTGATCTTGCCGCCCGAATCCTTGGGCAGGGTTTCGCCCCAGAACGGCTTCTCGAACTGCTTGAACAGCACCAGGCCGCTCCAGCTTCCCACGTAGGTCAGCTTCGTGCTGTCGAGATCGGCGGCTCCGGCGGCGCCCGAGCCGACCAAAACGGCGACGGCCGCGGCCGTCAGAAACTTCATCCCACGCATATCAAAAGCTCCTAATCCAGGGTTTCGACGGGTTTTCGCTCGCTCACACTCCTAACCGTTGGACGCCGACGATGCGCTCGTTGGCGATGTCGGTTATCAGCATATGGCCGGGATCATGGGTAATGGCGAAGGGCAGCGCGGCCTGCTCCAGCGCCGCCTGCGGCGTCACGCCGCACGCCCAGAACACGGGAATTTCGTCGGCTTCCACCGGCACAGGGTCGCCGAAATCAGGCTTGCCGAGATCGACAATCCCGATCGCCTCGGGAAAGCCCATGTGAACCGGCGCCCCGTGGGCCAGCGGGTAGCGTTCGGACATGAGGATGGCGGCGATGGCTTCGGCCGGCCTGTAGGGGCGCATGCTCACGACCAGCGGGCCCCGGAAGAGGCCGCACGGAATGGTTGGGATCGACGTGCGGAACATCGGCACGTTGCGGCCAAGCTCGATGTGGCGAACCGGCAGGCCGGCATCCACAAGGGCATGTTCGAAGGAAAACGAGCAGCCGAGCGCGAAGATCACCAGATCGTCCCGCCAGTAGGGCGTGATGTCGTTCACCCGCTCGGTGGCGACGCCGTCGCGAAAGATGCGATAGCCCGGAACGTCGGTGCGGATATCCAGATTCTTGGCCAGCACGTCGAGGGAGACCTTGCCCGGCTCGCCGACGCCCAGCAGCGGGCACGGCTTGGGGTTCGCCGCGCAATAGGCCAGGAACAGCTCGGCGTCCACCTGCGGCAGGATGACCAGGTTGGCCTGGACATAGCCGTCGGCCATGCCGGCGGTCGGAGCATCGATCTGCTTGGCGCGAATCAGCCGGCGGACCTCGCCGGGCGCGAACGAGCGGAAGGGGCGGGACGCGGGGGCCATTTTTTACTCATGGTTTGTTGCGTGCCTACAGATTGAGCACGTCGACCGCATTCCGTCAAAACGCATGATTTGATGGAATTTGATAATTTTTTTCTATGAGTTGGCGTGCGGCGTCGAACTCCTTGGCCACCGTGACCGCCAGGTCGCAGATGGCATGGGCCAGGAAGGAATCGGATTCGCCGGGAAACGACGCCGTGAAGTAAAGGTCGGGCAGCCGGACCGCCGATTCCAGAAGGCACAGCTCGCCGCGCTGCAATTCCAGCCGGACGATGTCGATGGGCAGAGCGCACACGCCGATTCCGTCGGCCGCCATGCGAACGATGGTGGCCAAGGACGAACTGTTGTGGATGCGGGGGCGGACGTTGGTGCCGTGGAAAAGCGCCTCGAGGTCCATATAGGGGCGCGAATGGCGGGGAAACGTGATGATCGGCACCCGGCCCAGGTCTTCCAGCGTCAGGGTCTTGCCGGCCAGTCCGCGCCGCGGGCTGGCCAGCCAGACCAGGGGATAGCTGGACAGCGGCAGGTTGACGATCTCGGGCCGGCTGATCGGGCCCATGAGAAAGGCGGCGTCGAGCTCGCGCGCCACCAGCCGTTCCCTCAGGTTGACCGAGATGTCGACGTTGAGCTCGAGCGAGATGGCCGGATAGGTTTGGGCGACGCGCTCGATCAGCCGGGGCAGCCATGTATGGGCGATGGTTTCGACGACGCCCAACGCGATGGTCCCCTGAATGGACGACAGATTGGCCACCGCCGTCAGCGTTTCGGTGCGAAGCGCGATCAGCCGTTCGGCGTATTTCAGAAGATCGCGGCCTTTCCGCGTGAGCGTGGCCCGGCGGCCACTGCGGTCGAAAAGCCGGGTGCCGAGTTCGCGCTCAAGGGCGGCGACGCGCGACGACACCGACGGCTGGGTGGTGTTCAGGCGGTCCGCCGCCGCCCGGAAGCTGCCCAACCGCGAGATCCATATGAACGTTTCGAGGGCCTTGAACTCCATTTCGCCTGTTCCCTTGAGCCTGCGGCAAAAGCGGGACGCCAGGATTCCGCCCACCATCATGTCGGCTGTCGCCATGAAAAGCCAAGGCCGACGCAATTCCAAGTGGCAATCGGCAAACGGCGGCCACCACAGCGGGATGGGCGCGTTCCGATGGTCTTTGGCGGTGTCTCGTAATGGTTGGGAAGTCGCTCAATGGGCCGCCGCCGGCGATTGCGCGTTGAAGGGGCGGCTGGCCCCGATCGTGGCACGACGGGGACGATGCCTTCTGCTTCGGGGGAATCCCGATTTCCGGGCGCGTACTGCGGCGCGCATCGAACCCGAGCCCTAGGACCGGGGGGCTTTTTGCGTCGCGCCGGGGCGCTAAAGTTCCAGGTCCATCGCGATGGCGTCGATTCCCATGCGGGCACAGCGATCGTCCATCGCCCCCGACGGCGCCCCGGAAACACCGACGGCTCCCAGCATCGCCCCGCCGGCCTCGACCGGCACGCCGCCGCCCAGCATCAAGGCTTCCGCGATGAAGTTCGCGCCGTACGCCTCGCCTCCCGCTCTCGCCGCTTCGGAAAGGGTCAGGGTGTCGCTGCGGAAGCTGGCGGCGGTATAGGCCTTCCGGCGGGCGGCATCCGGCGTATGCGGCCCGGCGAAGCGGTCGCGGATCAGGGCCTGCAGGACGCCGAAGCGGTCCACCACGGCAACCGTGACCTGGGCTCCTTCGGCCCGGCATCCGTCCAATGCCGCTTGCGCCAGTTTGACGGCCATCTCGGGTTTCATCAGGTTCACCGATACCAACGGCCCGTCCTCGGCCCATGCGGCCGTGCCCAGGACGGCGAAAAAGCCGACCGCCGCCACACCCATTCTCCCGTTGCGCATTTCACCCCTCCTTTTGACGCGGCAGATCCTTGATTAACCCTGTTTGGCGGGCTCTTGGGCGGGCAAGCGGAATGCCGCCCACGCCGATCCCTCGACGAGATAGGCGAGACCCAGGCGGGCCCCCACCCCGATCGAGATCATGACCAGCGGTGCCGATATCGCGAGCACGGAGGCCGCCGTAACCCCCTGGCCGACGGTGCAACCCATGGCCAACACGCCGCCGATCCCCATCAGGGCGGCGCCGCCGATGTGGCGCCCGAGTTCGCGGGCGTCGTCGCAGGCCTCCCAGCGGACGTCGTGGCGCCGGAAGGCGACCGCCGCGGCGCCGAGGGGAACGCCGATCACCAGGCCGACGCCGTAATCCGGCAACGCGCCGGTGAAGGTGGCCAGGTGAAACAGCACGTCACCGACCGGCACGACGAAGGACCCGGCCTCCAACTGCACGGGATAGAGCGAATGGCCGGACGCCCACGAGGTCGCCAGCCATCCGCCGGCGATAACGCCGCCCATCGTCACGGCCGCCCCGATGCTGCGATAATTTGTGCGGTAGCGCCGGTCGCTGAAGACCCACGCCAGTAGGACGGCGACGACGGCAAGCGCGGTCACGGCCCGGGCATCGAAGCCGGCGAGCGCGGAAATCAGGCCGCCGAGGGACTGGTTTCCGGCGAAGCCGAGGTCGATGGCCGTTTCGTCGGCGATCCGCGTGCGGGCGAGCGCCAGCAGGCCGCGCTGGGTGGCCAGCGCCGCCAACCCCAGGATGATCAGCGCGACCAGCGAGCGCAGGCTGCCCCCGCCCAGGCGGACCAGCGCGCCGAACCCGCAGGTGCCGACCAGCGCCATGCCGAAGCCGAAGGCGATTCCGCCGAGAATGGCGCCAGCCCAACTGAACTCGGGCGTGAGATAGAAGGAGGGCCCGACGTCGATCGCGCCGGCAAGGCTCATCGCCTGGGTCAGGGCGATCGCCACCGCCGCGAACAGGACCCAGGTTCTAAGCCCGCTGCTGTCGTTGGCGTACCAGTGCCGCTCGAGGGCCGACAGCGTGCAGAAATGGACGTTGCGCGCGACGGCGCCGATGACGATTCCGGCGGCCACGCCTGCGACCGGCAGAAACCAAGCCGCATCAGCCATGAGCCTTTCTCCTTGTTCCCGACATGCCCATCGTCCCTGTCACCCGACGGGGCGGTGCCTCGCGCCCGTCAACCGCCGCCGTTGTTCTTGCGCAACGGCTTGCAGAAAAATTCCTGAAGCATCTCGATCAGCGAGACGACATCGTCGTCGGCGATCGAGTAATAGATCGTCCGCCCCTCGCGCCGGGTTCGGACCAGGCGGTCGAACCGCAGCCGCGCCAGCTGCTGCGAGACGGCGGCCTGCGGCATCGACATCAGCTCTTCCAGTTCCGAAACCGATTTTTCGCCATCGCTCAGCAGGCACAGGATGAGCAGGCGGCTTTCGTGCGACAGCGCTTTCAGCAACTCGCTGGTCTTGCGCGCGTGCTCGACGAGCGTGTCGAGATCGATCGGTTCCTGGCCTTCCTTGAGCCTAATAGCCATGGCCGGGATTGCGCCCGTCCGCGGGCGCTCCTGTCGGCAGCTGGGCCAGAATCTCCTCGATCAACGGCCAGAAGAACGCATCTCCGGGGTAACCCCGCAGACGGCCGATCTCCCTGCCGTCCTCGATGACGATGAACGTCGGCGTGAAACGCTCGATCCGGATCTGTTCCAGGTCCCTGGGCCACGGCTGGGTGATGTCGACGCGCCGCAACGGCGCCGTGCGACCCGCTTCCGTCTTCCCATAGGCGGGACCGATCTCGCGATCCCATCGCTCGCACCACGGGCACCCCGGCCGCTCCAGCATCACAAGCTCGGCGGCCTGGCCCGGCGACGTCCCGCCGAGACAGGCCAACGCCAGGGCGGCCAGCGCGCCGCCGCCTCTGCGGATCTGCGTCATCGAGGCGTCAATCCCCATCTTCATTGAAAACATATAGTGTTTACCGCATATATTCCAATGCGTCTAATAACGAATAACCGATACGATCCCGCCGATGGGCGGGTTTTTCGCAGGAAGGCCGATGGAAATGCTGGATGCCAGTCTGAGCGGTGCGCTGCTTGCGGGGGTGTTGTCCTTCGTGTCGCCTTGCGTGCTTCCCATCGTGCCGCCGTACCTTGCCTATCTCGCCGGCATCAGCTTCGACGAGCTTAAGGCCGACAGCCGGGCGTCGGGCGCCTCGCGCCGGGTTCTTCTGTCGGCCGCCTGTTTCGTCCTCGGGTTCACCACGGTGTTCGTGGCGCTGGGGGCGACGGCCAGCCTGATCGGCCAATCCATTGCCCGCTATTTCGACACGCTGGCGGTGGTGGCGGGTGTGATCATCCTGCTGATGGGCCTGCACTTCCTGGGCGTCCTCCGGATCGGGCTGCTCTATCGGGAGGCCCGCCTCCAGGTGGCCGGGCGGCCGGCGGGGATGCTGGGCGCCTATGTCATGGGGCTGGCCTTCGCTTTCGGCTGGACGCCTTGCGTCGGCCCGGTGCTGGCGGCGATCCTGTTTGTCGCCGGAACCCACGATACGGCCGCCCGCGGCGCCGTCCTTCTGGCCGCTTACGCGTTGGGGATCGGCGTGCCGTTCCTCGTCGCCGCGGCCTTCGCCGGCCGGTTCATCGGCTGGTCGGTGCGGTTTCGCGAACACATGCACAAAGTCGAAATGGCGATGGGCGCCATCCTGGCGGTGACCGGCGTGCTCTTCATGACCGGCCAGATGACCGCCATCGCCTACTGGCTGCTGGAGACGTTTCCCGCTTTCTCGAACCTTGGATGAGGGCGATTGCCATGCTGAAGCATCTGGTTCCCGCGCTGCTGATCCTGCTGACCGGCCTGCCGGCCGGCGCCGCCACTTTGGGCGAGGACGGCCTGCACAAGGAAGACTGGTTCTCGATCACCTTCCGCGACGTTCGGGAAGACATCGCCAACGCCGCCAGGGACGGCAAGCGGCTGGCCATGATCTTCGAGCAGCGCGGGTGCATCTACTGCAAGAAGGTCCACGAGGAGGTGCTGAGCGACGCCCAGGTTCGCGACTACATCAGGGCCAACTACCACGTCGTGCAGTACAACCTCTACGGCGACGAGGAAGTGACCGATCTCGACGGCGCGTCGCTCACCGAAAAGACGGCCGCCCGCAAGTGGGGCATCGTCTTCACGCCGACCATCCTGTTCATGCCGGAGGCGGCCCCCGACGGCCTGACCGCCAGCCAGGCCGTGGTGGCCGCCATGCCGGGCGCGTTCCAGAAGGGGACGTTCCTCGACATGTTCGTGTGGGTTCGCGAGAAGGGCTACGAGGGGGCCGAGGATTTCCAGCGCTACCACGCCCGGCGGATCCGCGAGCGCCAGACCGCCGGCCAGGCCAATTCGGACTGAAATTTCAACATGCGAGCCGGAAACATTCAAATAATGCAATTTATGCATTGAATCGATGACATCTTCGTCCTACCTAACCGAAAAATGATGGGCGATACGCCCGCAAGAGGCGACACGTTTGAAGATAGGGGGACGCATGCTTGCACCGGCAAGATCCTTTTTCGCAGCCATGATGCTGTGCGCCGTGATCGCTCCGGCGAAGGCGGACAGTGTTCCGCCGGATAAGGTTGAGATCGTGGAGGCCGCGGTCGCGAAGTCGCTGACGGGATCGCCCGGTGATCCGGCGGCCGGTCGAAAAGCTTTCGCGGATAAAAAGCTCGGCAACTGCCTGGCGTGTCACGCCAATCAGGACATGAGCGAACAGCTTTTCCATGGCGAGGTCGGGCCGCCGCTGGACGGCGTCGGGTCGCGCTACGAGCCCGCCCAACTGCGCGCCATCCTGGTGAATTCCAAGGCCGTCTTCGGGCCAGATACCGTGATGCCCGGCTTCTATTCGCTCGAGGTGGGAAAGAACGTCGCCAAGACCTTCGTCGGCAAGACCATCCTCACCGCCGATCAGGTCGAAAGCATCGTCGCCTACCTGTCGACACTCAAGCAGCCGGCCAACTAGTAAGGAGTTTCAAATGATCCTGACACGACGACAGGCGCTCGTTTTATCGGCCGGGGCGGCGGCTTTTGCGCTGACCGGCCTGCGCGTCGGAAGCGCCCACGCCAATTCCGACAAGACTCAAAAGGCCATTGCCGAGTTCGCCGGCGGCAAGACCCCGCAATCGGGTAAAATCACCCTTACCGCGCCCGAGATCGCCGAGAACGGCAATACCGTGCCGGTGTCGGTTGCGGTCGACAGTCCTATGACCGAGGGCTCCTATGTCCGCTCCGTCATGCTGCTGGCCGACGGCAACCCCAATCCCGGGGTCGCCACCTTCAATTTCACGCCGATGAGCGGCTCCGCCGCGGCCACCACACGCATGCGCCTGGCCAAGACGCAGAACGTCATCGCCGTCGCCAAGATGAGCGACGGCTCCGTCTACATGGACGAGAAGCAGGTAAAGGTCACGATCGGCGGCTGCGGCGGCTGATCGGCAGATAGGAAAATCGACAATGGCAACCTCCAAACCCCGCGTAAAAGTGCCCAAGACGGCGTCCGCCGGCGAGGTCATCACCATCAAGACCCTGATCAGCCACGAGATGGAATCGGGGCAGCGCAAGGACAAGCAGGGCAACCCGATCCCACGCAAGATCATCAACAAGTTCAGCTGCGAGTTCAATGGCATGCCGGTTTTTTCCTGCGACATCGACCCGGCGATCTCGGCCAATCCCTATTTCGAATTCAACGCCAAGGTACCGCAAAGCGGAACCTTCAAGTTCGCCTGGGTGGACGACGACGGCTCGATTTACGCCCACGAAGAGGCCATCGAGGTCAAGTAGTCCGGTCGTTTAGACCGTTGCTCTAGACAGGGAGCCGATGATGTTGAGGGAGACTCTGCTGAAAGTGGGGATCGCCACTGCGGCATCCGCGATCGCCGCGGTGTCGGCGTTGGCCGAGCCGGTCAATGACGAATTGGTCATCGATGGCGCCAAGATGGTGACCCAGGCCAAGGCGCCGGAAGGTCATCCGTTCGACGAGGTGTTGTCGGGCTGGCTGTTCCGGACCGAAGAAACCCGGGCCCTGGAAGCCGATTCGTTCCAGAACCCCGGCATGCTGTACGTCGAGCGCGGTGAGCAGATCTGGAACACCGTCGAGGGGACCGCCGGCAAGTCCTGCGCATCCTGCCACAACGATGCGGCGGAAAGTATGAAAGGGGTAGCTGCCGCCTATCCCAAATGGGACGCCGATGCCGAGCGCCCGATGAACATCGAGGTCCGCATCAACAAATGCCGGGCCGAGGGGATGGGGGCCGAACCCTACAAGTTCGACGCCAAGGAACAGAAGGCGCTGACGACCTTTATGAGGCATCAGTCCCTTGGCGTGCCGGTCGCCGTCGACCTGACCAAGGGCCAGATGCAGAGCTGGTGGAACCGTGGCAAGGACATGTACTACACGCGGACCGGTCAATTGAACCTGTCCTGCGCGTCCTGTCACGAGCAGAACAACGGAAAGTACATCCGGGCCGACCACCTGAGCCAGGGGAACGTGAATGGCTTCCCCACCTACCGCTTGAAGAACGCCGACATGGTGTCTCTTCACAGTCGGTTCCGCGGCTGCATCCGCGATACCCGCGCCGAGCAGCCCGCCGCCCTTTCAGACGAACTGATGGCGCTTGAGGTCTACACGACCTGGCGCGGCACCGGCCTTTCGGTCGAGACGCCGGCCGTCCGTCAATAGCTTTCCCCCGGCGGCCGGGTAACAGCCGCCGGGGGAAGTCGACCGCTGTCGCTTCCCGGGCGGTGTTTGCGCTTCCCGTGGGGCTTGGGCATCAGTGCAAGGAGACAAGATGGTATCGAGGCGTGACTTCCTGACGGCGTCCCTGGCGCTGGGAGCGATCGCGGGATCGGGGATGGTCGGACGTTGGAGCCAGGCGGCGGCGCGCCAAGCGCTGAGCGAGGCCGATCTGCTCGATTTTCAGGGGTTCGGCAACGTCACCCTGGTTCACGTCACAGACCTGCACGGCCAGTTGAAGCCGCTCTACTTCCGCGAGCCCTCGGTCAACATCGGGATCGGACCGGTCGCCGCCCTGCCGCCCCACCTGACCGGTGCCGATTTCCTCAAGCGCTACAACATCGACACCGGTAGCGCGAACGCCTATGCCCTGACTTCCGCCGACTTCGTCGCCCTGGCCGAGACCTACGGCAAGATGGGCGGCCTGGATCGCATCGCCACCATCGTCAGGCGCATTCGCGGCGAACGCGGCGAGCGGGTGCTGCTGCTCGACGGCGGCGATACCTGGCAGGGAAGCTATACCGCCAACGCTACCAAGGGCGCCGACATGATCGAGGCCATGAACGCGCTCGGCCCCGACGCCATGACCGGACACTGGGAATTCACCTATGGCTCCGAGCGCGTCAAGGAGATGGTGGAGGGCCTGCCGTACCCGTTCCTGGCCGGCAACATCTACGACGCCGAATGGAACGAGCCGGTGTTCGAGGCCTACCGCATCTTCGATCGCGGCGGCGTCAAGGTCGCGGTGATCGGCCAGGCGTTCCCTTATACCCCCGTCGCCAATCCGCGGTGGATGATGCCGAACTGGAGCTTCGGGATTCGCGAGGAGGATGTCGTCAGGAACGTCAAGGCGGCGCGCGCCGAGGGGGCCGATCTCGTCGTTCTGTTGTCCCACAACGGCTTCGACGTTGATCGCAAGCTGGCCGGCCGCGTTTCCGGCATCGATGTCATCCTGACGGCCCATACCCACGATGCGCTGCCCGAGCCGGTCAAGGTGGGGAAGACCCTGCTGATCGCCTCGGGCTCGAACGGAAAGTTCGTCTCCCGCCTCGACCTCGACGTTGCCGGCGGGACCGTTCGCGGTTTCCGCTACCGCCTGATCCCGGTGTTCTCCGACGTCATCGCCGCCGATCCGGAAATGGCGGCGCTTGTCGATCGGGTGCGGGCCCCCTTCGAGACCGAGTTGAAGCGGGAACTGGGGCGCACGGAATCGCTGCTCTACCGGCGCGGCAATTTCAACGGCACCTTCGACGATCTGATCTGTGAGGCGTTGATTGCCGAACGCGATGCCGAAATCGCCCTGTCGCCGGGCTTCCGGTGGGGCACCTCGCTGCTGCCCGGCCAGGCGATCACGGTCGAGGACCTGCACAACGCCTGCGCCATGACCTATCCGGCGGCCTACCGGACGACGATGACCGGCGCGCTCATCAAGGACATCCTGGAAGACGTGGCGGATAACCTGTTCAACGCCGACCCCTACTACCAGCAGGGCGGCGACATGGTCCGGGTCGGGGGCATGGGCTACACCATCGACGTCGGCGCCGCCATGGGCTCGCGGATCTCGCAGATGGTGCTGCTCAGAAACGGCGAGCCGGTCGATCCCGCGAAGTCCTATGTCGTCGCCGGCTGGGCCTCGGTCAACGAAGGGACCGAGGGGCCGGCGATCTGGGACGTCGTCGAGGCGCATCTGAAAAAGAACCCGGTCGTGCGCGCCCCCGAGGCCCGCTCGGTCAAGCTGGCCGAATAGGCGCCCGATGCCGGCCGACAAACGCACATTCAAGGCAGAACCAGGTACGCAGCCGATGTCCGATTCACAGATCAGGAAACCGACGGGCGGGAGGGAGCCCACCGGAACCGGCCCGTCCCGGCGCCAGCTTCTGACGGGCGGCCTGGCGACCGGGGCCGGCGTCGCCCTGGCGGGCCTTGCCGGCATGGCGGGAGCGAGGGCGGGCGAGCCCCTCATCACCGAGGTTCAGGACTGGAACCGCTATCTGGGCGATGGCGTCGACGCGCGGCCCTACGGGGCGCCGTCGCCGTACGAGAAGGACGTGGTGCGCCGCGATGTGGCGTGGCTGACGGCCGACAGCAAATCGTCGGTGAATTTCACGCCGCTGCACGAGCTCGATGGCATCGTCACACCGAACGGGCTGTGCTTCGAGCGCCACCACGGCGGCATCGCCGAAATCGCACCCGATCAGCACCGCCTGATGGTTCACGGCCTGGTCGACACGCCGCTGGTCTTCACCATGGCCGACCTCAAGCGGTTCCCGCGCGAGAACCGGCTCTACTTCCTTGAATGCGCCGCCAATTCCGGCATGGAGTGGCGGGGCCCGCAGCTGAACGGATGCCAGTACACGCACGGCATGGTCCACTGCGTGATGTACACCGGGGTTCCGCTTCGCCACGTGCTTGAGGAAGCGGGCCTCAAGACCAACGCCAAATGGATTCTCGTCGAGGGCGCCGACGCCGCGGCGATGACCCGCTCCATCCCATTGGAGAAGGCGCTCGACGATTGTCTCGTCGCCTTCAAGATGAACGGCGAGGCCCTGCGCCCGGAGCAGGGCTATCCGCTGCGGCTGGTCGTTCCCGGCTGGGAAGGCAACATGTGGATCAAGTGGCTGCGCCGCATCGAGGTCGGCGATCAGCCCTGGCACCAGCGCGAGGAAACCTCGAAGTACACCGATCTCCTCGCCAACGGCCAGGCCCGGCGCTTCACCTGGGTGATGGACGTCAAATCGGTGATCACCAGCCCCAGCCCGCAGGCGCCGGTCAATCATGGCCGGGGCCGCCTCGTGATTTCGGGGCTCGCCTGGTCCGGCACCGGCGGCATCAAGCGGGTCGACGTCACGCTCGACGGCGGGCGCAACTGGCGCACCGCGCGCATCGACGGGCCCAGCCTGCCGAAGGCCCTGCACCGCTTCTATCTCGACGTGGACTGGGACGGCAGGGACCTGCTTTTGCAGTCGCGCGCCATCGACGAGGCCGGCTTCGTGCAACCGACCAAGGACGAGCTGCGGGCGGCGCGGGGGGAGAATTCGATTTACCACAACAACGGCGTCCAGACCTGGCATGTCGCGCCCAACGGAACGGTAGAGAATGTCGAGATTTCTTGATTTTGCCGCGGCCGCGCTGATGGCCGGCGTCCTTCTGGCCGCGCCGCAGGCCCGCGCCGACGGGGACCCCGCGAAGGGAGAAAAGGTGTTCAAGGTGTGCGTCGCCTGCCACGCAATCGGCGACGGCGCCAAGACCAAGACCGGCCCTCATTTGAACGACGTGGTTGGCCGGACGGCCGGCTCGATCGAGGGCTTCAAGTATTCCCCGGCCATGAGCCAGGCGGGCAGCCAGGGGGTGGTGTGGTCGGAGGAAAGGCTTGCTGCCTTTCTGGCCAGTCCGCGCAAAGTCATCAAGGGAACCAAGATGACGTTCGCCGGCCTCAAAAAGGAAAGCGACCTCACCGACGTCATCGCCTATCTGAAGTCGGCCGGCCCCGGCAAGGAGGCCGCGAGCCAAGCCGCTCCTCCATCCTCTGTCCAACCGCGGCAGGTCGCGGCCGCGCCGCAGGCGGCGGGCTCACCGCCGCAGACGGTCCTTTCCAGGCATGGCGTCTTCCACCTCGGTCGCCCGGCGAGTGCGGACGAAATCGCCGCCTGGGACATCGATATCCGCCCCGATGGCGAGGGGCTGCCCGAGGGCAAGGGAACGGTAGCGGAAGGAGAGGTCCTTTTCGCCGAACGCTGCGCGTCATGCCACGGCGATTTCGGCGAAGGCCGGGACCGCTGGCCGGTCCTCGCGGGCGGCTTCGGCACCCTGACGGCGGAGCGGCCGGAAAAGACGATCGGTTCGTACTGGCCGTATCTGTCGACGGTTTACGACTATGTCCGGCGGGCGATGCCGTTCGGTGACGCGCATTCGTTGGGCAACGACGACGTCTATGCCCTGACCGCCTATCTGCTCTATCTCAACGACGTCGTGACCGACACCGACTTCGAACTGTCGAAGGCGAATTTCGCGAGCATCCGGCTTCCCAACCAGATCCATTTCATCGACGACGACCGCGCCGCCGAACCGCATGCCGCGAAGCGCGACCCGTGCATGACCGATTGCAAAGCCGATGCGCGGATTGTCAGCCGCGCCCGAATTCTGGACGTGACCCCGGACGATGAAGGCGACGGTGGGCAGATCGAATGACGGTCTCGGGTGGCTTCGCGTGCGCGGCATTGCCGTGTGCGCCGGTGCCGCCGGACTGCTCGCCGCCGGTGCGGCGTCGGGCGGGGATCTCGCGCTTGGCCAGTATCTCTCCAGCGAATGCGTGGCCTGCCATCAGCTTTCCGGCCAGGCGGCCGGCGCCATTCCCCCGATCGTCGGCTGGCCGAGCGAGCAGTTCGTCGTGGTCATCCGCGCCTACCGCAACAAGGAACGCGACAACGTCGTCATGCAGACCATTGCCGGACGGTTGAGCGACGACGAGATCCGGGCGTTGGCGGCCTATTTCGGCAGCCTGGAGGAGACGGCATCGCAGTAGGGGAGAGGCAATCACACGAGCAAACGGGGAGACACACATGCCAAAGCAGATGAACAGACGCCGGTTCCTGATTGGAACGTCGGCGGCCATCGGCGCGTTGTCCGTTGCGCCGGCGGTTCTCGGGCAGGCGAAACAGCGGGTCGTCATCATCGGGGGCGGTCCCGGCGGGGCGACCGCAGCGAAATATATCGCCCGCGATTCCCAAGGCGCCCTGGATGTCGTGCTGGTCGAGCCGTCGACCCAGTTCACGACGTGCTTCCATTCGAACCTTTTTCTCGGCGGCTTCAAGACGTTCGACGCCATCACCCACCGGTACGACAAGCTCGGCGCGTATGGCGTGCGGCTGCAACACCAGCTGGCGCTGGCGATCGAGCGCGATCGCAAGAGCGTGCGCCTGGCCGATGGCTCTACCCTTGCCTACGACCGCCTGATCGTGGCGCCCGGCATCGACCTCAAATACGACAGCGTTCCCGGATGGGGCAGGGAACACGAAGAGAGGATGCCGCACGCCTGGAAGGCCGGGCCGCAAACCCAGATCCTCAAGAAGCAGCTTGCCGGTGTACCGGCGGGCGGGGTCATCGTGATGATCGCGCCGCCGAATCCCTATCGCTGTCCGCCCGGGCCGTACGAGCGGGTTTCGATGATGGCGCACGTGCTTAAGGCCAGCGGTCGGAAGAACTGCAGGATCGTCGTGCTCGACCCCAAGAAGCAGTTCTCCAAGCAGGGGCTCTTCCAGGAAGGATGGGAGCGCCACTATCCGGGCATGGTCGAATGGCTCGACCCGACCATCCACGAAGGCGTCAAGTCGGTCGACCCGAAGACGATGACAGTGGTGACGGGTTTCGAGACCTTCCGCAACTGCGCGCTGGTCAACGTCATCCCGGCGCAGATGGCCGGCCGGATCGCCCGCGATGCCGGACTCGCCGATCCATCCGGTTTCTGCCCGATCAAGGCGGAAAGCATGCAGTCGGCCATCGATCCCAACATCTACGTTCTGGGCGACGCCTCGATTGCCGGGGCCATGCCGAAGTCGGGATTCGCCGCCAACAGCCAGGCCAAGGTCGCCGCCATGATGGTGCTGGGCGAACTGATCGGCTCGCGGACGTTCCCGGCCCGCTACACCAACACCTGCTGGAGCCTGATCGATACCGACGACACGGTGAAGGTCGGCGGCCGCTACGAGGCCAAGGACGGCAAGATCGCGGCGGTCGAGACCTTCGTTTCGAAGGCCGGGGAAAGCGCGGATCTTCGCAAGCAGAACCAGGAAGAGAACGTCGGCTGGTACGCCGGCATCACGGCCGACATCTTCGGCTGATCGGGGCTCGAAAAAGGGGCGTGCCGCCGCGGTTGTCCGTCGCGGCACGTCCCGGGCTCACGCGGTTTTTTCCATCGCCTGCACGCGGGCGGCCGCTCTTTGTCCCTCAAGCGGTCTGGAGAAGACACGGCCAAGGGTGTGCATCGTCCGGGGGCGGTATCGTGTGGTGGAGCGTCGCGCCGTCGGGGCGGCGGATCAGGTGCAGCGCGCGGGTGTGGAAGGTCTCGAGCCCCGGCCGGTGGCCGATGCTGATCACGCTGGTGCCGGCCAGCTCCTCGTCGAAGATCGACATCACCCGGCGCTGGCTCACTTCGTCGAGCGCCGAGGTCGCCTCGTCGAGGAACACCCAGGCCGGCCGGTGCAAGAGCAGGCGCGCGAAGCCGACCAACTGCTGCTGGCCCAACGAAAGCGTCTTGTCCAGTCGCTCCTCGCGATGCAGCCGGGGCAGGAACTCGGCGAGCCCCACCCGTTTCAGGGCCGCCTCGACGTCGGCGGCGGCAAAGGCGTCGGGCGCATGCGGATAGGTCAGCGCGGCGGCCAGCGTGCCTAACGGCAGGTAGGGCCGCTGGGGCATGAACATCATGGTGGCAGGATCGGGGATGCGGATGACCCCGCCGCCCCATTTCCACAGGCCGGCCACGGCGCGGAACAGCGTGCTCTTGCCGGCCCCGGATTCGCCCAGGATCAGCACACGCTCGCCCGGCCCGATCTCGGCCGTCGCCTCGGCGATCACCACGCGGCCGTCGGCCAGCAAAACGCTGACGCCCTCGAAGGAAAGCGTGTTGTCGGGGTGCCGGGCGATCTCGATGCTTTCGGTGGTCTCGTCGATTTCGTCCAGGCGGTCGACGGCGGCCTTGAAGGCGCTGATGCGGTGCAGCGTCGCCCGCCAGTCGGCGATGCACGGGAAGCGGTCGACGAACCAGCGCAGCGAGGCTTGGACCTGGTTGAAGGCGCCGACCACCATCATCATGCCGCCGATGGTCAGTCCGCCGCTGAAATAACCGGGCGAGGCGACCAGGATCGGCACCACGATGGCGAGCCAGCCATAACCGGACGTGATCCAGGTCAGTTGCGAAAGCGCCCCGGAAAGCCGGCGCATCGAGATGACGACGCGCTCGACGTTGCCTTCGAGCTGGCGGCGCTCGTCGGCTTCGCCGCCGAAAAGGGCGATGCTCTCGGCGCTCTCACTGACCCTGACCAGGGCGAAGCGAAGCTCGGCCTCGCGCGCATAGCGCTCGGTATTGAGGCGGATCAGCGGCAGCCCGACCCGCCAGGTCAACGCCGAGCCGATCAGCGCGTAGAGAATCGCACACCACACCATGTAGCCCGGAATCGAGAAGCTGGCGCCGTTATACTTGAACACCACGCCGGTCGACAGCGACCAAAGGATGCCGATGAAGGTGGCCAGCAGCAGCACCGCCTGCAGCAGGCCGACGCCCAACGTCGCCGTCAGCTCGGTGAGCTTGCGGGTGTCCTCTTCCAGGCGCTGGTCGGGATTGACGCCGATCTGGCCGGCCAGGCCCAGGCGATAGGCGCGGCCGGGGGCCAGCCAGACGTCGAGCAGATGGTGGGTCAGCCACTCGCGCAGGCGGACCTTGAGCATCTCCAGCATCCAGGTTTGGCCGACCACCAGCGCCAGCAGGCCGCCGACGATCACCAGGAACACCAGCAACTGGTGGCCAAAGGCCGCCAACTGGAGCTGTTCGAGGGCGTCGAAGAAGGCGCCCTGCCATTGGTTGAGTTTGATCTGGCCGTACATGTTGCCGCCCAGCACGATCGCGATGCCGGCGGCCAGCAGGCCGATCCGCCGGCGATGCCGGGAACGCCACAGCGTCTTCAGCAGGGCGAAGCCCTCGGCGGCGGCGCTACGGCCTTCATAGGTGGCGGCGGGCGGCGTGAAATCGGAGGTCTCGGGGGGGGCGGCGGTCCCTGCCGCGGCGGGGGCGGACTCGCGCCGACATTCGTGTTCCTGTGGACCGGATGGCCGGCCGGGGGAGCAGGGCGCCTCCTCGGAGGGGATGACGACGAAATCGTCGTCGCCACAAGGGTGGTCGCGCGCCACCCGGCGCCTCAGAAAAGCTTGTCCTCGCGTCACCGTTCCCCGCTTCCGTTGCGACCCGGCGGCTTCCCTTCCGCCAAGGCGGCACTCTGGCTGGTCTCACCTACCACATCTTTTCGCCGGCGGCGCCCCGTTGAAGGTCGGGTCTTTCACATGCCGGTCGACAGTCGGGAAAGACTATAATACAGAATCTTAATGAATCGTTGATAAATTGATTAAGGTAAGCCATTTCACGCATCTTTGTGCCAGACTACACAAGACGATCCTGATCCCAACGATGTGCTTATTTTCTTGAAATCCACGCGATGGACAAAATATCCCAGAATATCCGTTGGTTTCTTAGATGTTTGACAGTCATATCGATATCGAAAACAATATTCGCTTGAATCGAAGATGAGGATGCAACTTCCATCCTATGGCGGCACGCCGGCCCCGGACCTCGCCGAGTGGATCGCCGGCCAGGCCCGCCTCAGCGCCGATGCCATGGAGCGGGCCATCTCGGCGACGCACCTCACCCGACGGCGCGACGCCTTCGGGCAGGCGGTGACGCCGGCGGCGGGGTCCGTTCTGGCCTCGCCGGAGGTCGCCGACTGGGATCCCGAGCCCGACTACTTCTTCCACTGGATCCGCGATTCGGCCATCGTCATGCGCACCGTCGCCGACCTGATGGCCGACGCGCCGGACGGGGGCGAACGCCGCCGATGGCGCCGGCATTTCGAGGATTACGTCGCTTTCAGCCTGGGTCTCGCCGATCTCGACGGCGCCGCGTTCCTGCGCGAAAGCCGCCATCGCGAATCGACCCGCGAAGACTACCGCCGGCATCTCCGTCCCGATGCCGAAATCGAATCGCTTTCCGGCGACGGCCTGCCGGGCGAGCCCCGTTTCAATGCGGACGGCACACTCGACTTCCTGCGCTGGTCGCGTCCGCAGTACGACGGGCCGGCGCTGCGGACCCTCTCCTGCCTCGCCTATCTCGCGGCCGGTGGCGATCCGTCGGAGCCGGTGCGGCGTCTGCTGCGCCAGGACCTCGACTTCACGCTCCGCCATGCCGACGCGCCGTGCATCGGGCCGTGGGAGGAAGCAGGCGAGGTGGGCCACCATTACTATGTGTCGCTGGTGCAACTGGGCGCCCTTGTGCATGGGCGGGTCTGGGCGGCGACCGACAAGGGCGGGTACGAAAAGGCGGAAGAGCGCCTGCGCGCCGGGTTGGATTCCCACTGGTTGGCGGCGCACGGGGTTTACAAGGCGATCCGCGAGGCGACGGCGCCGTCGGGCGACGACCTGATCGATGCGGCGGTGCCGCTGGCCGTGCTGGACGCCGACCTGCCGGACGGCCCGCACAGCGTTTTCGATCCCCGCGTGCGGGCGACCCAGGCGGCGCTGGAGGCGATGTTTTCCCGAGAAATGCCGATCAACCACGCCCTGCCGGCCGGGCGCGCCCCGGCGCTTGGGCGCTCGCGCGGCGATCGCTATTTCGGGGGCGGCGCCTGGTATCCCACCACGCTGGCCGCCGCCGCCCTCAGCTACCGCCTGGCCGGAAGCGGCGGCGATCTGCGCGACTCCCACATCCAACGCGGCGATGCCTTCATGGCGACGGTGCGCGCCCTGACGCCGGCCGACGGTTCCTTGTCCGAACAGGTCGACCGGCTGACCGGCCGGCCGACATCGGCCCGCCATCTGACCTGGAGCTACGCCGCCTTCGTTAACGCCGCCCGCCTGCGGGCCCAGGCCCTCGGCCTTGGGCCGTAGGGCGGAGCGTCATTAGGCGGCTGCCAGGCGCGGGCTTTCGAAGTCGAGGCGTTTGAGGCCCACGGCCACCTCCGGGCAACCCATGAAGAGGTCCCACAGCAGGCCCGAGCGATGGTTCTCGATCATCACTACGATCGGCCCCTGGTCGATCGCCAGGTGGCCGGGAGCGACCCAGCCGCGCGAGCGGTTGAAGGAATCGCGAAAGCCGAATTCCCCCCAGATCCGATCGCCCAGATCCTCGTGGAAGTGGCGAAGCGCCGCCATCGAGTGCTCGGGCGTGTAGGGCATGGCGGAAAGCGCCGCGGTGGGGGCGATGACGCCGCGGTCGTTCTCGGGGTTGAAGGCGCGGTATCCCTCGTCGCCGTCGCACGACGTCAGGCCCCAGCATGGCGGCCCATAGCCGGCATGGCCGTGCGGGTTGGCGATGCAATGGGCCCGGTTGATCAGCGTGTGGGCGACGTTCTGCTGCCAGTAGTCGGCATAGCGGTCGGTAAGCCCGCGCGGGTCGAGGCCGAGGAAGGAATAGTGCGAGTAGAAGAGCGGGCCGCCGCCGGGGGGGCCGAGCGGCAGGGTCAGGTCGTGGTAGGCATGGCCGTTGCGGAAGGTCGCGCCGCCGGCCCAGCCGCGGTGATAGACTTCGGACGCCACGGGATGGGTGGGCGAGGCCGCCGCCAGCACATAGGCGATCAGCGCCTCGTCCCAGCCTCGGATGGCGTGGTTCATCGCCCAGCCGTGGTTGGGGCTCCAATGCCAGTACAGCACCTCGCCGTTGCCGCGGGTGTGCCATTTCCAGTCGACGGCGTGCCACAGCCGGTCGATGGCCTCGCGCAGGCCGGTTTCGGCGGGCGCGCGCCCGTCGAAGAACTGGCGGGCGCACAGAAGCCCCTCCATCAGAAAGGCGGTTTCGACCAGGTCGCCGCCGTCGTCCTTGGGCGAGAACGGGATGGTCGCGCCCGTCGCGCCGTCGAGAAAGTGCGGGAAGACGCCGTGGTAGGCGGGGGCGCGCTCCAGGAAGGCGACGATGCCGCGGATGCGCTCGATCACCGCTCCGCGCGGCAGGAAGCCGCGCGTCGCCCCGGCCAGCATGGCCATGATGCCGAAGCCGGTGCCGCCGCTGGTGACTGTCGTCCGATAGTCGTAGCCGTAGGCGGGGACCGGGTTGCTGCGCTCGCGCGCCATGCCGCTTTTGGGGTGCGCAAAGTCCCAGAAGTAGCCGAGCGTCCGTCGCTGGACCAGATCGAGCAACTCCTCGTCGGTCATGCACCGGCCCGCCATTCGAAGGACGCCGCGGCAAGGTCGCGCGCATTGGGGCCGATTTCGACGACGAACTGTCCCGGCTCGATGACCGGCTCGGGTTCGCCCAGGCGGGTCGAGCGGTCAAACGTCAGGTCCGTCGCGGCGATGCGAAAGCTGACGCGCCTCTCCTCGCCCGGCTGAAGCGGGATTTTCTGAAAGCCCTTGAGCTCGCGGATGGGACGCGAGCGGCTGGCCACCGGGTCGCCGATATAGAGCTGGACGATTTCCTCGCCGGCAAGGGAACCGGCATTGCGAACCGTGACCGAAGCGGTGAGGACGTCGCCCTTGCCGCAAAGGAGGTCCCTGTCGAGTTCGACCCCGCCATAAACGAACGCGCTGTAGCCGAGGCCATGGCCGAAGGGATAGAGCGGCGTCGACGGCCCCTCGAGGCGGCACGCGGTGGTGAACTTGCGAAACACGTGCCGGCCGTGGGCGTCGAGTTCGGCATCGCCCTTGACGTCGATGCCGATGCGGCCGGCCGGCCGGCCGGTCGGCGCCTCGGCATAGGTGATGGGACACTGGCCGACGCCGCGCGGGAAGCTCATGGGCAGCTTGCCCGACGGATTGACCTTGCCGAACAGCACGTCGGCGATGCCGTGGCCGGCCTCGCTGCCGCCGAACCAGGCGTGCAGGATGGCGCCCGCGTGCCGGTCCTCCCATTCGAGGGCCAGCGGCCGTCCGCTCATCGTCACCAGCACCAGCGGCTTGCCCGTTTCGTGCAGGGCCTCCAGCAGCCGCGGCTGGTTGCCGGGCAGGCCGAGCTCGCTGCGCGTCGAGGACTCGCCGCTATGCTCCTTGCCCTCGCCGACGCAGGCGACGATGACGTCAGCCTGGCGGGCAATCTCGACCGCCTCGGCGATCATCGCCTCGGGCGGCCGCGGGTCGATGGCGAAGGTTTCGCCGAACACGTTGAGGCGGGCCGCCAGGTCGGGATCGTCGACGATGTTGGCGCCCCTGGCGTGAAGAATCCGGGCGCCTTTTCCGGCTGCGGCGCGCAGGCCTTCCAGCACGGTGACGCTGTCCTCGGCCCGGGCCGCCACCGCCCAGGTGCCCTGCATGTTGGCGCGGCTGTCGGCCAACGGTCCGACCAGCGCGATCGTGCCGCCGTCGCGCCTGAGCGGCAGGACGCCGGTGTTCTTGAGCAGCACGCAGGCGTGGGCGGCCGCCCGGCGGGCCAGGCGGCGGTTGTCGGGCGTCAGGGTGACGGCGCGGCGCCTGGCCTCGTCGAGGCCGCGATAGGGCGAATCGAACAGGCCGAGCCTCTTCTTGGCGGCCAAAACGCGCCGGCAGGCGGCGTCGACGTCGCGCTCGGCGATGCGCCCCTCGGCGACCAGTTCCGGCAGGTGGCGGACATAGGCCGCGCTCACCAGGTCGACGTCGAGGCCGGCCGTGAAGGCGAGATAGGCCGCCTCCTTGAGGTCGGCGGCGACGCCGTGGTGGACGAGTTCCAGGATGGCGGTGTAGTCGGAAATGGTCGGCCCCTCGAAACGCCACCGGGACCGCAGCAGGTCGCGCAACAACTCGCGGTGGGCCGTGCAGGGAATGCCGTCCAGCGTATGGAAGCCGACCATGATGGCGCCGACGCCGGCCTCGACGGCGGCCCGGAACGGGGGCAGCACGGCGTTGTGCATCCGGAAGGGGCCGGTCTCGACGGCGTTGTAGTCGCGGCCCGCCTCGGCGAGGCCGTAGCCGGCGAAGTGCTTGGCGGTCGCCAGGACCGAATCGGGGTACGCGGGATCGTCCTGCTGGTAGCCTTCGACCATGGCGCGCGCGAAGGCGGCGCCCAGGAACGGGTCCTCGCCCGGGCTTTCGGCGCATCGTCCCCAGCGGGCATCGCGGCTGACGTCGAGCATCGGCGCCCAGGCGATGGCGACGCCGCAGGCGGCAGCCTCGGTGGCGGCGACGCGGGCGGTTCGGCGGACCAGCTCCATGTCCCAGGCGCAAGCCAGGCCGAGGGGAATCGGAAAGATCGTGCGGTGGCCGTGGATGACGTCGAGGGTGAACAGCAGCGGGATTTTCGCGGGCGATTCCTCCACCGCGATGCGCTGCAATTCGCGCAGGCGGGTGGGATCGATGCCCGCCGAAAGGCTGCCGACGTCGCCGCGGCGGATCTGGTCCTCGATGTCGCCGGTCGCCGTCCCGGCCCCGGTGGTGCTGGCGGCCTGGACATTGGGATGGTTGAGCTGGCCGACCTTGTCGGCCAGGCTCATGCGGCTGAGCAGATCGTCGAGAGTGTCGCGCATGCCTATGACGCCACGAGACAAGCCGGTGTTGAAAACTACATGGTAGGCTAGGCCGCCGCGTTCCACGCCTTTGTCTGCTTGCGCTTACCTCGGCCTCATGGATCGCCCATAGCCGGGGCAGCCCCACCCGGGGATGGACGACAACCGCGGCAACAGGGAAATAGCTTGCAACCCATTGCACAAATTGCTTTTGATATAGAAGAATATTGCATACATATCTCCGCGCATAAGAGGAAAATGCTGTGGATAGCATAGACAGGAAAATTCTGTCCCTTCTCCAGGTGGATTCGGCCTTGCCGGTTTCCCAGATCGCCGAACAGGTCGGGCTTTCCTCGACCCCCTGTTGGCGGCGCATCCAGAAGCTGGAGGGTTCCGGCGTCATCAAGGCGCGGGTGGCGCTGCTCGACCCCGAAAAGATGAATGTCGGCGTGACCGTCTTCATCGCCATCCGCACCAGCCACCATTCGGCCGAATGGCTGGCCCGCTTTCAGGCGGTCGTTGCCGACATTCCGGAAATCACCGAGTTCTATCGCATGAGCGGCGACATCGACTATCTGCTGCGCGCGGTGGTGCCGGATATCGCCGCATACGACAGCGTCTACAAGCGCCTGATCGAGGGGATCGAACTGAACGACGTCACCTCGATGTTCGCCATGGAAACGATCAAATGGACGACCGTGCTGCCGGTGACCTATGCCGAATGATCGTTCAAGCCCCCGTCGGCAGGGCGCGGGCTTCGCGGTCCGCCCGGGTACCATGGCGAAACTCGGTGTATAGTCGTTGCTGATGGAGCATCCCTTGCCCTCGGTCGATCCCATGTCGAAGGTGGCCCGGCAGCCCGCACGCCGTCCCGGTTCCCGCACGGGCCGGCCGATGATCGAAGCCATTGCCGCCATTGCTGCCGGGGTGGTTTTCCTGGGCCTGCTGGTGTCGGCGATCCATGGCTTCGAACTGCCATCCGCCCGCGTCCTGGGGGGCGCCTATGGCGTCTATGCGCTGTCCTCCCTTCTGGTCGTCAGGTCGGTGGGTGCCGGCCATCCCTTCGATCATTTCGGGGCCCCCAACGGCGTGACGCTGGCGCGCCTGGTTCTCGGCAGCGTCTTCGGCGGCATCGCCCTCGACCTCGGCGAACGGTCGCTGCCCGATCCCCTGGCCTGGTCCCTCCTGGCCGTCGCCGCATTCGCGCTGGCCCTGGACGGTCTTGACGGCGTGCTTGCCCGCGCCCGCGACCAGGAATCGCCGTTCGGCGCGCGGTTCGACATGGAGGTGGACGCGCTGCTGATCCTCCTGCTGGCGCTGCTGGCATGGCTGCAGGCGAAGGCCGGCCCGTGGGTGCTGGTCATCGGCGCGCTGCGCTACGGTTTCGTCGTGGCGGGATGGCTGTGGCCGATCCTGGCCCGGCCTTTGCCACCGTCCTTCCGGCGAAAGGCCGTCTGCGTCGTGCAAGGGGTATCGCTCGCCGTCTTGTTGGCGCCCGTCGTCCAGCCTCCGGCCAGCGGCGCCATCGCCGGGATGGCGCTGCTGTTGATCCTCTATTCTTTTGCCGTCGACGTCATATGGCTGGCCTCGCGTCGCCACGAAGCCTGAACACCAGGAAGGCCGCGCCCGGAAGGCTGCCGATCACGGCGATCAACCCATAGAGTACGCTGGTCGCGAACCCGATCGTGGGGTCTAGGCCGAGCAGCGGCCACAGGCTGGCGGCGATGGCCTCGCGCACGCCCCAGCCGCCGATCGTCACCGGTACGATCATGCTGAAAAGAACGACCGGCACCACGGTGAACCATCCCACCCACGGCACAGGGTGACCGAGGGCCGCCGCCGCCAGCGCGAAGGCCGCGACGTAGCTGGCGACGATGGCCAGGTTGAGAATTCCCTGCGTCAGCCACGCGCCATCGGCCGCCAGCGCGCGAAACAGGTCGACACCCAAACCCGCCACGGCCGAGCGCATCGCGGCGGGGCCGCCCCTGGCGAGGATGGCGAGCATGAGGGCGATCACGCAGCCCGCCACCAGCACGCCGACGCCGAGCCAGGCCGCTTCGTCCGGCACCCGCCCCTCAAGCACTAACGGCCATGCCGCGAATCCCACCACCATCACGCCGGCCAGCGCCATCTGCCCGGCCGCGCGTTCCAGGATGATCGAACGCACCACCGGCCGCCACGCGGGAGCGGCGGCGGCTTTCGCCAATCGCACGGCCCTCAGCGCATCCCCCGGCACGCCGCCGGGCAGGACCAGGTTCAGCAGCGAGGCGACGTAGTATTCGCCGACGGCCAGGCCCAACGGCAGGCGCAGCCCCAGCCTTTCCGCGATCAGCCGCCAGCGCCAGGCGGAGAGGACGATCTGCGCCTGCACCAGCAAGAGGGCGGCGAGGATCGGCAGGGCGTCGGCGCCCGCCAACGCGGTCGCGACGGCCTTAGTGTCGAGGAACCAGGCCAGCGTCGCCAGGAGGGCGACGGTGGCCGCGATACGCCACCCGGCGTGGCCGTTCGCCGTGCCGTCGTTCGATGGGACCTGTTCACGTGAGGGTTCGCACGCCATGTTACTGGGACCGATCGGTGAAGATCGCATCATAGGCTTGAGCCGGGGAATGACCAACGTGCCAGCGTCGGGGTCGGGGGGTCGCGGGGTGTCCTTGAGGGGCGTGGCGGGGGGATTCGCCGGCCTGACGATCCTCTACCTGCTGTTCGTGCTGCCGGCCTACACGGACGAATTCTCGGTGGGGGCGTTTTTGCGCCTGCCCATCGAACTGCCGATCCTGCTGCTGGCCCTGTTCGCGGTACCGGCGCGGGCGCGCCGATGGACGCGCGGAGCGGCGGTGCTTGTTCTCGGCGTGTTGGTGGCGCTCAAGGCGGCAAACCTCGCGGTCTTTGCCATCTATGCGCGTCCGTTCAACGCCTTTCTTCATCTCCACCTGGTGCCGGCGGGCATTCAGCTTCTGTCCGGCGCTATCGGACCGCTCCTGACCTCGCTGGCGGTCGTGGCCGCGCTCGCGCTGGCCGCCGTCGCCGGCGCCGTCCTCGTGGGTACGCTTCGCGCCGTGGTGGCGGCATTCGACCCCTGGCGTCCCCGGCTCGCGGTCGCCGCCGCCGTCTTCCTTTTGATCGGCTACGGCATCCTCGACGTCGCCGATGTCCGTGCGCAAGGCGAAGCGGCGACGACCGCCACGTCGAGCCACTTCGTGCGCGACCAACTGCTTTGGCATTGGCAGACCTTCGGCGACCTCGAGCGGTTCCGCGCCGGGCTCGCCGAGGACGAGACGCCGTCCGACCGGCTGTTGTCGGGACTGGGAAAGACCGACGTCCTGCTGGTGTTCGTCGAGTCCTATGGCCGTACGGCCATCGAGACTCCGTCCTACGCCGCCGTCACCGGCCCCACCCTCAGCCGTTTCGACGCCGAATTGAAGAAGGCCGGCTTCGCGGCCCGCAGCGCGTGGCTGGCGTCGTCGACCTTCGGCGGGCAAAGCTGGCTCGCCCACGGCACCCTGCTTTCCGGCTTTCGCATCGACGGCCAGGGGCGCTATGACGCGCTTCTCCTCGGCCGGCGCCGGCTTTTGATCCACGATTTCCAGCGCGCCGGTTGGTCCACCGTGGCCGTCGTGCCCGGCATCACGGAAGTATGGCCGGAAGCGCAATCCTTCGGTTACGAGCGGGTACACGCCGCCGCCGATCTCGGTTACGCCGGACAGCCCTTCGGCTGGATTTCCATGCCCGACCAGTACACCCTGGCCGCCCTCGACCGGCTGGAACTGGACGCCGCGGACCGCCCGCCCATCATGGCGACTGTCGTCCTGATCTCCAGCCACGCGCCGTGGACGCCGCTTCCCGTCCTGGCGCCCTGGGATCGCATCGGCGACGGCGCCATCTTCGGCCCGGCCCTGCGCACGGGGGACGCGCCCGAGGTGGTGTGGGCCGACGCCGAGCGCATCCGCGCCCAGTATGTCCGCTCGATCGACTACGTGCTGCAAACCCTGACGGCCTACGTGGCCGATCACAAGGACGACAACATGCTGATGATCGTCGTCGGCGACCACCAGCCGATCCCGTTTGTCGCCGGCGACACGTCGCGGCCCGATGTCCCGATCCACATTATCGCGAGCGACGGGTCCGTTCTGGCGGCGATGGACGGCTGGGGCTGGACCGATGGCATGATACCCGGCCCGGCGGCGCCGACCTGGCCGATGGAAGCCCTGCGCGGTCATCTGCTCGCCACGTTCACGCCGGGGGTGGCGATGACGGCCGCGCCATCCGAGGGGGAGGGGAGCCGATGACGTTTTTGTCCTATGCCGATCTGTCCCAGACGGCGTTCCCCGCGGCGGGCGACGCCGTCGCCATGCTGCCGCTGGCCGCCGTCGAATCCCACGGCCCCCATCTGCCGCTCGGCACCGACGGCCTCATCGTCGAAGGCATCCTGGCGCGCGCGGCCGCCGCCGATGGCGGGCGCGACCGCCGCGTGCTGCGCTTGCCCGCCCTGTGGCTTGGCGCCTCGGCCGAACACGCCGACCGGCCGGGAACCCTATCGGTCGAGCCGGAAGCCCTTGTCGGCCAGATCGTCGCGGCGGCGCAGGGCCTGGCCCTGGCGGGGGTGCGACGGGTGGTGCTGTTCAATGGCCACGGCGGCAACGCGGCGGCGGCGGCCATGGCGGCGCTTCGGCTGCGGACCCGCTTCGGCATGCTGGCCGTCAACGTCCACTGGCTCGATTTCGGCCTGCCGCCCGGCCTTGCCGCGCCGGGGCCCATGGCGGCCGACATCCACGGCGGATGGATCGAGACCTCGGCGATCCTGCATCTGGCACCGCACCTCGTCGGTGGGGATGCCATCGCATCGCCGCCGCCGCGCCGCCCCGCTCCCATGCTCTTTCCTTCCGGTCCCATCGCCTGGGGGTGGAAAACCGACGATCTCGCGGCCGGCGGCTGGATCGGCCGTCCCGACCTTGCCACGCCCGAAATCGGAAAGGCGCTCGTCGAACATGCGGCGGAGCAGACGGTCAAACTGCTTGAGGAGGTCGCTGCGGCGGCTTGGCCGGACGCGTCCTGAGCCCATCCTTGGCGATCGATTTCAGCATCTTGTCGAGAAGGTGCCCGGCCCGCGTCGCCTTGGTGGAAAGATAGACCGCGTTGTGCGGATTGACCGCCCCCAAAAGCCGCCGCGTCCCTTCGACGATCACACCCGTTTCCTCGATCGCGCGGATTTTGTCGGGGTTGTTGGTGAGCATCACGATGCGGCGGAAACCCAGCAGGTCGAGCATCCGCCCCGCGATGCCGTAGCGCCGCTCGTCGGGGCCATAGCCAAGGACGGCGTCGGCATCCAGCGTGTCGTGGCCCTGCGTTTGCAAGCCGTAGGCCCGCATCTTGTTGCGCAGGCCGATGCCGCGGCCTTCCTGGTCCAGGTACAGCAGCAAGCCGCCGCCGGCCGCGTTGATGGCCTGGATGGCCAGGCGCAACTGGTCGCCGCAATCGCATTTCAGGCTGCCGAACAGATCGCCGGTCAGGCAGGCCGAATGCAGGCGGGTCAGGACCGGTTGCGCGGGATCGGGCCGCCCGACGACGATGGCGACCTGATCGCGTCGGTTGCCGCCGCTGAAGACGACGAACTCGGTGAGGGGGGCGTCATCCAGCGGCACCGGTGCCCGCGCTACAATGCGCAGGTCGCGTACCGAGCGGTCGGCATAGAGGGCGATCGCCGTCGCCTCGACCACCGCCAGGGTGGCGGTCGCGGCAATGGCGGGCATGACAACGGCGGCGGGAATCAGATAAGCGGTCCTCACCAGTTCGAGGGCGGCCGCTTCCAGTGCTGACGCGGCCCGGCCGGGGGTCGCCGGTACGGCGGGGTTCGCCGCGACGAACAGACGTTCGATGGCATCGGCGGCCAGCCCGGACAGCGCCACACGCATGGGGCCCGCCGCATCGAATCCCATGTGTCGCAGGCGCGGTTCCGTCAGCAGCAATCCCACGCCTTCGCCAAAGGCGGCCGCGACGTTGGCGATCTCTTCGCCGCCCAGCGTCTCCGCCGCCGCGACCACCAGCGATTCCGAAGCGCTGCGCACGACGACGGCCCGCCCCTGCCGCAATTCCTGCGCAGCCCGCTCGACCGCCACGCACACGGGGTCGCCAGCCAGCCTTGCCAAGGCGCCTTTCGCGGTAGCACTTATAGGAAGCACGTTCGGCAGATCGGTCGCGAAGCGGGTTTTTTGGAAAGACACGGCGATGACCTCCCCCAAAATCTGCAGATCTCACGGTGCCGAAGAACCACTCTGGCAAGCCCTCGTGGCGGCCGCACACGACGGCACATCCCCCCCTAAGATAGGGAGGGACTCTTTGATGAACACCTATCTCCCCCTAATAGTTCCTGCGCGGCGAACAAAGTCCCTGGTGATCGCCCAGATCGGACAATCGCTGGACGGCCGCATCGCCACGGCAAGCGGCCACTCGCACTACATCAACGGCAAATCCGCCATCGTCCATTTGCATCGTTTGCGGGCGTTGGTGGATGCGGTCGTCGTCGGCGTCGGAACGGCGCTGGCCGACGACCCGCAACTGACCGTCCGGCGTGTAAACGGGCCGAATCCGGCCCGCGTCGTCATCGATCCGGCGGGGCGGCTGCCGGCGAACGCCCGCTGTCTGGAGGAGGGCGCGCGGCGCATCGTCATCGGTTCGGCCGCCCGTCCGCCCCGAACCGGCGTCGAGGCGATCAGCCTTCCGGCGGCGGCAGGCCGGTTCTCGCCGCGCGACATCATCGCCGCCCTGGCCGATCTCGGACTTCACAGAATATTGATCGAAGGCGGGGGAATGACGATATCGCAATTCCTGGATGCCGGTTGTCTCGACCGGCTGCACGTTCTCGTTGCGCCGATGATCGTCGGCTCGGGCCGGATCGGCATCCAGTTGGCCGAGATCGCCCGGCTCGACGAGGCGGTGCGGCCGTCGGTGACGGTCACGACATTCGACGAAGGCGACGTCCTGTTCGATTGCGACCTCGGACGAAGGCGGAAATGCCCATCCGGGGATTGGGATGAAGGATGACCTGCCATGAGATCGACGCGTTCCGCCGGCTACTCCGCCGCCGCCAAGCTTTTTCATTGGGTCACCGCCCTCGCCGTCCTGACGGCGATACCGGTGGCCCTCGCCATGGTCCGGGTCGGCCAGGGGCCCGTGCAAAACCAGCTTTATGACCTCCACCGTTCGCTCGGTGTCCTCGTCCTGGTCCTGATGGCCGCGCGCCTTCTGTGGCGGCTCTACCGCCCGGCGCCGCCCCTGGTGCCCGGCCTTCCCGATTGGCAGGTGGCGGCGGCAACGATTTCGCACTGGACCCTCTATGCGGTTCTCTTGGCCATGCCGGTGCTGGGATGGGCCGGGACCTCGGCCTTCGGGGCCCCGATCATGGTCTTCGACCTTTTCGAATGGCCGGCCATGCTGGACAAGGACGAGCAACTCGCCAACGTCCTGCTCCGCCTTCATCGCTGGCTTGGCTTCTCGCTGGCCGGCCTGTTGGCGCTGCACGTGGGGGCCGCCCTGCACCACCATTTCATCCGGGGGGACGAGACCCTGCGCCGGATGCTGCCGGGCTATCGTTCCGACTGACCCGGCATCGCGAACAGGTCGCGATGGCCGATCATGATGGCTTGGGCGGCTAGGCCTGCGGCCAGCCATGCCGCAATGGCGCCGGAATCGAGCAGGCCCGTTTCCGCCACCGCCGCGGCGACGCCGTCGAGGAAGGCCGCGCGCAGCCCTTCCATAGGGGGGTCGAGCCGCCACGGGCTGTCGCCCACGGTCACCGCATAACCGGCATTCCTGAGGCGGACGGCCAGGATGTCCGTCGCGTGGCCGCCGGCGGCGGGCCCGAATCCCTTGTCCCCCTCCTGATGCGCCCGGAACGCCCCGGCGATTGTTGCATCGAGGCGATGCGGCGGATCGAGCACGATTTCCCCGTCGAAGGTCAGGGTGGCCAGAAGCGGCAGGCGGTCGGCGGCCAGGGCGGCGACGAAACGCCCGATCCATCCCCCCGACGTGAGATCGAAAAGCGCAGAAGCGGTCACAAGATTGGTTCCGGCCGGCCAGCAGTGGGGCTCGATGGCGAGGTCGCGGCGGGCCCGTTCCACCACGATGCGCCGCTCGCCGTGCGACAGGACAAGTTCCTTTTCACCGGCCTCCGCGCGCTCGGCCCACGCGGTCAATCGCTGGCCGGCGGCGGCGAGATTGGCCTGGTCGTGATCGACCAGGGTCCAGCGTTGGCGGGGCGGCAATCGATCGGCGAAGGCGCGCAGCGACGCGCCGGTGCCCGCGCCGAGATCGCAAACGGACAGTTCATCGCGGCCGGCGAACGCCTGCGCGCATGCCGCCAGGATTTGGCCATTGCGCGCGGCCCCGTCGGCGGGTTCGCGCAGCGCCAGCCATTCCGGGGAAAAGCCGGTCATGTCGAGGCCGCCGTCAACGCGGCGGCGACGTCGCGGGCGGTTTCGGCCCAGGTCGGCAGCGTGCGGCCGTGGGCCCACGCGGCATCGGCGAGCCGTCGCCTCAGACCCTCGTCCGCAATCGCCCGTCGCAACGCCGCCGCCAGGGCCTCGGCATCGTCGGAAGCGACCAGCAGGCCGGCATTCGGCGGCACCGTCTGCGGCACGGCGCCGATGGCGCAGGCGATGACCGGAAGGCCACGCGCCATGGCCTCGGCGAAAGCCATCCCGTAGCCCTCGTGGCGCGACGGCAGGACGAAAAGGTCGGCCATCCGGTAAGCCGCCTCGAGGTCATGGGCCGCGATCTCGCCCTCCAGGGTGACGCGCCCGTCCAGGCCCGACGCGCGGATCAGCGCCGCGACCTCGGCCGCCGTCGCCGGCTCGCGCTTGAGGCTGCCGACGATCCGGCATCGCCAGGACAGGTCCGGGAGGCGGGACAGGGCTTGTACAAGCACGTCATGGGCCTTGCGCCGGGTCACCGTCGCCACGGAAAGAAGGCACGGCACCGTGCCGCCGCCTTTCGTCCGCTTGGCGCGGTCGGTCCCCGGCACGGCGACATGAAGGCGCTCGGCCGCGACGCCATAATCCTCGGCCAGCGTGCCGGCGGTGTGTTCGCTGGTGGCGATGACGGCGCAAGCCGCGCCGAGGGCCCCGCGTTCGCTGGCGCGCAGGCGTGCCGCTGCGGCCGGTTCGAGGCCGGTTTCCAGGGCCAGCGGATGATGCACGAGGGCGATCCAGCGGTGGCCCATGCCGTCCAGCCGATCCCTCGGCAGGACGCCGAACGCCAGGCCGTCGACCAGGACCGGGGATGACGGCGGCAGGGATTCCAGGGCCTGGCACGTGCGGCGCAGGTCATCCGGGGACGGATGCGGAAAGCCGGCGGGGAGGGGAAGCGGGTGGGGACGCCATCCCGTCGCCGGCAACGCCGCCATCAAACGGCGGGCATAGACGTAGCCGCCGGTCGGCGTCGCAAGGTCGCCGGGAATGGCAAACCAGACGTCACGCACCGCCGACCTCGGCCTCGTAGGAAGCGCTGGCCACGTGCGATTCGTGCAACGTGATGCGCAGCCGCTCGATGCCCGATGCCGCCCCGCCCAGGTCGCCGGCGGCGATGGCTTCCCGGATGCGCTCGAAGACCCAGCGGGCCACGGCCTCGGTGGTCGAGCGTCGCTCGGCGAAGTCGGGATGCTCGTCGAGGTTCCGGAAATTGAGCGCGGCCAGGGTCCTTTTCGTCACCTCCTGGGCGAGGCCGATGTCGACGACGATGTCGTTGCCGTCGAGTTGGCGACGCATGAAGGCGACGTCGACCACATAGGTGGCGCCGTGAAGATTTTGCGCCGGGCCGAAGGCCTTCCCCGCCAGGCTGTGGGCGATCATCACGTGGTCGCGGATCTCGACGGTGTACATGGGCGAAGTCCTTTCCAGCCTCAGGCGTATGTCAGAACGGTCATCAATCCGCCGCTGCCGGCGGCCAGCGCCACCGGCAGACGGGCGGGCGCGTCGGCGAAGGCGATTTCGCCGGCGATCAACTCATCGAAGGCGGCGTCCAGAAGCAGTCCAAGCGCGGTGTCGAGGCGCCGGGCATGGGTCCAGCGGGCACGGCGGTTCGCGGGCACGGCGCCCACCTGCGAGGAGACGATGCGCAGGCGGCGGGAATGGAAGGCTTCGCCGAGAGGCAGGCTGACGGCGGCGGCCCCGAACCAGCTGGCCTCGACGACGGTCGCCTCCAGCCCGGCGCAGGCCAGCGCCAGACGCAGGCCATCCTCCGAGGCGCTGGCGTGGACGACGACGTCCTGCTCGCCGGGCGCCTCGGCGGGAAGCGCGAACGCCACGCCAAGGCGCGCCGCCACCGGCGCTCGCGACGGATCGACGTCGGCGACGGTGACCCGGGTTCCGGCGATACGCGCCGCCAGGCCGGCCACCAGCAGCCCGACGACACCCCCGCCGACGACCAGCACATTGTCGCCGGGCGCGATCCTGGCATCCCAGACGACGTTGAGCGCGGTTTCCATGTTGGCGGCCAGAACGGCGCGCCGCGGCGGCAATCCGGGCGGCAGGGGCCGGGCCTCGGTTACAGGAATGCAGATCCGGTCCTGATGGGGATGGAGGACGAAAACGGCCTGCCCAAGCCGGTCTGCCGGCCCCTCCTCCACCACACCCACCAGGGCGTATCCGTATTGCACCGGAAACGGGAAGTCGCCGGCCTGGTGGGGGCAGCGCATGCGGGCGTGTTCGCTTGGCGGGACCATCCCGCTCATGACCAAGCGTTCGGTGCCGCGGCTCACGCCGGAAAAGAGGGCACGGATGAGAAGCCGGGCGTCATCCCTCGGCGACATTTCGGCCGGCCGCAACGCCACGGCGCCTTTCGACACGTACCACAGTCCCCGACCGGCAGGCATAGGCCCCCCTCTGGCTTCTCGCGGTGTCCTCCAGAATGACCGCGATCGGCCGGGGACACAACGCCGCGGCGTCAGAAGGTCAAAGCCATTTACAATCTCAATAGACGTCGGCCTGATAGCGTGCCCGTTTTTTGAGATCCTGGACATAGGCCCTGGCGGCGTCGGGCGGACGTTTGCCGTGCTCGGCGACGATATCGGTCAGCGCCGTTTCCACGTCCTTGGCCATGCGCAGGGCGTCGCCGCAGACGTAGACATGGGCGCCGGCTTGCAGCCATTCGAACAGCTCGGCGCCGCGCTCGCGCATGCGGTGCTGAACGTAGACCTTCTCGGTGCCGTCCCGGGACCAGGCGAGCGAGAGGTTGGTCAAGGCGCCGCGTTCCTGGAGGTGCCTGAATTCCTCGGCGTAGAAGAAGTCGCTGGCTTCGCGCTGATGGCCGAAGAAAAGCCAGGCGGGGCCGGGGGCGCCCAGGGCATCGCGCTCTTGCAGGAACGCCCGGAAGGGGGCCACTCCCGTCCCGGGGCCGACCATGACGATCGGCGTGGCGGGATCGGCCGGCAGGGCGAAGCCGTGGGCTTCCTGGACGTAGACCTTCAAGGCTTCGCCGGGCTGCACGCGGTCCGCCAGGAAGGTGGAGGCGACGCCCAGGCGAAGCCGGCCGGCCGCCTCGTAGCGCACCACGTCGACCGTCAGATGGACTCGTCCCGGATGGACCTTGGGAGAGGATGAAATGGAATAGAGCCGGGGCTGCAACGGATCGAGCACCTCCATCAGCGCTTCCGGGTCCGGGCGGATGCCTTCGAACTTCTGCAGAACGCCCAGCACGTCGAGGCTGGCGGCGTCGCCGTCGGGGTCTTCTCCCTTGGCCAGCGCCTTGGCCTTCATCCGTCGCTCGCCGCCGGTGATGTAGGAAACCAGCTGGAAAAGGGCGTCGGGCGCCGTTCCCAGCGAGGTTTCCTCGATGAGGACGTCGCGGAACGGTCGTCCGGCGATGGGGAAGTCGGGCGGCACGTTGATGGCGGCGATGACCTGGTCGGCCAGCGCCGGGTCGTTCCGGGGAAGGATGCCCAGGCTGTCGCCCACCCGATAGTCCAGCCCCGACCCTTCGAGGTCGAGTTCGACATGCAGGGTCGTCTTCTCCGAGCCCTCGCCGTTCAGCCGACGGCAGCCGACGAAGTGGGCCTCCACCGGGCGGGCCCGCGACCGCCCGGGGCGCTCGTCGGCCGGCAGCTTCGGCGCCGCCGCTGCCTTCGCCGCCATTTCGTCGGGATCGAGCACGCCGCCGCCCATTTCCTCGACCAGGCTTTTCAGCATGCGCGACGTTTCCTTGCCGCCGGGCACGCAGAGCTGGAGCCGGGGCTCGGCCTGCTCGAAGATCGCTGCGGCGTAGCGCGAACAGTCGTATCCGCATTGGCCGCAGTCCTGCTGGCCCATGGCCGCCATCAGGCGTTGCTTCAGCGGGCGGCCGTCGGCCCGGGCCATGCGATCCGCCAACGGCATGGCGGGGTCTTTCCACGGCAGTTCGTCTTCCTCGTTGGCCCCGACCGGCGCCGGCAGACCGGCGGCGCCGGGCTTGTTCGGCCAGAAGTTCAGGAAAAAGGCGTTCAGCCGTTCCCGTTCGTCGTCCGAGAACGGCGCCGTCGGCGGGACGATCTGCCATGGCCGGGTGGCGGTTTGCGTCGTCATGCCGCCTTCTCCTCGGCGAGCTTCACCAGGGTTTCGACGGGATAGCGGTTGGCGAACTCGAAGAAGCTTTCATGGGGGCTGGCGCGGTAGGCGAGATAGGCCACAAGCAGCTTTTCGATGGCGGCCGGGCAGTCGGCGTTCTCGACGTCCTGCCAGATCTCGCGGCCGATGGTGGCGTTGGCGCCGAACCCGCCGCCGACATAGATGTGGAAGCCCTCGACCGGCTCGGCGTTCTCGCCCTTCGAAATCTTGCAGGCCAGCAGCCCGATGTCGCTGATGTGATGCTGGGCGCAGGAATGATGACAGCCGGTCAGGTGGATGTTGATCGGCTGGTCGAGATCGAAGCGGCTTTCAATATACTCGGCGATCAGTTCCGCCGTGCCCTTGGTGTCGGCGGCCGAGAACTTGCACCCGGTATTGCCGGTGCAGGAGACGAGACCGGCGCGGATCGAGGTCGCCCGGGTGGAGAGGCCGAGATCGTCGATGGCCTGCACCGCCGCCGGCACGTTATCGTCGGCGACCCCGGAGAGGATGAGGTTCTGCCACACCGTCAGGCGAATGTCGCCGTCGCCCAGCCTTCCCGAGACGTCGGCCAACCCCCGCATCTGCGCGGAGGTCAGCTTGCCGCTCGGCAGCACGACGCCGATCCAGTTGAGTCCGGCCTGCCTTTGCGAATGGACGCCCAGGTGCGCCATACGGTCCGGCGGGATGCGGTCCTTGATGTGGCGGGCGTCGATGCGATCCAGCTTGCGATCCAGCTTCTGCTCGACCGCCTCGAGGAACCTCTCGAGTCCCCAGGCGTCGAGGAGGTATTTCAGGCGCGCCTTGGTACGGTCGGTGCGGTTGCCGTGATCGATGAAGACCCGCACGATGGCATCGGCGACCTGGGTGGCTTCCGACGGCCGGACGACGATTCCGGTGTCGCGGGCGAAATCCTTGTGCCCGGTGATGCCGCCGATGGCGACGCGAAACCACACCCCCGGTTCGACGCCGGCGCCCTCGTCGACCTCGACGGCCTGGAATCCGATGTCGTTGGTGTCTTCCAGCGCCCCCACCTTGCCACCGCCGTCGAAGGCGACGTTGAACTTGCGCGGCAGCCCATAGAGCGAGCGGTCGTTCAGGATGTGGAAATGCCAGTCGCGCGTATAGGACCGGGTATCGAGGAGTTCCTGGGGGTCGATGCCGGCGGTCGGCGTGCCGGTGACGTTGCGGATGTTGTCGGCCCCCGAGCCGCGGGTGCAGAGGCCCAGATCCTGGATGGCCTCGATCATGCTGACGGCGTTGGCGGCCTCGATCTCGCGGATCTGCAGGTTGGCGCGCGTGGTGATATGGGCGTAACCCCCGCCATGGCTGTCGGCCAGCCTGCCCAGGCCCGCCATCTGCCAGTGGGTGAGGATGCCGTTCGGCATGCGCAGCCGGCACATGTAGGAGTTCTGGTTGGGGGCCACGTAGAAGAGGCCGTAGAACCGCCAACGGAAGTTATCCTGCGGCGCCGGATAGTCGCCGCTGGCCGCCTGCTGCTTCATGCGCTCGTAAGCATCGAAGGGGTGCTCCTGGCGCTTGAACTTCTCGGGGTCGGCCAGCTTGCCGCCCTCGGCCTCGGCCTTTTTCATGGCGATCAGGTGGGCGGCGTCGGGGCCGGTCGGTTCGGCCGCCGCTGGGCCGCCCGCCACCGCCGAAACGCCGGCCACCAGACCCTCCAGATAGCGCTGCTGTTCGGGTGTGAATCCGGTGCTCATGGGCCCCCCTCACTCGCCGGCGGGGGTGGCGACGGGTTCGGCCTTGGCGGCCGGACGAAGCCACGGGAAGCCGTTGCCGTTGGCCTGCCAATAGCCGGCGGCGACGAAAACCACGCCGGCGATGGTGTTGCCGATGGTCACCCACAGCAGGTTGTGGGCCATGCCGGCAAGGCTGACGGTTTCGGGGTGGGCGCCCAAGAGCGCGATGGTGAAGATCGTCATGTTGGCGATCGAATGCTCGAAGCCGCTGGCGATGAAGGCGAACAGGCACCAGAAGATGAGGATGCATTTCGCCGAATCGCTGGTCGCCCTGGCGCTCGTCCACAGAGCTAGGCAGACCAGCCAGTTGCAGAGGATGCCGCGCACCAGAAGCTCCAGGGCAGGAGCGTTCATCTTGGCGGCGGCGACCGTGAAGACGAGATTGGCCCCTTCCTTGAGAATGAGCCCGCCGCCCCCGGCGACGAACAACGACCCCAGCAGGACGGAGCCGGCGAGATTGCCGATCCAGGTCATGGCCCAGGACCGCCCCAGGCTGCCAAGGCCGACGGAGCCCTTGAGCACGCCCAGGGTCATCATCATGGTGTGGCCGGTGAACAGCTCGGAGCCGGCGAAGACGACCAGGGTCAAGGCGATGCCGAAGCAGGCGCCCATGACCAGGGCGCGTACCGAGGGGTCGACCATCTGACCCAGCGAGAAGATGAGAACGATGCCGATGCCCACGTAGGCGCCGGCCATGGCCGCCGCGACCAAAAAGCCGAGCGGGTTCTTGCGCATGGCCTCGTCCTTGGCGACGGCGGCCTGGGCGAACAGATCGATGGTGGTCTGATACATGTCGGTGGCTTCCCTGTGCTTGGCCGGCGCGGCCCGCCTTGCGGCACCCGCGCCCACCACGTGAATTTCTGCCAAGCTGCCGCTCGTTTGTGCGGCGGCGCTGACGCGAAGGGTGCAGGGAATGCTTCGCAATTGACGTGCCATCTCACCGGGGGGAATAATTATCGTGTAAAAACAGTATGATATGGAAAATATCCAAATAATAGTCAGCCGCATAATTTGGCTAAAAATCAGGCAATTGCACAACGGCGCGTTGTGGGCCACCTTTTCGGGCTTCCGAGAAGGATATCCGGCGCGCTCCAAACCCAGCCAGTGGAGGCGGGCGATCAGCGGCTTGGCTGGCGCGTGGCGAAGCGGGCCATCCAGTCGCGCAGGGCGGGGAGGGATTGCACGGCGCACCGGTGGCCCTCGTCGATGGCTTCGGCGGCGCGGTCGAACGCCAGAACGCCGATGTGGCCGAGGCTCGGCGCCAGCAACAGGTGGGGCGGATCGCCGGCCAGCCGGCTGCGCGCGATATGGTCCTGCATGATGTTGATCGAGGTGGCGACGACGTCGAAGACGTTGGATTGGAAGGGCGGCACTGCGGCCGTCGCAGGGGGATCGGCCGGTGGGTAGGCCTTGTCGGCGTTGAGGGTGACGGCGACGATGAAATTGGCGCCCATGGCCCGGCACAGCGACACCGGCACCGGGTTGACCAGCCCGCCGTCGACCAGCCAACTTCCGTTCATCCGAACCGGACCGAACAGGCCCGGTACGGCGATCGAGGCACGCACCGCATCGAACAGCGGGCCGTTGCGCAGCCACACCTCGTTGCCGGTGGCAAGATCGGTGGCGACGGCGGCGAACGGAATAGGCGAATCCTCGATGGCGATGTCGCGGTAATGCTTGCGCAGGAAACGCAGCAGGCGACCGCCGCGGATGATGCCGCCACCCGACAGTCCGGGATCGAGCAAGCCGACGATTTCTCGCCAAGTGAGCGACTTCACCCAGGAGGCGAAAGAGTCGATCTGGCCGGTGACGTAGGCGGCGCCGACCAGCGAGCCGATCGAGCAGCCGCACACCACATCGGGCCGAATGCCCGCCTCGGCCAGGGCCCGCAGGATGCCGATATGCGCCCAACCCCGGGCGCCGCCGCTGCCCAGCGCCAGGCCGATACAGACATCGCCGTGCCGCGCCGTGCCTGGGACCGTTGGTTCGCCGGTGCGGAGATCCATGATCGTCCCTCCGTGCGCGACAACCGAGACAAACCCGGCGGCGCACGGTCGGTCGCCGGAGGGTTCGTAAGCATAGCCTCAAGGGGCTGCCGCGGAAAGGCAACTCTGACGGCCCGCGCATGTCGGTGCCGGCCTTCCGGCACACCGGCGCCAAGGCCCTGAGACGGGACGGGAATGCCTTGCGGAGGGCGAGAGGCTCACAGTAGCATGGGGCTACAATATCCTCAAAAACAGGGAGGCTCGCATGAAGCGATTCGTCATTCCCGTTCTCGTCGCGGCGGCTTTTGCCTTCGGCGGTGGCGATGCGTCGGCCAAGGGCCGGCTGGTGGTCTATTGCAGCGCACTGCCCGATTGGTGCGAAAAGGCGGTGGAGACGTTCGGCAAGTCGAAAGACGTCGCCGTGTCGATGACGCCGATCGGCTCGGGCAGCGGCTATGCCCGCATCCTGGCCGAAAAGGACAATCCGCAGGCCGACATCTGGTACGGCGGTACGCTGGACCCGCACAGCCAGGCCGGCGTCAACGGCCTGCTCGAAGCCTATCAGTCGCCCATGCTCAAGGAAGTCGCCGAGCCCTACCGCAATCCGGCGACCAGCAAGGGCTATCACTCGGCGGGCATCTACGTCGGCATTCTCGGATTCAGCTACAACACCGAGCTGCTGAAGCAGCAGAAACTGGCGGAACCCAAGTGCTGGGCCGACCTCACCAAGCCCGAATACAAGGGGCTGATCCAGATGGCCAACCCGGAAAGCTCGGGCACGGCCTACACGGCGCTCGCCACCTATGTCCAACTGTGGGGCGAGGACAAGGCCTTCGACTACCTGAAGGCGCTGCACAAGAACATCGCCCAGTACACCAAGTCGGGCTCGGCCCCCGGCACCGCGGTGGCGCGCGGCGAGGCTTTGATCGGCTTCGGCTTCCTGCACGACCACGCCAAGGAGATCAAGGCCGGCTTTCCGCTCAAGATGGTAGTCCCCTGCGAGGGGACCGGCTACGAGATCGGTGGCTTGAGCGTCATCAAGGGCGCCCGCAACATGGACAACGCCAAGCTGTTCGTCGACTGGGCGCTGTCGAAGGAAGGCCAGGAAGTGGCGGCGACGACGGGGTCGTTCCAGACGCCGACCAACGTCAACGCCAAGATCCCGCCCGAGGCCATCCGCATGGAAGGCGTCAAGCTCATCAACTATGACTTCGTGAAGTACGGCAGCGAGAAGACGCGCAACCAGGTCATCGACCGCTGGATCAAGGAGGTGAAGCCGCTGGCGCGCTGAGGCTCCGGTGGCGGGGCGCGGAAGACTCCGCGCCCCTCGCCTTCTCTCGCGGATGATGATCCTCGCCCCCTTGGAAGCCGATCGAAGCGGCCGCGCGGTTCTCGTGTGGTCCCTGGCCGGCCTCGCGGCCTTCGCCGTACTGCCGTGGAAGGCCCTCGAATACGGCCTGTTCGATGCCTTGGCTTCGGAGTTGTGGGACGCAGTGGGCTGGCGCCTGACCGGGTTTCTTCCCTGGTTGCCGACGCTGGCCTGCCTGTTGCTTGCCGCCCGTCCCTGGCGCAACACGGAACCCGCACTTCGCTTCCGCATCGACGCGGCGGTCTCCGCGACGACCCTCATCGGCCTGCTGGTCGGCGCCAAGATCCTGGGCGTGCCGCTTGGACTGGGGGCGGCCGTGCAGGTGGTGGTCCTAGGCGCCGTTGCCGCGCTGGCCGTCGCCCGGCTTGGCTACGTGCAGGGCGACGCCTTCATGACCGGTTCGATCCTGCTCATTGCCGGGCTTGTCATCCTTTTCATCCTGTTTCCGATCTCGACCATCCTGATCAAGGTCCTGGTCGACGCCAAGGGCGTCTTCACGCCGTTCCGCTTCGTCGAGATCGTGACGTCGGCCGGCTTCGGCCGGGTGCTCCTCAATTCGATGGTGCTGGCCGCCGCGGTCGGCGTTTCGACCACCGTGCTGGGCTTCGTCTTTGCCCTATACGCGGTGCGCGCCACGTCCCGGTTCCGCGGCCTGATCCGCATCTTTTCGATCCTGCCCATCATCACGCCGCCCTTCGTGGTCGGCCTCGCCCTCATCCTCATCTTCGGCCGCTCGGGCACCATCAACGACGTCCTTGCCGCCCTTTTCGGCAGCAACGGCCTTTTGGTTCCCGACGGCGATCCCGGCTGGTTCCAGCGCTCCGGCTACATCTATGGCTTCGCCGGCATCTTCCTGGCCCAGACCCTGGCTTTCACGCCGGTCAGCTACCTTGTCCTGCACGGCCTGTTCGGGACCATCAGCCCGGCGCTCGAGGAAGCCTCGCTGACCATGCGGGCATCGGACTGGCAAACCTTCCGCCACGTCACCTTTCCGCTGCTTCGGCCCGGCATCGCCAACGCCTTCCTTCTTTCCGTCATCGAATCGCTGGCCGATTTCGGCAATCCCCTGATCCTGGGCGGCGATTTCGACGTTCTGGCGACGGAAATCTACTTCAGCATCGTCGGTTCCCGGCTCGACTACGCCCGGGCGGGGGCGTTGGGGCTCACGCTGCTCTCGATTTCGCTCGCCATTTTCATCATTCAAAACCGCTGGATCGGCCGCAAGTCCTACGTCACGGTCACCGGCAAGGGCACCGGCGGCCATCTGACGGCGATGCCGGAATGGCTGCAACTCGCCTGCGGCGTCATCGTCTACGGGTGGATCGCCTTCAACGCCGTCCTCTACGGCAGCATCTTCATGGGCGGGTTGGTGGTGAACTGGGGTGCCGACTACACGCCGACCTTCGCGCATCACGCCGAACTGTGGCTGGCGGGCCTGGGCTACGGCGGCTGGCCGTCCTACCTCAACACCATGAAGCTCGCGCTGATTGCCGCACCCCTGACCGCGGTGCTCGGCATCCTCATCGCCTACGTCACCACCCGCAAGCGCTTCGTCGGCCGCGGCTTCGTCGATTTCGGGGCGATGGTGTCGTTTGCCATCCCGGGCACGGTGATGGGCGTAGCCTACATTCTCGCATTCAACGTGCCGCCCGTGCAGTTGACCGGCACCGCGCTGATCCTGGTCATTTCGTTTGTCTTCCGCAACATGCCGGTCGGCATCCGCACCGGCGTTTCGGCCCTCTCGCAGATCGACAAGTCGCTGGAGGAGGCGTCGCTGACCCAGCGGGCCGGCTCGCTGCGCACCATCGTCTCGGTGGTGCTGCCGCTCCTGCGACCGGCCATCATTTCGGCCAGCGTCTACAGCTTCATCCGCGCCGTCACATCGGTCAGCGCCGTTATCTTTCTGGTCACCGCCCAGACCAACGTCTCCACCACCTACATCCTGGCCAGGGTCGAGCGCGGCAACTACGGCGTCGCCGTCGCCTATGGTTCCGTTCTCATCCTCACCATGCTGATCGTCTCCATGCTCATCGACCACTTCGTCGGCCGCTCGCGCGTGCAGCGCCGAGTGGCCTGGAAGGAACGCAAGGCATGACCGTCAATGCCGCATCCTGCCGCGTCACCCTTGAAGGCGTCACCAAGGCGTTCGACGGCAACGTCGTCATCGACGCCATCGACCTCGACATCAAGGCGGGCAGCCTGACCACCCTGCTCGGGCCGTCGGGCTGTGGCAAGACGACCATCCTGAGGCTGATCGCCGGGCTGGAGATGGCCGACGGCGGGCACATCCGTATCGGCGAGCAGGACGTCACCGCGCTGTCGGCCAGCCATCGCGACGTCGCCATGGTGTTCCAGTCCTACGCCCTTTTCCCGCACATGACGGTCGAGGAAAACGTCGGCTACGGCCTCAAGGTGCAGAACGTGGCGGCTGCCGAGCGGCGCTCCCGCGTGCAGGCGGCGCTGGCCGACGTCGGCCTGGCCGGCTTCGGCGACCGCTACATCGACCAGATGTCGGGCGGCCAGCAGCAGCGGGTGGCGGTGGCCCGTGCCCTTATTCTCGAACCCAAGGTGATGCTGTTCGACGAACCCCTGAGCAACCTGGACACCAAGCTCAGGCGCAGCATGCGCGAGGACATCCGGCGGCTGCAGCAAAGCACCGGCATCACCTCGGTTTACGTCACCCACGACCAGTCGGAAGCGCTGGCCGTTTCCGACGAGGTGGTGGTGATGAGTGCCGGCAAGATCGCCCAGATCGGAACGCCCGAGGAGCTGTATCGCCGGCCTGCCTCGACCTTCGTCGCCACCTTCATGGGCGATGCCAATATCCTGCAAGGCAAGGCGGCGGGGAGCGGCGGCGCGTTCGTCATCGAAATCGGCGACTACCGGCTGGCCCTTTCCGACGTGCGGCCGGAGGTGTCGGCGGGGCCGGTCAGCATCGCGGTGCGGCCGGAGTCCATGCGGCTGCTGCGCCCGGGAACGGGGGAGGGGCTGCCGGCCGAGGTTCGCTCGTGGGCCTACGTCGGATCGGCCAACGAGTACCTCGTGGACTATCGGGGCGAGGAGTTGTTCGTCATCACGCCGGCGGGGTCTTCCGTATTCCGTCCCGGCGAAGCGGTGGCCGTCGCCATCGATCCCTTCGGCGTCGCCGTCATCTAGCCGAAAACGCGCATCGGTGTTTGCACGCGGCGCCGGGAAGTGCCATATCCTGGACTTCCCCAGCTTGATGTGACCTGTGCCATGCCTGCCGCCAAGGATCTCTTCTCGTATCGTCCCTACTGGGCGCAACGATTCGGCCCGGCGCCGTTCCTGCCGACGTCGCAAGACGAGATGGACCTGCTGGGTTGGGATTCCTGCGATATCGTCATCGTCACCGGCGACGCCTACGTCGACCATCCCAGCTTCGGCATGGCCATCGTCGGCCGCCTGCTGGAGGCCCAAGGCTTTCGCGTCGGCATCATCGCCCAGCCCGACTGGACCTCGGCCGAGCCGTTCGCGGCGCTGGGCCAACCCAATCTCTTTTTCGGGGTGACCGGCGGCAACATGGACTCCATGGTCAACCGCTACACCTCGGACCGTCGGCTGCGCCACAACGACAGCTATACCCCCAATGACGAGGGCGGCAAACGGCCGGACCGCGCTGTCATCGTCTACGCCCAGCGCTGCCGCGAGGCCTTCAAGGAGGTTCCGATCGTGCTGGGCGGCATCGAGGCGTCGCTGCGCCGCATCGCCCATTACGACTACTGGTCGGACAAGGTGCGCCGCTCCATTCTCGTCGACGCCAAGGCCGACATCCTGGTCTATGGCAACGGCGAGCGCGCCATCGTCGAGATCGCGCATCGTGTCGCCAAGGGGGAAAAGCCGCGCGACATGACCGACATTCGCGGCACCGCCTTCCTGCGCGATGCCGTGCCGGAGGGCTGGACGGAGCTGGATCTCACCAGTATCGAGGACGATGCGGCGCGGCCACGCGTCGCCAACGATGCGCGCGAGACCAGCGTCGTGCGGCTGCCGGCCTTCGAGCAGGTGAGCGGCGATCCGGCGCTGTACGCCCACGCCTCGCGGCAGTTGCACCACGAGAGCAACCCGGGCAACGCCCGCGCCCTGGTGCAGCGGCACGGCGACAAGGAATTGTGGCTGAACCCGCCGCCTCTCCCGCTTTCGACGCCCGAAATGGACGGCGTCTACGGCCTGCCCTACGCGCGTGCGCCGCATCCCGTCTACAAGGGCGCGCGCCTGCCAGCCTGGGAGATGATCCGCTTCTCGGTCAACATCATGCGCGGCTGTTTCGGCGGCTGCACCTTCTGCTCGATCACCGAGCACGAGGGCCGCATCATCCAGAGCCGCTCGGAGGAATCGATCCTGCGCGAGATCGAGCAGATCCGCGACAAGGTCGAGGGCTTCACCGGCGTCATCTCGGACTTGGGCGGGCCCACCGCCAACATGTACCGCATGGCCTGCAAGGACAGGAAGATCGAGGCGCTGTGCCGGCGGCCGTCCTGCGTCTATCCCGAGGTCTGCAAGAACCTGAACGCCGACCACGACCCCTTGATCCGCATCTATCGCAAGGCCCGCGAACTGCCTGGCATCAAGAAGGTACTGATCGCCTCGGGCGTGCGCTACGACCTGGCGGTGCAAAGCCCGGCCTATGTCAAGGAACTGGCCTCCCACCACGTCGGCGGCTACCTCAAGATCGCCCCCGAGCACACCGAGGCGGGACCGCTTTCCAAGATGATGAAGCCGGGGATCGGCACCTACGACCGCTTCAAGACGCTGTTCGACCGCTTCTCGAAGGAGGCTGGCAAGGAGCAGTACCTGATTCCCTATTTCATCGCCGCCCATCCCGGCACCACGGATGAGGACATGATGAACCTGGCGCTTTGGCTCAAGCGCAACGGTTTTCGCGCCGACCAGGTGCAAGCCTTCCTTCCCTCGCCGATGGCGGTGGCCACCGCCATGTACCACAGCGGGCGCAACCCGTTGCGTCCGATACGCAGGCACGACGAGGAACGGGTGGTGACGGTGAAGGGGCTGAGGCAGCGCCGCCTGCACAAGGCCTTTCTGCGCTATCACGACGCCGAGAACTGGCCGATGCTGCGCGACGCCCTCAAGCGCATGGGCCGGGCCGACCTTATCGGCCCCGGCAAGCAGCACCTGGTGCCGGCCTGGCAGCCGGTCGGAACCGGCCGGGCCGGTGGCGAGGGCGCGCGCACCGGGCGCAAGCACAAGGACCAGGTGTTCCTGACCCAGCACACCGGCCTGCCGCGCGTGCCCGAACGGCGGGGGGCCAAAGGCCGCGCCAAGCCCCGGTTGGAAAAAGGCCGGTAATGCCGCTTACGGCGGCGGCGTCACGGTAATCTCGATCTCCGAATACCAGGTCGCCAGATCGTCGATGTCCTGATCGGTGAGCGGCTGGGCGACCACGTTCATTACCGGATGGCGGCGCTCGCCGGCTTTATAGGCGCGCAGCTGCAACGCCAGATACTCCGGGACCTGGCCCGACAGGTTGGGCGCATCGGGCGCCCGGCTGACGCCGTCGAGACCGTGGCAGTTGACGCAGGCCTTTGCCTTGGCCTTGCCGGCCGCCGGGTCGCCGGCGACGGCGGCCGTGGGCAGCGCCAAGGCCAGCGACAGGCCGGTGACGAGAAGGAGGGGGCGGCGGGGGCGAAGATCGAAAGGTCGGTTCATGCCGGTGCGGGTCCGCTGGCAGTGGCGGGGAGGGGCGCAGTCGTTGCCGGGCCGGCGGGCGGGACCGGGACGATCTCCCGACCCCGCCCTTCGATGCGGCCTGACGGATGGCCTAATTGCCGTACGAGATGCGGTAGATGGCGCCGGCCTTGTCGTCGGAGACCAGCAGCGAGCCGTCCAGGTAGGTTTTGACGTCGACCGGGCGGCCGCGGTACTCGCCGGTCGTCTCGTCCAGCCAGCCGGAGGCGAAGACCTCGGTCTTGCCGGCGCCACCGTCTTCCTTGAGCGGCGTGAACATGACGCGCGCGCCGACCGGCGTCGTGCGGTTCCACGATCCGTGCTGGGCGCTGAAGATGCCGCCCCGGTACTTCGCCGGAAACGTCCGGCCGGTGTAGAACGTCAAGCCGAGATCGGCTGCGTGGGCGTCCATCTCGACCTCGGGGAACACCGCGTTGGCCGGTGGTTCTGAATTCTGGAACTCAGTGGTTCGCGTCTTGCCGCCGCCATACCAGGGGAAGCCGAAGTGCTGGCCGACGGTGGTGAGGCGGTTGATCTCGCCCGGGGGAATGTCGTCGCCCATGCCGTCGACCTGGTTGTCGGTGAACCACAGCTGCCCGTTGGCTGGGTTGAAGGCGATGCCGACCGAATTGCGGATGCCGGTGGCTACCACCTCGCGCTTGGTGCCGTCGCGCTCCATGCGGATGATGCCGCCGATGCCCAGCTTGCGGTAGGCCTCGACCTTGTCGGCCGGGGTCACGTTGTGCGGCTGGCCGAGCGTGATGTAGAGCTTGTTGTCGGGGCCGATGGCGCAGGTGCGGGCGCCATGGTTGAAGGATTCTTCCTCGGTCGGCACCAACTGGCCCTGATCGACCACCACGAAGGCGGCGACGTCGGGGGTCTCGTAAAAGAACTCGGCAGCCGGATAGACCAGCACCCGGTTATGCTCGGCGATGAACAGGAAGCCGTCGGGGCTCATGCAGAGCCCATTGGGGACGCTCATGCGCAGGCTGGGTGCGAATTCCTTGACCTCGTCGGCCTCCCGGTCCATGTCGCGGTCGGTTGCGGCGTAGACCTTGCTTTTGCGGGTTCCCACGAAGACCGTGCCGACATTGTTGCCGATGGCCATGTGGCGGGCGTCCGGGACGATGGCGAAGAGGTCGATCTTGAAGCCTTGCGGCACCTTGACGTTCTTGAGGAAGGCGCGGATGTTCTCGGCCTTCTTGCCGCCCTGGGGGATGGTGGGGATGTCCATACTGGTCCCCGTCAACTGAAACTTCGACAGTTTTTCCAGATTTCGAGTGTCGTCGGCGGCCGTCGCGGCTGCCGCCGCGAGCAGGAGGGCCGAGGACACGGCGATGACGTGGCGAATGCGCATGGAAGCCTCCGGGCTGAAACGTTGTCGTCCCCTGTCGGGGCGTTGGTCCGCTTGCTTCTTTTTGGCCGCATCCTTCCCCAAAACGCACCTTTTAGACCCTAATTTTATAGTTATTCTAATAAACCATTTCAATGACAATCCAGGGGTAGCTTTACAGTTTCAATTCTCGTGAAGCTAGCAACGCAAAAGTTGTGCATCCGCCGTAAACGATTAAAAATTAATCATCGCTTGGAATTTGTATAAAATTTAGTCGATATGGGGGCGAAGTTCTTGAAGGCGCCAGCCGGAGATCCCCACGCAACATCTTGAAAACAAATCGGTATTCGCGTTCGGGCTGCGGCGTTTGCCGGCTGGTCCGCTTCTTGCGAAGAACGGGGTGGTGCAACAACACTTTGTGGTGGAGGTTTTTCGATGAAGCGGAGCATTCGAACCCTCGTCGGCGCCGGGGCGCTTGCCGCGGTCGGTGCGTGGGGCTGCGGCGCCCAGGCGGCGGGGGATACCATCAAGGTGGGCGTGCTGCATTCGCTTTCGGGGACGATGGCGATCAGCGAGACGACCCTCAAGGACACCGTTCTGATGCTGGTCGACGACCTGAACAAGAAGGGGGGGCTTCTTGGCAAGAAGGTCGAGGCCGTAGTCGTCGACCCGGCGTCCAACTGGCCGCTGTTCGCCGAAAAGGCGCGCGAACTGATATCCAAGGACAAGGTCGACGTCGTCTTCGGCTGCTGGACCTCGGTGTCGCGCAAATCGGTGCTGCCGGTGTTCGAGGAGATGAACGGGCTTTTGTTCTATCCGGTGCAGTACGAGGGCGAGGAAAGTTCGCGCAACGTCTTCTATACCGGCGCCGCGCCCAACCAGCAGGCGATCCCGGCGGTCGACTATCTGATGGGCACCGACGGCGGTGCCGCCAAGCGCTGGGTGCTGCTGGGGACCGACTACGTCTACCCGCGCACCACCAACAAGATCCTGCGCTCCTACCTGCATGCCAAGGGTGTCGCCGATGCCGACATCATGGAGAACTATACGCCGTTCGGCCATTCCGATTGGCAGACCATCGTCGGCGAGGTCAAGAAGTTCGCGTCGGCCGGCAAGCGCACGGCGGTGGTGTCGACCATCAACGGCGACGCCAACGTGCCCTTCTACAAGGAACTGGCTAACCAGGGCATCAAGGCCGAGGACATCCCGGTGGTCGCCTTCTCGGTCGGCGAAGAGGAACTGGCCGGGCTCGATACCGGGCCGCTGGTCGGTCATTTGGCCGCGTGGAACTATTTCATGAGCGTCAAGGCGCCCGAGAACGACGCCTTCATCAAGAAGTGGCACGCCTACATCAAGAATCCCAAGCGCGTCACCAACGACCCCATGGAAGCCCACTACATCGGCTTCAACATGTGGGTGCAGGCCGTCGAGCAGGCCGGCACCACCGAGGTCAACGCGGTGCGCCAGGCCATGTACGGCCAGAAGGTCAAGAACCTCACCGGCGGTGTCTCGGTGATGAACGCCAACCACCACCTGTCGAAGCCGGTCCTGATCGGCGAGATCCAGTCCGACGGGCAGTTCGAGGTGGTGTGGAAGACCGACGGCCTGGTCATCGGCGACGCCTGGTCGGACTTCATTCCGGAAAGCTCGAAACTGACCGCCAACTGGACCTATCCATGGGTCTGCGGCAACTGCGAGAAACCGAAATACCCCGTCAACTGAGCCCAACAGACGACGGAGGCCTCCGCCGGGGTGGTATCGCCTTCCCCGAGCCACCCCGGCGGCAGGACTCGCAGAATCGCCTACTCCCGCCGCCATCCCGCCCTTCCCGCATCGAGGTTCCGATGTCCGTCTCCCTGCGCTCGATCGTCGCGGTGCTGCTTCTGGCCTTCGCCCTTGCGGGTGTTCCGCTCGCCGCCAAGGCCGATGCCGTCACCGACGGGCTGGCCGGCCTGGCCGACCGCAGCTTTTCGCGCAAGGTCGAGGCCGTGACCCAACTGGGCGCCAGCGGCGACAAGCGGGCCGAAATCATCCTCAATGCCCTTCTCGACGGCCGCCTGTACGTGCGTAACGCCGATGGCGCCGTCGTCATCGGCGAGGAACGGGGCCAGGCCTTCCTGGCGGCCGACCCCGTCCTCGGGGGCGAGGCCGCCGAGGCGCCGCTCGCCGATTTCACCAAGATTACCGTCAACAACCGCATGCGCGGCGCCATCCGTGGCGCACTGGGCGCGCTGACCCTGTTTTCCGTCGACGGGGCCACCCGCGCCGCCGCCGCCGATGCCGTCTTCAAGACGCCGAGCGCCGACATGCTGCCGCTGCTCGAAAAGGCCCTGGCCCGCGAAACCGACGCCGGCGTCAAGCGCCGCATGGAGCGCGCCCGCGCGGCCGTTGCCGCCGTTGGCGCCGGCGAGGTGGCCGAACGCCTGGCCGCCATCCAGATCCTGGGCGATTTCGCCGATCCCGACGTCCGCTCGCTGCTGGGCGGCCTGGCGGCGGGGGACGGCGAGGTGGCCCGCGCCGCCGGCCTCACGCTCCGGCGCCTCGACGAAAGCCTCGTCCTGTGGGGGGCGGCGGGCAACGTCTTCCAGGGCGTGAGCCTGGGTTCCGTGCTGTTGCTGGCCGCCGTCGGTCTGGCCATCACCTTCGGCGTCATGGGCGTCATCAACATGGCGCACGGCGAACTGGTCATGCTGGGCGCCTATACCACCTTCGTCGTGCAGGAAGCCTTCCGCACTCATCTGCCCGGCGCCTTCGACCATTCGCTGTTCGTCGCCGTGCCCGCCGCCTTCCTGGTGTCCGGGCTGGTCGGCATCGCGCTGGAGCGCGGCGTCATCCGCTTCCTCTACGGCCGGCCGCTCGAAACCCTGCTGGCCACCTGGGGCATCAGTCTCGTCCTGCAACAGCTGGTGCGCAGCGTTTTCGGCCCGACCAACCGCGAGGTCGGCAGCCCGTCGTGGATGAGCGGCGCCTACGAGACGGCGAGCGGCTTGGTGCTCACCTACAATCGCATCGCCATCATCGTCTTCAGCCTGCTGGTCATCGGCGCCATCGCGCTGGTCCTGCGCAGGACGTCGCTCGGCCTGTCCATGCGCGCCGTCACCCAGAACCGGCGCATGGCCGGCGCCATGGGCATCCGCACCGGGCGGGTCGACGCGCTGACCTTCGGGCTGGGTTCCGGCATCGCCGGCGTCGCCGGAGTGGCCCTAAGCCAGATCGACAACGTCAGCCCCAACCTGGGCCAAGCCTACATCATCGATTCCTTCATGGTCGTGGTGTTCGGCGGCGTCGGCAACCTGTGGGGAACGCTGGTCGGCGCCTTCACCCTTGGCATCGTCAACAAGTTCCTGGAGCCCTATGCCGGCGCCGTGCTCGGCAAGATCTTCGTGCTCGTCGCCATCATCCTCTTCATCCAGAAGCGGCCGCGCGGCCTGTTCGCGCCCAAGGGCCGCGCGGTGGAGGCCTGATCGATGCGCCGCTCCGGCCCCTTCGTTTCGGCCGTCCTCGGCGATGCCGCCGGGCGCATCGTCGTCGGGCTGCTGGTGGCGGCGGCGGTGGCGGTGCCCGTACTCAACCTGATGGTTCCGGCGGGCAGCCCGCTGCATGTGCCTCCCTACGTGGTCGCCCTGCTCGGCAAGTACCTGGCCTTCGCCCTCCTGGCCTTGAGCGTCGACCTCATCTGGGGGTTCGCCGGCATTCTCAGCCTCGGGCACGGCGCCTTCTTCGCCCTGGGCGGTTACGCCATGGGCATGTACCTGATGCGCCAGATCGGCGCCCGCGGCGTCTACGGCAACGCGGAACTGCCCGATTTTATGGTCTTCCTCAACTGGAAGGAACTGCCCTGGTACTGGGCGGGCTTCGACGCCTTCCCGTTCGCGCTCCTCATGGTCGTCCTGGTGCCCGGCGTGCTGGCCCTCGTCTTCGGCTGGTTTGCCTTCCGCTCGCGGGTGACCGGGGTCTATCTCTCGATCATCACCCAGGCGATGACGTTTGCCTTGATGCTCGCCTTCTTTCGCAACGACATGGGCTTCGGCGGCAACAACGGCCTCACCGATTTCAAGGACATCCTGGGCTTCAACCTGCAGGCCGGCGGCACGCGGGCGGCGCTGTTCGCGGCCAGCGCGCTGGCGGTGGCGGGGGCTTACGCGCTCTGCCGCGTCATCGTCGCCTCAAGGCTCGGCCGGGTGCTGCGGGCGGTGCGCGACGCCGAGGGGCGCGTGCGCTTCCTCGGCTATCGGGTGGAAACCTACAAGCTGTTCGTGTTCGTGGTCTCGGCCATGCTGGCCGGTGTCGCCGGGGCGCTTTACGTGCCGCAGGTCGGCATCATCAATCCCGGCGAGTTCGCGCCGGCCAATTCCATCGAGATCATCATCTGGGTGGCGGTGGGCGGCCGGGGTTCGCTGCACGGGGCCATCCTGGGAGCGATCCTCGTCAACTTCGCCAAGACGTTCCTGACCGGCGCCATTCCCGAAATCTGGCTGTTCGCCCTGGGCGGCCTGTTCGTGGCGGTGACGCTGTTCCTGCCCAGGGGCATCGTCGGCACCGTGCCGGCCTTCAGGCTCGGCGGAACCGGCGGCGGCTGGCGCTGGCGCCGCCTGGCGCCGGCCCGTGGCCGGTCGGAGGAGCGGCCATGAGCGAGATTCACGCCAACCCGCAGAAACGCGATACCATCCTCTATCTCGACGGCGTCTCGGTCAGCTTCGACGGCTTCAAGGCGCTCAACAACCTCAGCTTCTACGTCCTGGCCGGCGAACTGCGCGCCGTCATCGGCCCCAACGGCGCCGGCAAGACCACCATGATGGACGTGGTCACCGGCAAGACCCGGCCCGACGCCGGCCAAGTGGTGTTCAACGGCGGCGTCGACCTGACGGCGCTGGACGAGGCGCGCATCGCCAACCTGGGCATCGGCCGCAAGTTCCAGAAGCCCACGGTGTTCGACACCCAGAGCGTCTTCGACAACCTGGAGTTGGCGCTGGCCGGCGGCCGCGGGGTGTTCCAGTCCTTGGGCTTCCGCCTCGCGCCCGAGCAGCGCGGGCGCATCGACGAGATGCTGGAAACCGTTGGGCTCGCCGAACGGCGCGCCGCCCTGGCCGGCGACCTGTCGCACGGCCAGAAGCAGTGGCTGGAGATCGGCATGCTGCTGATGCAGGACCCGCACCTGCTGCTGGTCGACGAGCCGGCCGCCGGCATGACCGACGCCGAGACCGAGGAAACAGCCCAGCTGCTGAAGCGCATCGCCGGCGAGCGCTCGGTGGTGGTGGTCGAACACGACATGGAATTCGTGCGCGCGCTCGATACCCGGGTGACCGTGCTGCACGAGGGCTCGGTGTTGGCCGAGGGCTCACTCGCCGCCGTGCAGAACGATCAGCGCGTCGTCGAAGTCTATCTGGGCCGGTAGGGGGAGCCATGCTGGCGGTCGCGGGAATCGATCTTTTCTACGGGGCCAGCCAGGCCCTGCGCCGCGTCGAGCTGGCGGCCGAGAAGGGCAAGGTCGCCTGCGTGATGGGGCGCAACGGGGTCGGCAAGACCAGCCTGCTGCGCGCCATCGTCGGTCAACAGGCGGTGCGCTCCGGGCGCATCGTCTGGGAGGACGAGGACATCACCGACCTGCCCTCTTACGAGCGGGCGGCGCGCGGCATCGCCTTCGTGCCCCAGGGCCGCGAGATCTTTCCGCTGCTGACCGTCGAGGAGAATTTGCACACCGGCTTCGCGGCGCTGCCCAGAAGCCTGCGCCACGTGCCCGACGAGGTGTTCGACCTGTTCCCCGTGTTGCGCAACATGCTGGGCCGGCGCGGCGGCGACCTGTCGGGCGGTCAGCAGCAGCAGCTGGCCATCGCCCGAGCCCTGGTGACGCGGCCGCGCCTGCTGGTGCTGGACGAACCGACCGAGGGCATCCAGCCGTCCATCATCAAGGACATCGAGCGGGTGATCCGCCTGCTGGCCGGGCGCGGCGACATGGCGATCCTGCTGGTCGAGCAGTATTTCGACTTTGCCCGCGGATTGGCCGACACCTTCGCCGTCATGGATCGCGGCGAGGTGGTTCTGGCGGGAACGGGGGCGGCGATGGTCGAAGACGACGTCCGCCGCTACCTGACCGTCTGAGACAAAAAAAGGCCTCCGGACCGATGCCGGCCCGGAGGCTCAGTCTGACTGACGAAACGAGCGGAGGTCAGTTTTCGTCCGCCTCCTCGGCCGGCGCCTTGGCGTGGCAGAGGTCGGCGATGATGGCGTAGGACGTATAGAGGCCGGCGGCGACGAGCCACAGGATGGTGATCCAGTGGTTGACGATGAACGCTGATTCCGAAAGCATGGCTTGAGCCTCCTCAAATCTACTCGGCCGTAACCGGCGCCGGCTGGTCATTCATCTGAAACCCCGAGTCGAGCATGCCGCCGTAGTCGAACGGCTGCGGCCGGATCAGGGTCCACGGAATGGCGATCAGGGCCGAGACGGCAATGACGATGATGTTGCTGGCGACCACCCCCCACAGCAGATCCATGTCGGTATGGACCCAGTAGGCGACGCCGCAGACCGAGCCGACGATGGTCGCCCAGAAGACCGAGTCGCGGTTTGTCTTGGTCCAGAAAGCCGCCATGATCAGCGGGACGACCGCCGACGAGAAGGCGATGCCCATGGCCTGGTACATGCCGGCGAAGCCAAAGCCGATGGCGCGCCAGTAGATGACGACGGCGACCACCAGCGCGGCGACCACGAACAGGCCCATACGGCTCATCAGCAGCATCTGGCGGTCGGTGGCGTCCTTCTTGAGGTGCCCCTTCACGATGTCGTTCACCGCCACGGTGACGACGGCCAGGATCTCGCCGGCCCCGGTACTGACGGTGGCGCCGCCGACCGCGATGACGAAAGTGGCGAGGCCAACGTAGCCCAGGGTCATGAAGACCATGGTCGGGGCGACGGCCTCGGCTTCCGAGAACAGGATGAAGGCGTCGCCGACGGCATAGGTCTCGCCGACGGTGAGCCCGAGGGCCAGCGCGCCGACCCCCAGGGCGGTGCCGGTGGCCAGCGGAATCGGCCACCAGCAGAAAGCGGCGGCCATGAACGACTTGAAGACCGTCTTCGGATTGTCGGACGCGATGACCCGACCCCAGTAAGTCTGGTTGCACAGCACGGCGCCCAGGTTGCCGATGGTGTTGACGACCAGGAAACCCAGTCCCGCCACATTCAACCAGTTGAGGCCGTCGTACTGGCTGGCGCGTTCGGCCTCGGAAAGGGCGGGTTGCAGCACCGGCTTCTGCTGGATGACGTCGACCACGCCATCATAGATCGCGCTTGGCCCGATCACGACGAACACGCCGATGGCGATGAAGATCAGGCAGACGTACATGATCAGGGTCATGATGGTGTCGGCGAAGATGTTGGCCCACAGCCCGGCGATCGACGAATACGAGATGAAGATGATCACCATGGTGATGGCGATCCCCCAGAACGGCGCCCCGGTGAAGGCCACACCCATGACGGCGCCGCCGGTGACGATCATCAGCACCACCCAGAAGCTGACGATGATGGCGATCAGCGAGTGGAGAAGGTGATTCTTCTTGTCCAAGCGGAAGCGGATGAATTCCGGATAGGAGCGCACATTGGGGGCGATCTTCTTAATCTGGCGGCCCAGGTAGGCCATGATCGGCAGCGGAATCACCGCGCCCAGCGCATACCACCACGGGCCGATGAAGCCATAGACGTACCCGGTCCACGCGCTGATCATCAGGGTGGCCGCCCAGATCCATGTGGCAATGATCGAGGCGTTGATCATGCCGTGGCCGATGTCCCGGCCGCCGGTCAGGTATGCCTCGGCGGTGGCGCCCCGCGTACGGCCGATCAGCCATACCGCGAAGATGTAGATGAAGCCCTGGGCGGCCAGGATCGCAAACATGGTCCACTGGGGCAAAGGTGCCGTATGTTCCAAGCTTTCCTCCCAAACTTAATTTTTAATTAAAAATTTAACCTGAGGACCGGCGGATATCACGAGATGGCTGGTCGTGTCAAAAAGAGGTTCCGGAAACGGCTGACGCCGGCGACGGCGGCAGCATTTATTTCCGTTGAGCGGAAATAATAAAAACCGTCGCTGTTTTTTGCCACATATATTTTTCCGCTTATCGGAAAAATATATGCCCAACGCGGCGGCTCCCCTGCAAGCTGGTGGCGAAAACCGCCCGTTTATTAGGCGGATGGGCAAAGAATGGACACCGACGCCCTGTCTTCAGGCATGAAGACGCCTGAAAACGTCCCCTGTGTCGGCGATCCGCGGCGGCGGCCCGGTTGGCCCGCATCTTGCTGAACCGGTCAGCATCAAAGACTTCGCACGGTTCGCCTCCAGGGGGATCGTCGCGGGCCGTGGCCGGGGGAACGCAATGACGATAGGGACGGCAGTCCGCCATGCCGAAGTTCCGGCGACGCCCGCCGCCCTGCGCTACGCGTCCGGTCCCGGCGTGCGCGGGAAAGCCGATGTCGTCTTCGCCCGCCGCCAGGGGCGCACCGCGCTGGCCTCGCTGTTCCAGCACGATCCGTTGCGCGTTCTCTTTCCGACGCCTCCTTCGGGCGAACTGACGAGCGCCATTCTGGTCACCACGTCTGGCGGCCTGGTCGGTGGCGACGAGATCGCCGTGCGCATCGCCGCCGGCGAAGGAACAGCCGTGCTGGCGAGCCCCCAGGCGGCCGAGAAGATCTACCGTTCGGCCGGCGCCGACTGCCGGATCGACATGCGGCTGCACGCCGGGCCGGACGCCTGGCTGGAATGGCTGCCGCAGGAGACCATCGTCTTCGACGGCGCCCGCTTGCGACGGCTGACCGTGATCGAGGCGGCGCCGGGGGCGCGCGTGCTGGCCGGCGAGATGCTGGCGCTGGGCCGCGCCGCCATGGGCGAACGGCTGCGCGCCGGTCTGCTGCGCGACACCTGGGAGGTGCGCAAAGATGGGCGCCTGAGGTGGGCCGATGCGCTCCATATCGAGGGCGACATGGCTGGCGTGCTTAACCATCCGGCCGGTCTGGGTGGTGCCGTTGCCTGCGCCACCGCCGTTTACGTTGGCGACGACGCGGCGGCGCGGCTCGCGGCCGCCCGCGCGCTGCTGGAGGAAACGGGCGAGGGAGTCCGCTGCGCCGCCACGGTGGTGAATGGCGTTCTGGTGGCGCGCTTCCTGGCCGCCGAAGGGGCGGCCCTGCGCCGCGCCTACGGCGCCTTCTGGGCCGGCTTTCGCCGGGAGGTGGCGGGCCTGCCGGCCCGGCTGCCGCGGCTGTGGCACATTTGAGCGTCTGAAGAGGGGGAAGGTCGTGAACCTGTCACCACGGGAAAAGGACAAGCTGCTGGTCGCCATGGCCGCCATGGTGGCGCGCCGGCGGCTGGAGCGGGGGGTGAAGCTCAATTATCCCGAAGCCATCGCGCTGATCAGCGATTTCGTCGTCGAGGGCGCGCGCGATGGCCGCTCTGTCGCCGAACTGATGAAGGCGGGCGGCGAGGTGATCCGCCGCGAACAGGTGATGGAAGGGATTGCCGAAATGATCCATGAGATCCAGGTCGAGGCCACCTTTCCCGACGGCACCAAGCTGGTGACCGTCCATAACCCCATCCGCTGAGGGAGGCCTGGGATGATTCCTGGCGAGATTTTCACGGCGCCCGGCGAGATCGAGCTCAACGCCGGGCGGGCCGCGGTGACGGTGACCGTCGCCAACACCGGCGATCGGCCCATCCAGGTCGGCTCGCACTATCATTTCTTCGAGACCAACGACGCGCTGGCTTTCGATCGCGCCAAGACGCGGGGCATGCGCCTTGACATTCCCGCCGGCTCGGCGGTGCGCTTCGAGCCCGGACAGTCGCGGGACGTCACGCTTATCGCCTATGCCGGGACGCGCACGGTGATCGGCTTCAACGGGCGCGTCGACGGCCCGCTCAAGGGGTAGGACCATGGCATACAGGATCGAACGGGCTGCCTACGCGGGCATGTACGGGCCGACGGTTGGCGACAAGGTGCGCCTGGCCGACACCGACCTCATCATCGAGGTCGAGGCCGACCGCACCACCTATGGCGAGGAGGTCAAGTTCGGCGGCGGCAAGGTGATCCGCGACGGCATGGGCCAGTCGCAGGTCTCGCGCGCCGCGGGCGCGGTGGATACCGTCATCACCAACGCGCTGATCGTCGATCACTGGGGCATCGTCAAGGCCGACATCGGCATCCGCGACGGCCGCATCGCCGCCATCGGCAAGGCCGGCAACCCCGACGTCCAGCCGGACGTCGACATCGTCATCGGCCCCGGCACCGAGGCCATCGCCGGCGAGGGGCGCATCGTCACCGCCGGCGGCATCGACGCGCACATCCACTGGATCTGCCCGCAGCAGGTGGACGACGCGCTCTATTCCGGCATCACCACCATGCTGGGCGGCGGCACCGGCCCGGCCGACGGCACCAACGCCACCACCTGCACGCCGGGGCCATGGCACATCGCGCGCATGCTCCAGGCGGCCGAGGGGCTGCCGATGAACCTGGGCTTTTTCGGCAAGGGCAACGCCTCGCGCCCCGAGGCGCTGCGCGAGCAGGTGGCCGCCGGGGCCTGCGGGCTCAAGCTGCACGAGGACTGGGGCACCACGCCCGCCGCCATCGATACCTGCCTGACGGTGGCCGACGACATGGACGTGCAGGTCGCCATCCACACCGACACGCTGAACGAATCGGGCTTCGTCGAGAACACCACGGCCGCTTTCAAGGGCCGTACCATCCACGCCTTCCACACCGAGGGCGCCGGCGGCGGCCACGCGCCCGACATCATCAAGCTGTGCGGCGAGGGCAACGTGCTGCCCTCCAGCACCAACCCGACCCGGCCCTACACGGTCAACACCATCGACGAACATCTCGACATGCTGATGGTCTGCCACCACCTCGACCCGCGCATCGCCGAGGACGTCGCCTTCGCCGAAAGCCGCATCCGGCGCGAAACCATCGCCGCCGAGGACATCCTGCACGACCTCGGCGCCTTTTCGATGATCGCCTCCGACAGCCAGGCCATGGGCCGGGTCGGCGAGGTGATTACCCGCACCTGGCAGACCGCCGACAAGATGAAAAAACAGCGCGGCCGCTTGGCCGGCGAGCGCGGCGACAACGACAATCTGCGTGTCAGACGCTATATCGCCAAGTACACCATCAACCCGGCGCTCACCCATGGCATCGCCAGCTATGTCGGTTCCGTCGAGGTCGGCAAGCTGGCCGACCTCGTGCTGTGGCGGCCGATGTTCTTCGGGGTCAAGCCGGACATGGTGCTGAAATGCGGCACCATCGCGGCGGCCGCCATGGGCGATCCCAACGCCTCGATCCCGACCCCGCAGCCGGTCCACTACCGCCCGATGTTCGGCGCCTTCGGCCGCGCGCTCACCCTAAGCTCGGTCACCTTCGTCTCGGCCGAGGGGCTGGCCGGCGGCATCGCCAACGCCTATGAGCTCGCCAAGCCGCTGGTCGCGGTTGGCGGCACCCGCCGGCTGACCAAAGAGGACATGGTGTTGAACGGCTATACGCCCCGCATGGAGGTCGACCCCGAAACCTACGAGGTCAGGGCCGACGGCGAGCTTCTGACCTGTGCCCCGGCCACCGAGCTGGCGCTGGCCCAGCGCTATTTCCTGTTCTGACCATGCGCCGCGCCATCATCCATCATGCGGCCGGAAGCTGGCCCTCCCGCGAAGCGACGGCGACGGTGACGCTGCCGTTCGACGAGCGCCACCGGCGGCGCCTGCGCCTGACCGACGACGCCGGCCAGCCCTTCATGCTCGACCTCGAACGGGCGGTGTTGCTGGCCGAAGGCGACGGCCTGGCCCTCGAAGGCGGCGGCTTCGTGGCCGTCAAGGCCGCCGAGGAGGCGGTGCTCGACATCCGCTGCACCGGGGCCGGCCATGCCGCCCGCGTGGCCTGGCACATCGGCAATCGCCACACGCCGCTCCAGGTGCTCACCGGCGGCCGATTGCGCATCCTGGCCGACCACGTGCTGAAGGACATGGTGGAGGGGCTGGGGGCGGTGGTGATGGAAACCCGCGCCCCCTTCCAGCCGGAACCGGGGGCGTATGCCGACCCATCCGGGCATGGCCACGACCACGGCCACGACCACGGCCACGAGCATGGGCACCGCCACGGCCATGGACACGGGGGAACGGCGGCGTGATCGACGGCGCCATCCTGCTCCGCCTGATGGCCTGGCTGTCGCCGTCGTTTCCGATCGGCGGCTATACCTATTCGCACGGCATCGAGTATGCGGTCGAGGCGGGGCTGATCAAGGATGCCGACGGCCTGGCGGTGTGGATCGAAGGCGTGCTTTCGTTCGGTGCCGGGCGTCTCGACGCCGATTTCTTCCGCGCCGCCTGGACGGCCGTCGACGCTGGCGACGGATCGGCCCTCGCCGACGCCGTCGGCTGGGCCGACGCCTTGCGCGGCAGCGCCGAAGCGGCGCTCGAAAGCCGCAGCCAGGGGCAGGCCTTTCTCGATACCGTGCGCGCCGTCTGGCCCGATCCCTGGCTTGACGCCTGGGCGGCCGAACTGGCCGAGGCGACCGTCCGCCCGGCCCACGCGGTGGCGGTGGCGGCGGCGGCGGCCCGCCTGGGAGCGCCACTTCGCGAATCGCTGGTCGTCTATCTGCACGCGTTCGCCGCCAACCTGGTGTCGGCCGGCGTGCGGCTGATCCCGTTGGGCCAGACCGACGGCCAGCGGACGATCGCCCGCCTGGAGGCGGCCGTCATCGCGGCGGCGGCGGCCGCCCTGTCGCGGCCGTGGAAGGACCTGGGCGGTGCCGCCGTCATGGCCGATTGGACGTCGATGAAACACGAAACCCAATACACGAGGCTGTTCAGATCATGAGTTCACCGCTGCGCGTGGGAATCGGCGGCCCGGTGGGGTCGGGCAAGACGGCGTTGCTGGACCGCCTGTGCAAGGCGTTGCGCGACGACTACGACATCGCCGCCATCACCAACGACATCTACACCCGCGAGGATGCCGAGTTTCTGACCCGCTCGGGCGCGCTTTCCCCCGAGCGCATCGTCGGGGTGGAAACGGGCGGCTGCCCGCACACCGCGATCCGCGAGGACGCCTCGATCAACCTGGCCGCCGTCGATGACGTCACCCGCCGCTTCCCCGGCCTCGACGTCGTCTTCATCGAATCGGGCGGCGACAACCTGTCGGCCACCTTCTCGCCGGAACTGGCCGACCTCACGATCTACGTCATCGACGTGGCGGCCGGCGACAAGATCCCACGCAAGGGTGGCCCCGGCATCACCCGCTCCGATTTGCTGGTCATCAACAAGATCGATCTCGCCCCGCAGGTCGGCGCCAGCCTGGAGGTGATGGACCGCGACGCCCGCAAGATGCGCGGCCAGCGCCCTTTCGTCTTCACCAACCTGAAAACGGGAGACGGACTCTCCACGGTGATCGGCTTCATCGTTGATCGGGGTGGCCTTGCCGCTCAGCGCGGCTGACAGGCAGAATCGCTCGCGGCGCTTGTCAGGATGACGGGCCTGTCCTAGGTTCGTCGGCGGCCGAGGGTCCGACAGGGGACAGAACCCTTGGGCGAGGCAGCAGGCAGAGAGGGAGACGGGGATACCATGACGCGCATCCAGACAATTCTTGCCGCGACGATGGCCGGCGCCATCGTTTCGGGAGCGGCCACGGCGGCCGACAAGCCGGTCAAGATCGGCATGATCACCACGCTGTCGGGGGGTGGCGCCGCGTTGGGCGTCGATGCCCGCGACGCCTTCCAACTGGCCATCGATCTGAAAGGCGGCAAGCTGGGCGGAGTCCCGACCGAATTGATCGTCGCCGACGATGCCCAGAAGGTCGAGAACGCCAAGCAAATCGTCACCCGCTTCCTCAAGAAAGACGATGTCGACATCGTCACCGGCATCGTCTGGTCCAACCTGGCGATCGCCGTGGTGCCGTCGGTGACCCGCGAGGGCAAGATCTACGTCAGCACCAACGCCGGCCCTCACGAACTGGCCGGCAAGGGATGCGACAAGAACTACTTCAACGCCGCCTACCAGAACGACAACCTGCACGAGGCGGCGGGCCAGTACGTCACCGACAAGGGCCTGAAGCGGGTCTACCTGCTGGCTCCCAACTATCCGGCCGGCAAGGATTCGATCACCGGCTTCAAGCGCTTCTACAAGGGCGAGGTGGTGGCCGAGGTCTATACCACGCTGGGCCAGGTGGACTATGCCGCCGAGATCGCCAACCTGCGCGCTGCCAAGCCCGAGGGCGTCTTCTTTTTCCTGCCCGGCGGCATGGGCGTCAACTTCGTCAAGCAGTATGCCCAGGCCGGACTGATCAAGGAGATCCCACTGTTCGGCCCCGGCTTCTCGTTCGACGAGGGCATTCTGTCGGCGGTCGGCGACGCTGCCGTCGGCGCCTTCAATTCCAGCGAGTACACCTGGGACCTGGACAACGCCGCCAACAAGGTGTTCGTCGCGGCCTTCCGCAAGGCCTACGGCCGCAAGCCGTCGCTTTATGCCGCCCAAGCCTACGACGCGGCGCTGCTGATCGATTCCGCCATCGCTGCCGTCAAGGGCGACATGAGCCAGGCCGACGCCGTCCGCGCCGCCCTCAAGAAGGCCGACTTCCCCTCGGTGCGCGGCAAGTTCAAGTTCGGTCCCAACAACCACCCGATCCAGGACATCTATATCCGCGAGGTGGTCAAGGAGGGCGATACGGTGACCAACAAGACCATCCGCAAGGTGTTCACCGACCACCAGGACGCCTACGCCGCCGAGTGCAAGATGTAAGGACCCCGTGGCGGGGGTTCGCCCCCCCGGGCTCCCGTCCACGAATGAGTTGCCGATGACCGCCCAGCTTTTCCTCGAGCAGACGCTGAACGGCCTGCAGCAGGGCGTCATGCTGTTCCTGCTGGCCGCCGGGCTGACGCTGGTGTTCGGCATCATGCACCTGATCAACCTGGCGCACGGCACCCTCTACATGGTGGGGGCCTATGTGGCGGCCACGGCGACCAAGGCCTCGGGCAGCTTCACGATCGGCGTCCTGGCGGCCTTGGCGGCGGCCGGGCTGGTGGGGGCGACGATCGAAATGACGGCGCTGCGCAAGCTTTATAAACGCGACCACCTGGATCAGGTGCTGGCCACCTTCGGCGTCATCCTGTTCTTCAACGAGCTGGTCAAGATCATGTGGGGGCCGCAGGCCCTTTTCCTGTCGCCGCCGGCCGCCCTCTCGGGCACCGTCGAGATCATCCCCGGCATTCCCTATCCGGCCTATCGGCTGTTCATCATCGGGGTGGGCCTCGCGGTCGGGCTCGGCCTGCGCTACCTCATCGTCAACACCCGCACCGGCATGTTGATCCGTGCTGGGGCGACGCATCGCGACATGGTGGGGGCGCTGGGCGTCGACATCGACCGCCTGTTCACCGTGGTGTTCGCCATCGGCGCCATGCTGGCCGGGCTGGCCGGCGCCCTGGCCGGGCCGATGCTGGCCGTCGAGGTGGGCATGGGCGAGCAGATCCTCATCCTCACCTTCGTCGTCATCATCATCGGCGGCATCGGCTCGGTGCGCGGCGCGCTGGCCGGCGCCCTCCTGGTCGGCCTCGTCGACACTTACGGCCGGGCCTTCCTGCCGCTGGCCATGCGCGCCGCGCTCGACCCGGCGGCGGCCGACAGCATCGGCGCCTCCATCTCCAGTGTCGCCATCTACCTGCTGATGGCCGCCGTCCTCATCTGGCGGCCGCGCGGCCTGTTCCAGGCCTACGGGGGTTGACGGTGACGGGGGGCCGCAAACGCATCGTCAATACGGCCGGCCTTGCTTTGCTGCTGGTGCTGCCGGCGCTCGCCCAGGCGGCCGACAGCCCCTTCTTCGTCAGCGTCGCCACCCGGGTGCTGATCTATGGATTGGCGGCCCTCAGCCTCGACCTCATCCTGGGCTACGGCGGCATGGTCAGCTTCGGCCACGCGGCGTTCGTCGGGCTCGGCGCCTACGCGGTCGGCATCCTTGCCCACCACCACGCCGACGGTTCCCTCATCCCCTTCCTGCCCGGCGCCTGGGAGGGCAGCGCCCAGGCCCTGATCCAGTGGCCGCTGGCGATGCTGGTGGGCGGCCTGTTCGCCCTCGTCATCGGGGCGCTCAGCCTGCGCACCAGCGGCGTCTACTTCATCATGATCACGCTGGCCTTCGCCCAGATGCTCTATCACTTCATGGTGTCGCTGCCGACCTATGGCGGGCAGGATGGCTTGAGCCTGTGGCAGCGCAGCGAATTGCCGCTCATCGATCTCAACGACGACGTCGCCTTCTACTACGTGGCGCTGGTCCTGCTGCTCCTCGCCCTGGTAGTGGTGCGCCGCCTGATCGCCAGCCCGTTCGGCATGGTGCTGCGCGGCGCCAGGCAGAACGAGGCCCGGCTGGTTTCCCTGGGCGTGCCGGCCACCCGCTACAAGCTGACCGCTTTCGTCATCGCCGGCGCCATCGCCGGCCTGGCCGGGGCGCTTCTGGCCAACCATACCGAGTTCGTCGGCCCCGGCATGATGCATTGGACGCGCTCGGGCGAGATCCTGATCATGGTCATCCTGGGCGGCGTCGGCACGCTTTACGGCGCCATCGTCGGTGCCGCCACCCTGCTGCTGCTCGAAGAGGGGCTGGCCGGCCTCACCGAGCACTGGATGATCTTCTTGGGTCCCTTCCTGGTGTTCGTCGTGCTGTTCGCCCGGCGCGGCATCTATGGCTGGCTGGCCGGCCGGGAGGCGGGCGATGACTGACGCCATCCTGGAAGCCATCGGGCTGACCAAATGCTTCGGCGCAGTGACCGCCAGCGACGGGCTCAACCTGGCCATTCGGCGTGGCGCCATCCATGCGCTGATCGGCCCCAACGGCGCCGGCAAGTCGACGGCGGTGGCCCAGCTGTCGGGCGAGATGGCGCCCGATGCCGGGCGCATCCGCTTCGAGGGCCGCGACGTCACCGACTGGCCGACCCACCGGCGGGCCCGTGCCGGGTTGCAGCGCTCCTATCAGATCACCAGCGTGTTTCCCACCTTCTCGGCGCTGGACAACGTGGCGCTGGCCATCCAGGCGCAGCGCCCGCACAGCTTCCGTTTCTGGACCGACGCCCGGCTGGACGACAGCTTGCGGGCGCCGGCCAGAGCCGTCCTGGAACGGGTCGGCCTGGGGGAACGCGCCGCCATCAAGGTCACCGACCTCGCGCATGGCGAGCAGCGGCAGCTGGAAATCGCCATGGTGCTGGCCACCGGGCCGACCATGCTGCTGCTCGACGAGCCGATGGCTGGCATGGGCCAAGCCGAAAGCCGCCGCATGATGGAGATCCTGAAGCCCCTAAAGGGCGAGGTGACTATCCTTCTGATCGAGCACGACATGGACGTGGTGTTCGCGCTGGCCGACGTCGTCACCGTCCTGGTCAAGGGCCGGGCGCTCGCCACCGGCGCGCCCGACGCCATCCGCGCCGACGTGGCGGTGCGCCGGGCCTATCTGGGGGACTACTGATGGCGATGCTCGAACTCACCGGCGTCGAGACCTTCTACGGCCCCAGCCAGGTACTGTTCGGCGTCGACCTTGTCATCGACTCGGGCGAGGTGGTGACCTTGATGGGCCGCAACGGTATGGGCAAGACGACGACGGTGCGCTCGATCATGGGGCTCTTGGCCCCGCGCCGCGGCACCATCCGTTTCGCCGGGCACGACGTCACCGGGCTGCCCAGCCACAAGGTGGCGCGGCTTGGAATCGGCTATGTGCCGGAGGGCCGCCAGGTCTTCTCCAACCTGACCGTGCGCGAAAATCTGGTGGCCATCGCCGCCAATCACGCGGGCGTCGCCCGGCCGTGGACGGTGGATCGGGTGTTCGGGCTGTTTCCCCGGCTGGCCGAGCGGGCCGGCCAATACGGCCGCACACTGTCGGGGGGCGAGCAGCAGATGCTGGCCATCGGCCGGGCGCTGATGACCAACCCGCAGTTCATCATCCTGGACGAGGCGACGGAAGGGCTGGCGCCCCTGATCCGCGAAGAGATCTGGACGGTGCTGGAAACCAACCTCAAGGAATCCGGCCAGGCCATCCTGGTGATCGACAAGCATCCCGAGGTCATGGCCCGACTGGCCGATCGCCATTGCGTGATGGAGCGGGGGCGTATCGTGTGGACGGGCACGTCGGCGGAGCTTTCGGCCAACAAGGCCATGCAGCACCGCTATCTGGGCGTGTGACGGGGCCGGCCATGGTCCTCGATCCGACCTTCGAGCGGCACTATAACGTCAGGGCGGCGATCCCGGAGCATCCGGCCATTTTCGCGGCGTGGAAGGCCCGCTCCGAGGCTTTCCGGAAACGGACGGGCGGCATTTTCGACGTCGCCTACGGGCCGTCGGCGGCCGAGACGCTGGATCTGTTTCCCGCCGGCGTGCGTGGCGCGCCTGTTCACCTGTTCATTCACGGCGGCTATTGGCAGGCGCTGGACAAGGCCGATTCCAGTTTTATCGCCGAGGCCTTCGTCGAGGCCGGGGTGACGGTGGCCGTCGTCAACTACGCGCTGTGTCCGGCGGCGACGATCGAGGCCATCGTCGAGCAGATGCGCCGCGCGCTTCTGTGGCTGTGGCGGCATGCCGCCGAGCACGGGGGCGACGCCCAGCGCATCCAGGTTTCCGGCCATTCGGCCGGCGGTCATCTGGTCGGCATGCTGATGGCCACCGACTGGCCGGGGCTCGACGCCAAGGCGCCGCGCCGGCTGATCAAAAGCGGCGTCGCCATCAGCGGCCTTTTCGACCTGGGCCCGCTCGTTCAGACCACCATCAACGACAAGGTGGGGATGGATGCCGCGACGGCCGGGCGCCTGAGCCCGCTTTTTCTCGATCCGGCGGCGCCGGAAAGCCCGCTGCTGCTGGCCGTCGGCGGCCTGGAGAGCGAGGGTTTCCACGGTCAATCCGACACCATGGCCGCCGCATGGCGGGCGAAGGGGGTGGCGGTGGAACGCCTGACGCTTCCCGGGCGGCATCACCTGTCGGCGGTGGAGGCCCTGGCCGATCCGGCGACCGATCTGTTCCGTCGCGCCCTCGCCCTCGTCTGAGTGGCCGCCCTCGCGTTGCGAAACGATCGGCGGGGACGCCGACGAATCGCTGGACGAATCCCTCTCCCGGAGTATCCTCGCCGAAACGCCAGAAGGCGGAACCGGAGAAGTGCGATGCTGGAATACGTGGTACGTGTCAGTTCGTCGGCGGCCCATCTGCCGCGCGAGGACCAACTGGCTTGGAAGATCGCCGAGTTCGCCGCCGGCCGGCAGCCCTTCGACGCCGCGGCGTCCGAGATCGCCTGTTGCCGGATCGTCGATAACGCCGCCGTCGCCCTGGCCGCCCTCGCGCGCCCGCCGGTCGCCTGTGCCCGCGCCCAGGCCCTCGCTCACCTGCGGCCGGGCGGCGCCACCTTGATCGGCCTGTCGGGCAAAACCACGGTCGATTGCGCCTGGGCGGCCTGGGCCAACGCCACCGCGGTGCGCGAGCTCGACTTTCACGACACCTTCCTTGCCGCCGACTATGCCCATCCCGGCGACACCATCCCGCCGCTGATCGCCGTCGCCCAGCAGTGCGGACGGACAGGCGCGGACCTTTTGCGCGGCATCCTGGTCGCCTACGAAGTGCATGTGGCGCTGGCCAAGTCGATCTGCCTGCACAGGTACCGCGTCGACCACGTAGCACACGTGGCGCCGGCCGCGGTGGCCGGCATCGGCGCCCTGCTCGGGCTGCCGGCCACGGTGATCTATCAGGCGGTCAACCAGGCGGTCCATCTGGCCTTTTCGACCCGACAGTCGCGCAAGGGCGAGATCAGTTCGTGGAAGGCCTCGGCGCCGGCCCACGCCGGCAAGCTGGCCGTCGAGGCGGTGGATCGGGCGATGCGCGGCGGCACCGCGCCGTCGCCCATTTACGAGGGCGAGGACTCGGTCATCGCCTGGATGCTGGACGGCCCCGACGCCCACTACACCGTGCGCCTGCCGGCTCCCGGCGAGGCGCCGCGCGGCATCCTGGAAACCTATGGCCGGGCCCATTCGGCGGAGTACCAGGCCCAGGCCATCATCGACCTGGCCATCGAGATGAGCGGCCAGGTCGACCTCGCGCGGGTACGCGAGGTCGTGCTGCACACCAGCCATCACACCCACTCGGTGATCGGCAGCGGCTCCAACGATCCGCAGAAGGCCGATCCCGACGCCAGCCGCGAGACGCTCGACCATTCCATCATGTACATCCTGGCGGTGGCCCTGGAAGACGGCGCCTGGCACCACGAGCGAAGCTACGCCCCCGAGCGGGCGCACCGCCCCTCGACGGTGGCGCTGTGGCGCAAGGTACGCACGGTCGAGGACCTCGACTGGACGCGGCGCTACCACGATCCCGATCCGGGGCGCCGGGCCTTCGGCGGCCGGCTGGAGATCGTGCTCGACGACGGCTCCGTCGTTTCCGGCGAGAAGGCGGCCGCCGACGCTCATCCCAACGGCGCCTCGCCGTGGTGGTGGGACGACTACGTCGGCAAGTTCGACCGCTTGGCCCTGCCGCTGGTCGGGCCGCAGGAACGCGACCGTTTCATCGACCTGGCGGGTCGCCTGGCGGGGCTCACTCCCGAGGAGGTGAGGGGGCTCAACCCCGGCGTCGCCGGTGGGACCGTGCCGGCGGTCGGGGAAACCAACGGGATCTTCGACTGGCCCGCCGCCGGCTGACGGCGGGGCCCGTCAATCGGCACCGACCCGGTTGCTGCCCATGGCGGTGCGCCAGTCGGCGAGGAAACGCTCCTGCTTCATGCGGTCGAGATAGGCCAACAAGCCAGGGCTCAGGCTGATCGGCCGCAACGGGCCCTCGACCTCTTTGTGCAATCCCTCCGCTGTCCCCGGACCCGTGAGATCGGGATGGATGGCATAGAGACTGGATTCCCTGGCCAGCACCTCCTGGCCGGCGCGCGACAGCAGATAATCGAGAAAGGCGCGGGCGGTGGCGGCATTGGCAGATTGCCGGTGGATGAACGCGATGCGCGACACGACCATCGTGTAGTCCTTGGGCAGTACCGTCACCAGCGACGAGCCGTGGGCGATGCGCTGGCGGGTGTACGAGCCGAGCATGTTGTAGCCGATCAGCACGCGACCGTCCTCGATGGCCTCCAGGACGTCCACGGTGCAGCAGGCCAGACGCACGGCATTGCGCCCGAAGCTTTCGATCAGGCGGCCAAAGGTGTGGGCCTGGCGGGCGTCCTGGGTGGCCAACAGATAGCCGACGCCGCTTTGCGCGATGTCGTAGGTGGCGATGCGGCCCTGGTAGAAATCGGACTTCTCGCGCAGCAGGCGCACCAGGTCGAAGCGGGTGGACGGCACGTCCTCGGGCGGCAGGGTGAGGGGATTGTAGACCATCACCACGGGTTCGAAGGTGAAGCCGAACGCCTCGTTGCGCCAATTGGCCCAATCCGGCAACCGCTCCGTCTCGGCCGACTCGTGGGGTTGGGCGAAGCCGTCGTTGACCAGCTTGACCTGCAGGTCCATGGCCGAGCTGATGACGATGTCGGGGCGCATGCCGTTCCAGTCGGCCTCCTTCAACACCGCGTCGTAGACCTCGGCGGTATGTCCGTCGAAATAGTCGATGGCAAGGTCGGGCCGGAGCCCATGGAAATGTTCGATGACCGCCTGCATGGCGGCCAAATCGGTGGCGCCGAACAGCACGAGATGCCCGGTCTCCCGGCCCGTGGTTCCAAAGGTGGTGCGTTCGGCGGCATTGGCGGCGGCCAGGGCCGATACCATGGCCAGCGTGCAGGCGGCGATGCGGAAGACCTTCATGGCACGGGCTCCGTTGCAGACCGGATGGTGAGGCGGGCAATCAGGCCGCCGCCGGGGCGGTCGATCAAGGCGACGCTGCCATGGCGCTCGGCAACGCGCTGGACAATGGCGAGACCCAGGCCGGACCCCGTGTCGTCGGTTCGCCCGGCGCGGTGGAAGCGCTCGAAGGCCCGGCTCTTTTCGGCTTCGGGAATGCCGGGGCCGCGGTCGCGGATTTCCAGGATGACGTTGCCGTCCGCCGGATCGGTGGCGATGGCGACCTCGACGGTGGCGTCGGCGGGGCCGTATTTGATGGCGTTGTCGACGAGGTTGCGCACGGCTTCGCGCAGGGCGACGGGGTCGCCGAGACCGTGCGTGTCGCCGCCCGAATCGTCCACCACCAGTTCGATTCCGCGCTCCTCGGCGGCGAAGGCGGCATCGGACAGGACCCGCTGTACGACGTCGCGGATCTCGACGCGCACGAAGGGGATGGTGTCGGTCCGGTGGGTGACGGTGGCGTGGCTGAGCAGTTGCCCGGTCAGCCGGGTGGTCAGGGCGGCGTTGCGCCGCGCCTTGTCGAGAAACCGTCGGCGGGCGTCCGGGTCGGGCTCGTCGGCCGCCAACTCCATCTGGGCCCGCAAGCTGGCCAGCGGGGTGCGGATCTGGTGGGCGGAGTCGGCGATGAAAGTCTGCATGGTCTCGACGCTGGCCCGCAGGCGATCGAGGAAGTGGTTGATGGCAACCACCAGGTGGCGCACCTCGCGCGGCACCGACATTTCCAGCGGCTTCAAGTCGGTCGGCGCCCGGTGGCGCAGATTGCGCTCGATGGCGGCCAGCGGTCGCAGCGCCACGTTGATGCCGATCCACACGAACAACAGGATCATCGCCATCAGGATCAGGATGAGGACCAGCGCGTTGACCGTGATGTCGCGGGCCAACTCGGCCCGCTCCACACCGGACTGGCCGACCTGGACGACGGCCCAACCCTGCATACGCGGTTCGGCCAGCAGTCGGCCCAGCACGACGAAGCGCAAGTCCTCGCCGGCATAGACGGCGTTGAAGAAGCGGGGCGTCGTGGCCGTGATGGGCGGGCTCGGCAGCGGCAGCCCGTCGTAACCGGTGACGGTCTCTCCGGCCGGCGAGATGACCCGATAGAAAATGCGGTCGCGCCGGGCCAGCGAGAGCATTTCAAGCGCCGAGTTGGGCAGGTCGACCTCCAGGCGGTCGTCGACGACGTAAATCTGGTCGGCGATGGCCAGCGCCGAGGCGGTCAACAGTCGGTCATAGGCCCGGTCGGCGGCGCGGTTGCCGTACTCGGCCGCGGCCAGCAGCAGCAAAGCCGTGGTCAACAGGAAGACCATGCCGATGACGGTGAACAGGCGCCGCCGCAGCGAGTAATCGGTTTTAACCTTCCAGGTCGGCGACATAGCCTATTCCGCGCAGCGTCCGGATGGTGACGGACGACCCTTTCAACTTTTTGCGCAGGCGCGCGATGTAAAGCTCGATGGCGTTGGGCCCGGGCGCATCGTCGAAGCCATAGAGCTGGTCGGTGATGTCGTCTTTGGTGATCACCCGGCCGAGATTGCCCAAAAAGATCTCGAGGATGCGGAACTCGCGGTTGGGAAGGACGATCGGGTCTCCGCCGACGGTGACGCGCCGGCTCGACCGGTCGAAGGTCAAGTTGCCATGTTCGGTGACGCCCGAGGCGATGCCTTGACGCCGGCGCAGGAGCGCGCGCGCGCGGGCCTCCAACTCCCGGAAGTCGAAGGGTTTCGTCACATAGTCGTCGGCGCCGATGTCAAGCGCCGACACCCGGTCGTCGATCTCGGCGCGCGCCGTCAGCACGAGGACCGGGGTGGTGTCGTGGCGCAGCCGGAGCGCCCGCAATACCGCGTAGCCGTCCATGCCCGGCAGCATGATGTCGAGGATGACCAGATCGTAGGTATTGCCTTCCAGAAACTCGATGGCCTCCTCGCCGGAGGCCGCCCGGTCAAGGGCGTGCCCCGAGCGCCGGAAGCGAAGGACGATCGCCTCGGCCAGATCCGCGGCGTCCTCGACCACCAGGATACGCATGTTGCCCCTTCTCCACACGCCATCCGATTTCCGGCACGCCGGACTTTTTGAACGCGACGGGCCCGCGACGGCTCTGCTTGCTATTGTTGCAAACGGGCGGGCGCATCACGAAACAAAAGAATAGAGCGTCCCGGTGCTCCACGGCGGGTGAGTCTAGCGTAACAGGGGGCCAAAACCATGCTCAAATTCATCCCCTCTCAGCGGATCGTCCGCACGTATGGCTCCGCGGCCTGGCCTTTGCGACACGCTCTTGCGGCGCGGCCCGCCGTATGCTTAGTCAATTCCTGGCTGCGGCGAAGCCGTGCGGGGAGGGATTTGGCATGACGGCACCGGTTCTGGTCGGCATCACGGGCGCCACCGGCGTCATCTACGGCGTGGAACTGTTGCGCGCTCTTCGGGCCTTGGGCCAGCCCGCCCACCTGATCCTCAGCGAGTGGGGCGCCCAGACCCTGGCGCTGGAGACCGATTTCGACCTCGACGAGGTGCGCGGTCTGGCCGACGAGGTTCACGCCAACAAGGATCTGTCGGCGGCGGTAGCCAGCGGTTCGTTTCCCACCCGCGGCATGGTCGTCGCCCCGTGTTCGGTGAAGACGCTGTCGGGTATCGCCAACTCGTTCACCTGCAACCTGATGATCCGCGCCGCCGACGTGACGCTCAAGGAACGCCGGCCGCTGGTCCTGGTCTTCCGCGAAACGCCGCTGCACAAGGGGCATATCGACCTGATGGCGCGCGCCGCCGACATGGGGGCCGTCCTGCTGCCGCCGGTGCCGGCGTTCTACACCCGCCCGGCCAGCGTCGCCGATATCGTCCGCCACACCGTCGGCAAGATCCTCGACCAGTTGGGCATCGACCACGAGGTGACGCCACGCTGGAACGGCCCGGCGCGCAACGCACCCTGAACGTCCCGAAGTCCCATCGCCGCCATACGTCCGCCGCTGCCCCGAAATGACGTTTCGGCCGGCGTGACGCGCCCCGCCTTCTGTGCCCGGATGTCATCAACTCGATACAAACTGAAACCGAATGCCGGGCTTGGGACACAAACCCGAAACACGGCGTAGGTATCCTGTGGATGGACGGACGGATACCGGCCGATCCAAGAAAACGGGGAACGTATTGAATGCCTCGACCGAACGGGAGAAGCGCCAGGACGGCAACGCTGCCATGCCTGGTCGGCCAGAGATGGCGGATGTGAGAAAAAGAGTGACGTCGTTCATGCGCATCGGCAGGGCGGAGTTTTTTGGCCTTCTCGTCATCGCGGTCTCGGCGACGATGGCCGGTTGGCAGACCTACGAACAGTACCAGGGGATGCGGACACAGACGGTCGAACTGCTCCAGCAGTTGGCGCGTACCGGCGACGCGCACATCGACGGCAGCCTGCGCAACGTGGACAGCCTGCTGCGCGACATCGGCGCGCACACCTTGCGGGGCGAACAGCCACTCGAACCCGGCGATGCGGAATTCATCCGCATACGGGCCCGGCCCTATCCGGAAATTCGTCAGATCTGGATTGCCGATGCCGCCGGTGTCATCCGGTTCTCCACCTGGCCCGGGGTGGAGGGATACGACGCCAGCCGGCGGGACTATTACCTCGAACCCAAGAACAATTCCGGCGAGGACCGGATGTTTCTCACCGGGCCCACCCAGTTGATCACGGGATCGACCCTGTTCATTGTATCGCGAGCGATGCACAACGCGGACGATTCGTTCGCCGGCGTCGTCGCCGCTTCGCTGTCCCCCGCGTTCTTCGATGTCGTCCTGGCGTCGATCCTGCCTCAGGGCCGCAGTTCCAACAGCATGCTGACCCTGAAAGGCGACATTCTCTCGCGCATGCCGGAACCGGGAAGTTTCAGGGGAACTTCGGTTTTCCACGAGCCGGCGTTCCGCCGCCACGCGGAGTCGGGCGTGGCGGCGACCGTACAGTCCCTGCCGGCGAGTCCGGGTGGCGGGGAGGGTATCGGTGTTTTCCGGACGCTGGCCAATTTCCCCCTGATCGTCGGCGTCGTCGGCGATCGCCAGGATATCGTCGATGCCCTCGCGCCGACCATGGCCATGCACGCGGCTTTCTTCCTGGTCGTCGTCATCGTGACGCTCTTTTCGGTGATGGTCGCCCGTCGCATCCGCCAGCAGGAGGCCGAGCGTGGCGCCAGGCTCGAGGCTTCGCGCAATTTCTTCGACCGCTTGCTGGAAACCGCCAACACCCTGATCGTCGGCCTCGACGACGACGGGCGCGTCGTTCTCTGCAACTCGACGACGGAACAGGTGACCGGCCTCAAGCGCGGCGAACTTTTGGGCCGCAAATGGTCGGATTCCGTGGTGCCGCGCGACGTCTATCCGCAGTCGTGGGAAATCTTCGAGGCGCGCAGCCGGGACGGCCGCGATCAGGATCAGTTCGAAACGCCGATCCGCCGGCATCCGGACGGCGAACGGATCGTTTCGTGGAGCCAAAGCCGGATCGCCGATCCCGACGGCCGTCCCGTCTCGTTCTGGTTCGGCATCGACGTGACCCACCGGCAGAGCGTGCAGGCCGAGCTGGAAACGGCCAACCGGCAGCTGCTGGCGACCGTGAAAACGCTGGAGCATCGCAATCGCCAGATCACCATCCTGCGCGGCATGGCCGATCGCCTGCAGTCGTGCCACGAACCCCGCGAGGCATTCCAGATGGCGGCGGAATGCGTGCGAGACCTCTTTCCCGGCCGCGCCGGCGGCTTCTATTCGTTGAACGGGGCGCGAACCGCCCTGACCCTGGAGGTAGTCTGGCCCGAGTCCATCCGCATGGCCCCCTCCATCGACCATCGGCACTGCGGGGCCGTTCTTCGCGCCTGCTCGCACCGCTGGGATAGCAACCATGCCGATTCTTCGTGTTCGCACTTCGGCGAGGACTATGCGGGCACCGGCCTCTGCGTACCGTCGATGGCCCATGGCGAACTCCAGGGAATGCTGGTTCTGCGCAACGCGATGGAGGTGCCGCAGCCGGTCTCCTGCGAACCCGTGACCCGGGGGGGCAACGGCGACGAAGCCGCGCTGGCCATGGCGGTGTGCGAGAACCTGGGGCTTGCGGTTTCGGCGCTGCGTTTGCGCCAGCAGCTTCAGGACCAAGCGACGCGCGATCCGCTCACCGGGCTTCACAACCGGCGGATCATGTCCGAGATGTTCGAGCGTGAACTGATAGTCGCCGGCCGCAAGGGGCGCTCGCTGGCCGTCATGATGATCGATATCGATCACTTCAAGCTGTTCAATGACCGCCATGGGCACGAGGCCGGGGACGTCGTGCTGAAGGCGGTCGGCGACTTCTTCTGCCGCCAGTGCCGGGCGTCGGACATCGTCTGCCGGCATGGCGGCGAGGAGTTTGCCATTCTGTTGCCGGAATCCGACGTCGCGGGGGCCGTGCAACGGGCCGAGTACCTGCGCGAGGGGACCAAGCGGCTGGCGGTGAGCAATCGCGGTTTTGCGCTGGAAGCGGTGACGATCTCCGTCGGAATCGCCGTCTACCCCGACCATGGGATGGACGCCCGCGCCCTGTTGCGGGCCGCCGACGAGGCGCTCTACCAGTCGAAAAATCTCGGGCGCGACCGGGTGACCATGGCCAACCAAGGCACGCAAGGGCTGTTCAAGACCCTGGCCTGGAACGACCGGCTCGGCTCTTCGCCCGAGGCGGCGGCCAACCGGACGTTTCCGGAGCCGGACCGTTCTGATAAAGTCGGCCGCCCAAGGGTGGCCGACGCGACCGACGGGGGCAGGGAGGAAAGCCGACCCGACGGTGCTCTTCCATCGGAATAGCCTTTGAAGCCAGGAGCCGAGCCGGCAGTCGTGCGGCACGGCGGCTATGGGTGGCGCGAGCGGCGCCGAAAGGGCTGACATGGTCGGGAAAGCGGAGCGGACCCGGGGCGGGAAGCAAGAAATGCACATCCTGCTGGCCGAGGATTCGCCCGCCGACGCCCTGCTGATCGAACGGGCGGTCAGCCGCGAGTTTCCCGGCGTCCACGTCCGGCGGGCGATGAACGCCGAGGACTTCGCGGCGGCGCTCGGCTTGCGGCGATGGGACATCGTGCTGGCCGATCACAAGCCGCCGACATTTTCTTCATGCGCGGCCATCGAACAACTGGCCCGGAGCGGCCGCGACATCCCGCTGATCGTCGTTTCCGGGGCGATCGGCGAGGAGGAAGCCGTCGATCTGCTGAAGACTGGCGCCCACGACTTCGTGCGCAAGGACAACCTCGGGCGCCTGGGTCCGGTTCTGCGCCGCGAACTGGCCGATGCCGGAAACCGTCGCCGTCGCCGCGAGGCCGAGGCCGCGCTGGCTGAAAAGGAGCGCAGGCTGTCGACCCTGATGGACAACCTGCCGGGCATGGTCTTCCGGGCCGGTATCGGGCCCGATCTGCCGATGGAGTTCGTCAGCGAGGGGTGTCGCGAGATCACCGGATACGACCCGCAACGGCTGGTCGGGGACGGCGCCACCTCCTATCGCGGGGCCGTCGTCCACGCCGACCATCGGGACTTCGTGCGGCGGGGGATCGAGCAGGCGGTGCGCTGGAACGAGCCCTATCAGCTGACCTACCGGATCACCCGGCCCAGCGGCGAAACCCGCTGGGTTTGGGAAAAGGGACGGCTGGTGTGGTTGCCGCACGGCGGGGCGACGGCGGTCGAGGGCTTCATCGCCGACATCACCGAGCGCAAGGCCGCCGAGGAAAGGGTGACGGAACTGCAATCGCGGCTTATGGGCGCCTCCCGACTCATGCTGATGGGCGAACTGGCGACCGGCATCGCCCACGAGGTCAAGCAACCGCTTTCGGCGATCCGCATCTATGCCGAAGGGTTGGCCGAGCAGACCCGGGCCGGCGGTGCCGTCGGACCCGACCTGGCGCCGATCCTCGATCGCATCGTCGATCAGAATCGCAAGGCGCAGGCGGTGATCGACCGCATCCTTGCCTTCGTCCGCCGGGCGGCCCCGCGGATGTCCGATCTCGACGTCAATCAGACGGTTCGCGACGCGGTCAAGTTTTTCGAGGTGGAGGCCGGCGACGCCAATGTCCACCTCAACCTCAGCTTGGCTCCGGACGTTCCGCCGGTCGTCGGCGATGCCGTCCAGATCCAGCAGGTGATCGTCAATCTGCTGCACAACGGGCTCGACGCCGTCATCGAGGCGGCGGTGCCGCGCGGCGAACTGCGGGTGGAAACGGCAAAAGCCGCGGACGGTGGCGTCGACGTCGCCGTCACGGATAACGGTCCCGGCATTCCGCAAGCGGTCATCGCCCGCGCGTTCATCCCGTTCTTCACGACCAAGCCCGACGGTTTCGGCCTTGGCCTGACCATCTGTTCGAAGGTGGTCGAGGATCATGGCGGGCGGCTGTCGATCGACGCTCCGGCCGGCGGCGGAACGGTCGCGCGCTTCCATTTGCCGCCGCGGCCATGACCGCGGGCGCCGTCAGATCGCGGCACCGAGGCGGGTCTGTTCCTTGAGAAGCTGCCAGAAGACATCGGCGGGCATGGGCTTGCCGACGAAGTAGCCCTGCACGAAATCGCAGCCGTTTTCCTTGACGAAGGCCATCTGTTCGGGCGTTTCCACCCCCTCGGCGACCACCAGCAGCTTCAGGCTGTGGGCCATGGTGATGATGGCTCCCACAAGCGCCGCATGGTCGGCGTCGTCGGTGACGTCCTCGATGAAGGAACGGTCGATCTTCAACGAGGTGACGGGGAAGCGCTTGAGGTAGCTGAGCGACGAGAACCCGGTCCCGAAATCGTCGACCGAAAAGCGCACCCCCATCGCCGTCAGGCGCTCGAAGGCGGCCGTGGTTTCGGGCAGATCCTCCATCAGCAGGCCTTCGGTGATCTCGAGGTCCAGATCGTCGGCCGGGAGGCCGGTGTCGCTGAGCGCCCGGGTGACGGCGTCGATCAGGGTCGGCCCGCGGAACTGGCGGCTGGAGACATTCGCCGAAATGCGGATCGGCGGTGCCCCGGCGCGGCGCCACTCGGCGGCCTGCCGGCAGGCCGCCTTGATCACCCAGGCGCCGATGATGTTGATCTGCCCGGTATCCTCGGCCATCGGAATGAACTGGCCGGGCGGCACGTTGCCGAGTTCCTCGTTGTGCCAGCGCAGCAGGGCCTCGGCACCGACCAGCCGGCCGGACTTGAGGTCGACGATCGGCTGGTAGTGCAGCGTCATCTCGTCGCGTTCCAGGGCGTGCCGCAGATGGGTTTCGATGCGAACCCGCTCCATGGCCTGCTCGTTGAGTTCGCGGGTGAAGAACTGGGCGCGGTTGCGGCCCAATTCCTTGGCCTGGTACATGGCGGCATCGGCATTGCGCATCAGGGCATGCGGATCGTGGGCGTCGAGCGGGTAAAGCGTGATGCCGATACTGGCCGTTGTGAACAGTTCCTGGCCGTCGATGACGATAGGCTGGGCGAACACCTCGAGGATCTTCTCGGCCACCACCTCGGCATGCTTCGGCGCGCTGATATCGGGCAGCACCACCGTGAACTCGTCGCCTCCCAGACGGGCGACCGTGTCGCCTTCGCGGGTACACTGCGACAGGCGTTGGCCGACCTCCTTGAGAAGACGGTCGCCGACCGAATGGCCCAAGGTATCATTGACGACCTTGAAACGGTCGAGATCGATGAACAGCAGCCCGACCATCGATTTCTGGCGGTGCGCCCGGGCCAGCGCCTGGGACAGGCGGTCAAGCGCCAGCACCCGGTTGGGCAGGCGGGTAACGTCGTCGTAGTTGGCCTGGCGCAGGACCTGTTCTTCGTACTTCTTGCGAACGGTGATATCTTCCTTGACGGCAAGATAATGCGTCACCTCGCCGCCGGCGTCCTTGATGGGCGAGACCGAGGCGAACTCCCAGTACAGCTCGCCGTTCTTCTTCTTGTTGTAGAATTCGCCCCGCCATTCGCCGCCTGCCTTGATGGTTTCCCACATGGCGCGATGGGTTTCGGCGGGCGTATAGCTCGATCTCAGCATCCGCGGATTGCGCCCGATCACCTCTTCCGGCCGATAGCCTGTCACCTCGGTGAACTTGGCGTTGACGTATTCGATCTCGCCGGCGGTGTTGGTGATCAGCACGGAGGCCGGGCTCTGCTCCACCGCCATCGACAGCTTGCGGACGTTTTCCTCGGCCCGCGCCCGCTCGGTGATGTCGAGCGACACGGTGACCACCAGGGTGGTCGCCCCGGTCTCGTCGCACAGCGGCGCCTTGGTGGTCAGGAACTGGCGGGAGATGCCGTGGCGGTCGACCAGCCGCTCCTCGAAACCGGGTGGCGTGCGGCCGGTCTCGAAGATCTGGATTTCGAGGTCGCGGTGGCGCCGGCCATACGCCTCGTCGAAGAGAATGCCGAGGGGCTGGCCGATGGCCCGCGTCGCGTCGAAGGCGAGCACGGTCTTGTGGTAGCTGTTGAGGTAGACGCAATGGCCGTCGGCGTCGCTGGCCCGGACCAGGGCCGGCACCGTGTCGATGACGTTGCGCAGCTTTTCCTCGCTTTGGCGGAGATCGCGGGCGTGCTGGTCGGTCGCCGCCCTGAGCTCGTTTTCCAGCGACAGTGCGCGCTGCCGGATGATCTGCTTCTGGCGCCACATCGTCAGCAGATTGATGGCGCGGGTGCGGAACTCGTGATGGTCGATGGGGCTGCGCAGGAAGTCGGTGGCGCCGGCTTCGAGCGCGCTATAGCGATAGTCGCGGTCCTCGTAGGCGGTGATCACGATGATCGGGACGTCGAAGCACTTGAGCTTGCGCCGGCACTCGCGGACGAACTCGGCCCCGTTCATCTCCGGCATCTGGAAATCCGTGATGATGAGGTCGACGTCCTTGTCGATCATCCATTCGTAGGCGATCCTGGCGCTGTCGAAGGCGTGAACGTCCGCCTGGGGCTCCACGGCCCGCGCAAGCTGGGCCAGGATATTTCTGTTGGTCACCCGATCATCGACGACGACGATTACAGACATCCGATTGTGCCGTTCCTTCCCCAGGTGTCTGACAGGTTTCCTTCCCGATGGATTTCTTTTCTGATGGGGAGGCGTACGCGACTCCCGCGCCGCCGCCTTCGGGACCTCGCGGTCCGCGTGTTGCCTCTTTGGCGTCTATAATCCGCCGGCTGTCCTTTCGCCTAATGCTTTTTCATGGCACCGGCGGCATTTCTCGGCCCGGGGGGCCGTCCAATCGATGGCGGCCGACGGGGCGCAGAGGCGACGGCTCCGTCTTCTCCTCAACCCACACTTTAAACGCTCTCGCCAGTCTCCTCCGAAAAAGTTACTCTTTTCACGGTTGTGGAGCACGATTGGGGAGGGACAATCGAGGCGACCAAAACGGGGGATACCTTACTCCCCGCGCGTGGATGCGGTGAAAAATAACACCGAATCCGCGGGGCGGGGTCATGCAACGGCTCTGGAGGAAGAGATGTCGAATTCCTTGCTATCCCAGCTCCTTCACGACGACAACCATGGCGGTAGGTTTGGTGAACCGGAGAGGCAGGCCACCGAAAGCGGACAGCCTCGCTTTCAAAATCCGCCGGACGATGAACCGATGGCCGCCGGTCCAGCGCCCCTTGACCTTGAATGGTGGTTGCGCACGACGCCGTTCAAGGAGGTCGAGGTGGCCTATGACATGAAGGAAAAAATCGTCTGGCAATTCATGAAATTTCGTCGGCGGCCCAGCGTCACCCTGGAGCTGCTGAGCGAGATCAAGAAGATCCTGGCGATGATCGAACGGGCCTTCGGCGAGCCGCAGGCCGAGGCCGATCCGCCGGTCCGCTATGTCATCCTGGCCTCGAAGCTGCCCGGCGTCTTCAACATGGGGGGCGACCTGCCGCTGTTCGTCGATCTGATCCGCAATCGTGACAGCGAAGGCCTGCGTCACTATGCCCACGCCTGCGTCGACGTTCAGTACCGGCGCAAGACCAAGCTGGGACTTCCCATCCAGACCATCTCGCTGGTCCAGGGCGACGCCCTGGGCGGCGGCTTCGAGGCGGCGCTGGCCGACGACCTGATCGTCGCCGAGGAAAGCGCCAAGTTCGCCCTGCCGGAGATTCTCTTCAATCTGTTTCCGGGAATGGGCGCCTACAGCTTCCTGCAACGCCGCCTCAACGCGGTGGAGGCCGAGCGTCTGATGCTGAGCGGCAAGATCTACTCGGCCGGGGAACTGTATGAGCTGGGCGTCGTCGACGAACTGGCCGGCGACGGAAAGGGCATCGAGGCGGTTTACCGGCTGATCGACGAGCGGGCTCGCTCCTACGCCACGCGGCGCGCCGTCTTCCGTTCGCGCGAGGTGATCAATCCGATTACCCGCGAGGAACTGGTCGAGATCACCGACCTGTGGGTGGAGGCGGCCCTGACGCTGGCTCCGGCCGACCTGCGCAAGATGGAACGGCTGGCCGCCGCCCAGGACCGGCGCCGGATCCGGGCCCGCGTCGCGGCGTAATGGGGGTGACCGGCTGGGGCGGGAGGCGGCGATCTTGCCGCGTTCCCGTCTCAAAGCTGCCCGGAATTCTCGGCCCGCTCGGCGAGATAGGCGGCGATTGCCCGGCGGTAGCGCTCGATCTCGTCGTCGATCCTGGCGACGTGGGCAGCGCCGGACCGCCGAAGGTCGTCGGGGGTGATGCCGCTGAGTTGCTGGCAGTACTGGTGGATCATCCGCGCGCCGACGTTGGCCGAGCTGCTGCGCAGCGCGTGGCCATTCTCGCGGAAGGCTCGGGCGTCTCCTCGGATGGCGGCCATCCGCATGGTGGTGGCCAGCCGTTCGGCGTCGGCCAGGAACTCGCGGACCAGGGACGGCAGAAATTCCCCGCCCGGCCCCAGGCTTTCCAGGTCGTCGATGACCATGCGATCGATGGCCGGCGCTGCCTCGCCCTTGAAGCGCGGATGGGTGAAGATTTCGGTGACGGCGGCGGTCTGCGCCGGTGCCGGATCGGCTTCCTTGTCCGGCCGGCCGTGGGCCGCGACCACCGCCTCGATCTCCGCCAGTAGCTTCTTGGCGGCGACCGGCTTGGTCAGGTAGCGGTCCATCCCCGCCTCTTCGCAGGCTCGGCGGGTTTCGACGGTGGCGTCGGCGCTGAGCCCGATGATTGGCATGTAGGTATCGCCGAGATGGGTCAGCCGGTAGAGTTTGACGACGTCGAGCCCGCTGGTGCCCGGCATGTTGACGTCGACGATGGCCAGGTCGAAGGAGGCTTCTTCCAGCGCGTCGAGGGCCTCGTCGCCGTCGACCACCAGCGTCGGCCGATGGCCGGCGCGGGCCAGGATCTTCTCGGTGACCATGCGGTTCACCTGATTGTCCTCGGCGACCAGGATGGACAGCGAGCGGCCGGCCGCGCGGGCGATGCCGAAATCCCGCTCGGCCGCCTCGGTTCCCGAGCGGATGGCGATGAAGACGCCCGCCAGGTGCGTCGCGTTGACCAGCGCCTGGGCGTCGAACGGGACGTCCAGCGAACACAGGAAGACGCTGTCGGCCGACGGGCCCTGCAAGGGGTTCTTGATCTGCACGAAGGCAAAAGTGCAGGCCGGCCGGAAGGTTTCCAGGCTGTGGGCGACGTCGGCGGCCCGCCATCCGGCGTCGCGGGCGTCGATGAGGACGATGGGGCTGGCGCTGCCCCGCATGGCGCCGGCGGCGGCGTTCTGGGCCTCGAAGGGGCTGGAGACGCCGATCACGTCCATGTGCAGGGCGGCGAGGCCATGGCGGATGGAATCGACCATCGAGGTGTCGCGCGACACCACCAGCACCGCCAAGTCGGGCGCCGTCTGGGTCGAGACCGTCGCGGCTTGGCGGGCCAGCGGAACCTCCACCCAGAAGGTGCTGCCCTTGCCGAGCGCGGTCTGGACCCCGATGCGGCCGCCCAGCAGTTCGGTCAGGTGCTTGGAAATGGCCAGCCCCAGCCCGACCCCCTCGTTGCGGCGGTTCACCCCCTCATCGGCCTGGGTGAAGCTGTCGAAGATGATGTCGATCTGTTCGGGCGCGATGCCGATGCCGCTGTCGATCACCTCGAAGCGCAGGCGCACGGTCTCGGGCGTTTCCGGACCGGCCAGCCCGACCCGCAGAAGGACGTGGCCGTGCTCGGTGAACTTGATGGCGTTGCCGATCAGGTTGGTCAGGATCTGCTGGAGATGCGGCCAGTCGCCGGTGAGGGCATAGGGCACGCGGGGCGAGATGTCGACGCCGAGCGCCAGCCTCCGGCGGTCGGCCTGGACGCGCAGGATGGCGATCAGATCGACGATGGCGGCGTGCAGGTCGAAGTCGTCGGCGATGACCGAGACCTTGTTGGCCTCGATCCGCGAGAAGTCGAGGATGCCCTCGATCAATGACAGCAGGGCCCGGCCCGACGACTTGACGGTGCGCACCATCTCGCGCTGGTCTCGGTCCATGGCGGTGCCGGAAAGCAGGTCGCTCATGCCGATGACGGCGTTCAGGGGCGTGCGCAGCTCGTGGCTCATCCGGGCCAGGAAGCGGTTCTTGGCCTGGTTGGCTTCCTCGGCCTGGGCCTTGGCTTCGGTCAGCTTCTTGATCAGCGTGGCCGAATAGGCCGGAATCGCCACCAGGGCGGCCAGCAGGCCGATTCCCAACGGCAGCTTGTCCTGCCACCAGTCGGTGGTCGCCAGCACGGCGGTGAAGCTGGCGGTGGCGGCGACGGTGGCGGCGACCAGGTAGAGCAAGCCGTAGCGGAACCCGAAGCCCAGCGTCACCCACAGGTAAATGGGATAAAACGGCGCCGTGTATTCGCCGCCCAGCCGAAGGACGGCCAGCAGCGCCGCCACATCGGTGATCATGAAGATCACACGGCGGGCCGCCGATTTTCCCGGCTGGACCAAAATCAGGACGACATGGATGCACGAAAGCGCCAGATAGATGAGTGCCGTCCACACCAGAAGGGCGCCGGCCGGGGCGGGCAGCGGCGTCTCCCAGGCGACCAGCCCATAAAAATAGGCCAGCAGCGCCGTCACGATGACGACGCGCACGATCGCCTGCTCGTGTTCGCTGTCGGGCCGGTCCCGGAATCGCTGGCCGACCGTCGCGATGACTCGCCCGATGGTGCCGGTCTTAAGCATATCCGCCCCCGGGGTCATCTCAACTCAGCCGCGGGTCGGCGGTCGGTCGGGCGCACCGTCGTTCCCCGAATTGAAGCAACCAACCATTTCCAAAGTCAGTGGTGGAAAGCCGAATGATGAAGGGTTTGGGCCCAATATGCAATTATGACGATTGAAAGACGTCGATTCGGCCCGGCTTGCGCCACCCGTCGGGACGGTGGATGATGGCGCTCTGATCGGCCGGCCGGCCTTGAAGGGATGAGACGAAATGACGCCCAAGGACAATCGCGTTCCCCGGATCATTTGTCACCGGGGGGCCTGCGGCTATGCCCCGGAAAACACCCTCGTCGCCATGCGCAGGGCCGCCGAAATGGGCGGCCGGTGGGTGGAATTCGACGCCAAGCTGACGCGGGACAATCACCTCATCCTTTGCCATGACGACAACCTGGAGCGCACCACCAACGGCCATGGCAAGGTGGCGGAAGCCGACTGGGAGGCGATCCGCCGGCTGGATGCCGGAAGCTGGTTCGGCGAGGCCTTCCGCGGCGAGCCGGTGCCGACCCTCTCGGAAACCGTCGTCGAACTGGCCCGCCTGGGATTGGGGGCCAACATCGAGATCAAGCCGTGCCCGGGACGCGACGAGGAAACCGGCCGCATGGTGGCGGCCCTGCTGCTCGAGGAATGGCCGGACAGCTTGCCGACGCCGCTGCTTTCGAGCTTCAGCGCGGCGTCGCTGGCGGCGGCCCTTCGGGTGGCGCCAAGCCTGCCCCGCGCCTTCCTGGTTTCCCGCATTCCCGCAGATTGGCGCGAGCGGGCGCAGGAACTGCGCTGCGCGGCGATCCATACCAGCCACCGGCATCTGACGAAAGACCAGGTCGCCGCCATTAAGGCGGCCGGTCTGGCCGTACGGGTCTACACGGTGAACGACCGCGCCTTGGGCGAATCCTTGTTCGCCTGGGGGGTGGACGGTGTGTTCACCGACTTCGCCGACCGGTTGCTGGCCATATAGCCGGCCACCGCCTGGCGTCCCGCCTCGTCCATGTGCAGGCCGCATTTGGTGCGCCGCCATAGCACGTCCTCGGGCGTGCGCGCCCATTCCTCGGCCACCAGGTAGTCGATCTCGCGGGCGGTGAGCGCGGCCCCGAAATCGGCCCCCAGGTCGGCGGCCTCCTTGGCGTCGCCGAGGACGCGATAGGCGTGCGTGCCATGGCGCCGGGCGACGGCCGCCAGGAACGACGGCTCGAGGCGCGGGTAGGCCTTCCCCAGATCGTCGAGCAGGTGCGTGAAGCTGGCCCCGGGCATGTCGCCGCCGGGCAGCGGCGCCGACCACGTCCAGGCCTGCCCCATGGCGGGGAAGAACCGGCGGATCTTGTCCATCACGTTCTCGGCCAGCGAGCGGTAGGTGGTGATCTTGCCGCCGAACACCGAAAGCAGCGGCGCGGCCCCGTCGCCGAGGTCGAGTTCCAGCACGTACTCGCGGGTCACCGCCGAGGGGTTGTCGGAGGCGTCGTCGTAAAGCGGCCGCACGCCGGCGTAGGACCACACGACGTCGGCGGGCGAGATCGGCTTGGCGAAGTAGCGGTTGACGGCGGCGCACAGGTACTCGGCCTCGGCGGCGTCCATCGCCACCTTGGCGGGATCGCCGGTGAACGAAACGTCGGTGGTACCGATCAGCGAAAAATTCCCCTCGTAGGGCAGCACGAAGATGATCCGCTTGTCGACGTTCTGCAGGATGTAGGCTTGCTCGCCGTCGTGCAGCCGGGGCACCACCAGATGGCTGCCCTTGACCAGACGCACGCGCGAGGCCGAGGGAAGGTGGGCGACGTCGTCCAGGACCGTGCGCACCCATGGCCCCGCCGTATTGACGACCAGCCGGGCCCGCACGGTTTCCTCGTGGCCGTCCTCGCTGTCGGTCAGGCGGGCCTCCCACAGACCGTCGACCCGCTTGGCCGCCGTCACCCGGGTGCGGGTGCGGATGCGCGCCCCCCGTTCCGCCGCCGCCATGGCATTCAGCACCACCAGGCGGGCGTCGTCGGTCCAGCAGTCTGAATAGACGAAGCCCTTGCGGATGGTGTCCTTCAGGGGCTTTCCCGCCGGATGGCGGCGCAGGTCGATACCTTGGGAATCGGGAAGCTGCTGGTTGCGGCCCAGGTAGTCGTAGATGAACAGCCCGGTGCGGATCAGCCAGGCGGGGCGCGCCGTCATCTGGTGGGGCAGCACGAAACGCAGCGGCCAGATGATGTGCGGCGCCTTGGCCAGCAGCACCTCGCGTTCCAGCAGCGCCTCGCGGACCAGGCGGAATTCGCCATACTCAAGATAGCGCAGGCCGCCGTGGATCAGTTTGCTGCTGGCCGACGAGGTGGCACCGGCGAGGTCGCCCTGCTCGGCCAGCAGGACCGAAAGCCCGCGGCCCGCCGCGTCGCAGGCGATGCCGGTGCCGTTGATGCCGCCGCCGATGACCAGAAGGTCGAAGATCGGATTGTCTTGCATGATTGTGATGCTCGATCAGGGAGCCCCAAACGACGCACAGGTGGTTCTGGAATTTTCGTAATAGAAAATATATGATCGTTTTCGCAAATCTCCAACTCCCGTTTGCGAACGGCGCCGGCGCGCCGGGAATCGGCGGGGGAAAGCCGGTCGGTCAGGGCGGCGGCAACGAGGCGGGGCGGAACCGGGGCCATGAACTACGACGTGACGATCATCGGAGGCGGGGTCATCGGCTGCGCCATCGCCCGTGAACTGGCGCGGTATCGCCTGCGCGTCATTCTGCTGGAGAAGGAATGCGAGGTCGGCTTCGGGACCAGCAAGTCGAACAGCGGCATCATCCACGCTGGCCACCACAGCGCCACCGACACCCTGAAGGGCCGCCTGGAATGGGCCGGCAACCAGAAATGGGACGCCCTGTGCGCGGCGCTCGGCTTCGGATTCGAACGGATCGGCGAACTGACGGTGGCCTTTACGCCCGAGGAACGGGCCACGTTGGAGCGGCTGCTGATTTCCGGCCGGGCCAAGGGCGTTCCCGGCCTCGAAATCTGGGAGCCGGACCGGCTGCGCCGCGAGGAGCCCAACCTGTCCTCCGACATCGTTGCCGCCCTGCACGCGCCGACCGCCGGCGTGGTGAACCCCTACGAGGCCTGCTTCACCCTGATCGAAAGCGCCCGGGCCAATGGCGTCGATGTCGCCGTCGACTATCGGGTCGAGGCGCTGTCCAGGGGCGGGGACGGCTGGACGGTCACGGGCACCGGCCCCGATGTCGCCAGCCGTTTCGTCGTCAACGCCGCCGGCATCTTCGCTGACAGGGTGGCCGCGATGGCGGGCGTCGGCACCTTCCGCATCCATCCGCGAAAGGGCGAGGAGTACCTGCTGGACAAGCGGCTTAGGGGCTTCGTCAAGCGCGTCATCTTCCCGCTGCCGACCGCCACCTCGAAGGGCATCCTGGTCATCCCCACCTTCGACGGCACGCTGATGGTCGGCCCCACCGCGCACGAGACCGAGGACCGCAGCGACATCACCACCACGCTTCCCGGCTCCGACGAGGTGTTCGAGAGCGTGCGCCGCGTCGTGCCGGGTATCAGCGAGCGCGACTGCATCGCCGAATTCGCGGGCTTGCGGGCGGCGGCCGAGGGCGAGGATTTCATCATCGGACCCACCGCCGCCAAGGGCTTCATCAATGTCGCCGGCATCCAGTCGCCGGGCCTCACCGCCGCCCCCGCCATCGCCGAGATGGTGGCCGGGATCCTGGAGAACGAGGGGTTGAAACTGACGGCCCGCGACGACTTCGTTGCCGCCGTTCCGCCGCACGTCCGCTTCGCGGCGTTGCCGCTCGATGAACAGGTGCGACTGGCCGGCGAGGACCCCCGCTACGGGCGCATCGTCTGCCGCTGCGAACACATCAGCGAGCGCGAGACGGTCGATGCCATCCAACGGGGGGCGCACACGCTGGACGGCATCAAGTTCCGCACCCGGGCCGGCATGGGGCGCTGCCAGGGCGGCTTCTGCTCGTGGCGGTGCATGGAACTCCTGGCCCGCGAGCGCGGCGTGCCGATCACCGAGATCACCAAGCGGGGCGGCGGCTCCTGGGTCATCCGGCGGCGCGACGACGGAGACCAGCCATGATCACCGGGCGGGCGACGCAGCTTCAGGGGCTCTACGACGTGGTGGTGGCCGGTGGCGGCCCGGCCGGCCTGGCGGCGGCGCTGGGCGCGCGCGAGCAGGGGGTGGAACGCATCCTCGTCCTCGATCGCGAGCGCGAGGCCGGCGGCATCCTCTGGCAGTGCATCCACGCCGGCTTCGGGCTCCACCATTTCAAGGAGGAATTGACCGGCCCCGAGTACGCCCAGCGCTACCTCGAACAGGTGCTGGAAAAGGAAATCGACGTCCTGACCGACACCTTCGTCGCCGACATCGACCGCGACCGGCGCTTGAAGCTGATGACCGGGCGCGAGGGCATCCGCGTCATCGAGGCGAAATCGGTGGTGCTGGCCATGGGCGCGCGCGAACGCACCCGCGGCGCCGTGCGCATCCCCGGCACCCGGCCGGCCGGCGTGATGACGGCGGGCTTCGCCCAGAAGGTGGTCAATCTCCACGGCTACCTGCCGGGGCGGAAGGTGGTCATTCTGGGGTCCGGCGACATCGGCCTCATCATGGCCCGCCGCCTGACGCTGGAAGGGATCGAGGTGGCCGGCGTCTTCGAGATCATGCCGCACGCCAATGGCTTGAGCCGCAACATCGTGCAGTGCCTGCACGATTTCGACATCCCGCTTTACCTATCGCATACGGTGGCCGAGATCCACGGCCGCGAGCGTGTCGAGAAGGTGACGGTGGCGCCGGTCGACGAGCGCATGCGGCCGATTCCCGAAAAGGCCTGGGATATCGAGTGCGACACCCTGCTGCTGTCCATCGGCCTGATCCCCGAGAACGAGTTGTCGCGCCAGCTGGGCGTGCGCCTCGACCCGGTGACCAACGGCCCCATCGTCAGCAGCGGCATGGAGACCACCATGGACGGGGTGTTCGCCGGCGGCAACGTGGTGCACATCCACGACCTGGTCGATTTCGTCAGCCAGGAATCGCTGCTGGCCGGGCGCAACGCCGGCCTCTACGTCACCGGCAACCGGCCGCCGGCCGACAACATCCGGCTTTCGCCGGGCGAGAACGTCGCCTACTGCGTGCCGCACACCATTTCCAGCGAACGGCCGCACACCATCTATCTTCGGGTGCGCCGGCCGCTGGAGAAATGCTCGATCCGCTTCGGCACGGTGCTGGAGAAGAAGCTGAGTTATGTCTTTCCCGCCGAGATGGTGACCTTGACCGTGCAGCCGAAATTCCTTGAAAACTTCCACGGCGACGCCCTTTCCGTCGACGTGGTGGCGCGCTAGCCGATGGGGAAGCTTGGATGACCGAAGACAGGATTTCCCACTATCTGTGCATCGGCTGCCCGCTCGGCTGTCGCCTGGAGGTCGAGGAGGACGCGCGCGACACCATCGTCGAGGTGCGTGGCTGGTCGTGCAAAAAGGGCGAGCGGTACGGCCGCCAGGAGCACACCGATCCCCGCCGCATGGTGACGACGACGGTGGGCATCGACGGCGCCACCCTGGCCCGCCTGCCGGTCAAGACCAGTCAGCCGGTGCCCAAGGACCAGGTCCGCGAGGTCTGCCGCCTGCTGCGCACGCTCAAGGTGGCGGCGCCGGTGCGCATGGGCGACGTCGTGCTGGCCGACATCGCCGGCAGCGGCGCCGATGTGGTGGCGACGCGCGATCTCACTTAGGCCGGGTCGGCGACGAACAGGGCCACCCCGTGGTCGGCCAGCAGCTTGCGGATCGGCCCCGGCGGCGTCTGGTCGGTGAACAGCGCGGTGATCTGTTCGATATTGCCCATCCTGACCATGGCGTTGCGCCCGAACTTGGTGTGGTCGGCGGCGAGATAGACGCGCCTGGAATTCTCGACGATGGCCTTGGCGACGCGCACCTCGCGGTAGTCGAAATCCAAGAGGATGCCCTCGGAATCGATGCCGCTGATGCCGATGATGCCGAAATCCACCTTGAACTGGGTGATCAGGTCGATGGTCGCCTCGCCGATGATGCCGCGGTCGCGGCTGCGCACGGTACCGCCGGCCACCACCACCTCGAACTCCGGGTTCGAGCACAGGATGGTGGCGACGTTGAGGTTGTTGGTGATGATGCGCAGGCCCCGGTGGCCGAGCAGCGCCTTGGCCACCTCCTCGGTGGTGGTGCCGATGTTGATGAAGAGGGACGCATGGTCGGGAACGTGCGAGACCAGCAGGCGGGCGATACGCCGCTTTTCCTCCTGGCACAGCACCTGGCGGGTGGTATAGGCGACGTTTTCCACGCTGGACAGCACGCCGGCGCCGCCGTGATGGCGTTGCACCAGCGCCATGTCGCTCAACAGATTGATGTCGCGCCGCACGGTCTGCGGGGTGACGCCGAAGCGCTGCGCCAGCGTGTCGACGCTGACGTAGCCGTGGCGCTGCACGAGCTCGACGATCTCGCTTTGCCGGGGAGTCGGTTTCGGCATGGGGCGGTTTCCCTCAAATGGCGGCCAAGGCGGCCACGGCAACATCGGCGCGGCCACCGATTTCGGATTCAAAAGGACCAAGGGTTCGCTTCCGAACCGACGCCGACGCCGCTCGGGGGCCCATGTTTGTCCCTAATCGTCTGGAATGCAAAGGAATAATGGCGACAGGGGCGGGTACGACTGGACAGGCCATGCGTCGCTTCCCAACGCTGGACGTCGGCCGATCTTCGCTTTCCATCGTCGATTTTCGGTTGCGAAAATATGGACCTTGACTCCCAACCGGGAGGGCAACATCATCGGGCACAAGGGAGCAAAAAAACATAACGACAGGGAGCTGGGAAGCCGTGACGCGCCGCCCATATCTGCTGGCCATCGACCAGGGGACGACCAGCACCCGGGCCATTCTGTTCGACTCCGAATGCTCGCCGCAGGCGGCCGCCCAGAGGGAACTGCCGCAGATCTTCCCCAACGACGGCTGGGTCGAGCACGATCCCGAGGCCATCTGGGCCGCCACCGTCGAGGTGTGCCGCCGGGCGATGGCCGAGGGGGGCGCAAGCGCCGCCGACATCGCCGCCATCGGCATCACCAACCAGCGCGAGACGACGGTGGTGTGGGAGAGGGCCGGCGGCCGGCCCATCCACAACGCCATCGTCTGGCAGGATCGCCGCACCGCCGAGGTCTGCCGGCGGCTGACCGCCGACGGCCACGCCGAAACGGTCAGCCGCAAGAGCGGGCTGGTCATCGACCCCTATTTCTCGGGCACCAAGATCGCCTGGCTGCTCGACAACGTGACCGGGGCGCGTGCCGCCGCCGAGGCCGGCAAGCTGGCCTTTGGCACCATCGACAGCTTTCTTCTGTGGCGGCTGACCGGCGGGCGGGTCCACGCCACCGACGCCACCAACGCGTCTCGCACCATGGCCTTCAACATCCACACCCAGGAGTGGGACGACGAACTGTTGGAGATGCTCCGCATCCCCAGGGCCATCCTGCCCGAGGTCATGGACAACGTGGCCGATTTCGGGACCACCGAGGCCGGCCTGCTCGGCGGCGGCATCACGGTGGGCGGCATGGCCGGCGACCAGCAGGCGGCGACCGTGGGCCAGGCCTGCTTCGCGCCCGGCATGATCAAGAGCACCTACGGCACCGGCTGCTTCGCCCTGCTGAATACCGGCGACAAGGCGGTGGCGTCGCACAACAAGCTGCTGACCACGGTGGCCTACCGCATGGCGGGCAAAACCACCTATGCGGTGGAGGGCAGCATCTTCGTGGCCGGCGCCGCCATCCAGTGGCTGCGCGACGGCCTGAAGGTCATTACCAGCGCTCCCGAATCGGAGAAGCTGGCGCGCAGTGTCGCCGATGCCGGCGGCGTTTACATGGTGCCGGCCTTTACCGGGCTCGGCGCCCCCTACTGGGACCCCGACGCCCGCGGCGCTCTTTTCGGCCTGACGCGGGACACCGGCATCGCCCAGGTGGTACGCGCGGCGCTGGAGGCGGTCTGCTACCAGACCCGCGACCTCATGCGGGCCATGGAGGACGACGGGGCGGCGCGGCCGATGGCGCTGCGCGTCGACGGCGGCATGGTCGCCAACGATTGGCTGGTCCAGCATCTGGCCGACATCCTGGGCCTGCCGGTCGAGCGCCCGACCGTCATCGAGACGACGGCGGCGGGCGCCGCCTTCCTGGCCGGCCTCAAGGCCGGGGTGTTCGCCTCGCTCGACGACATTTCGGCCCGCTGGAAGCGCGATTGCCGCTGCGAGCCGAAGATGGAGGCGGCGATGCGCGATCGCCTGTACGCCGGCTGGCAGGACGCCGTGCGCCGGGTGCGCTGTTCGGCACCGCCGCCACAAAAGTGAAATCTCCCTGTCATCGGAGTATCATGGGGAACCGCTAAAAGCCCAATCGTCGTTCTTTTCGAAGCCGCTCCCGGAAGGAGGACCGCGCGTTTCGTTCGATGACGTTTCCGAAGCGTTTCTAAAGAGGGGGTCCCCCAAGGGAATCCCCGGCCGGAAGGGTCGGCCGCCCATGGCACGACCCAGGGTGTGTCAGCAACGGAGGAGGCTTATGAACTTCAAACAAACCGCGATTTTCGCTGCCGCGGCGGCGTTGGTCGCAGGCACTGCAAGCAGTGCAAGCGCCGTGACCGAGATCCAATGGTGGCATGCGCAGGCCGGTGCGCTGGGCGAGCGTGTCAACGCGATCGCCGACAACTTCAACCGCTCGCAGGAAATCTACAAGGTCGTCCCCGTCTTCAAGGGCAGCTATTCCGAAACGATGACGGCGGGCATCGCGGCGTTCCGCGCTGGCAAGGCCCCGCATATTCTGATGGTCTTCGAGGTCGGCACGGGGACGATGATGGCGGCGAAGGGGGCCGTCATTCCGGTCTACAAATTGATGGCCGACACCGGCGTTCCGTTCGATCCCAAGGCGTACCTGCCGGCCGTGACCGGCTATTATTCGACGCCCGACGGCAAGATGCTGTCGATGCCGTTCGCCTCCTCGACGCCCGTCCTGTGGTACAACAAGGACGCTTTCGTCAAAGCCGGGCTTGATCCCAACAAGCCGCCGAAGACGTGGCCCGAAGTTGCGGAATACGCCAAGAAACTGGTTGCCGCGGGCTCCAATTGCGGGTTCAGCACCGCTTGGTTCACGTGGACCCAACTCGAGAACTTCAGCGCCTGGCATAACGTGCCGTTCGGCACCAAGGCGAACGGCCTTGGCGGCTTCGACACCGAGTACGTGTTCAATGGCCCCTTGCAGGTCAAGCACATCCAGCAGTTGGCCGACTGGCAGAAGGACAAGACCTTCGTCTACGGCGGCCGCGACAACCTCGGCAACCCGAAGTTCATCAGCGGGGAATGCCCGATCTACGTCGAATCGTCGGCCGGCTACGGCTCGTTCAAGGCGGGCGCCAAGTTCGCGTTCGGCGCCAGCACGCTTCCCTATTGGCCGGACGTCCAGGGCGCGCCGCAGAACACTATCATCGGCGGCAACAGCCTGTGGGTGATGTCGGGTCACAGCAAGGTCGAAAACAAGGGCGTGGCGGAGTTCTTCCGTTTCCTGTCGCTGCCGCTTATCCAGGCCTACTGGCATGCCTACACCGGCTATGTGCCGATCACGACCGGGGCCTATGAAGAGATGAAGAACGTAAAGTTCTACAACGACTACCCTGGCCGCGACATCCCGATCATGGAATTGAGCGGCAAGCCGACGACCGAGAACTCGATGGGCTTGCGTTTCGGGTATTTCGCGCAGGCGCGTGATTTCATCTACGAGGAAATCGAGAACATCTTCGCCGGCAAGAAGACGGCCAAGCAGGGCCTCGACGACGCTGTGACGCGCGGCAACGCCCTGCTGCGCAAATTCGAGAAAGAGCAGAAATAGATCCATCAGCGAGGGGGCCGTCCGATCCTAAGGACGGTCCCCGCCACTTCCGGGCCAGCCCATGGAAAAACGCGTCGTCTTTCAAAGCCGGATTCTGCCCTATCTGCTTCTCGCGCCGCAGATCGTCGTGACGCTCGTCTTTTTCATCTGGCCGGCTTCGCAGGCGGTTTTCCAGTCGGTGCTGCAAGAGGATGCGTTCGGGCTCAGCACCACGTTCGTCGGGCTGGAGAACTTCGAAGTCCTGTTCACCGACTCCCATTATCTCAGCTCGTTTTACGTGACGGTTTTCTTCAGCACGTCGGTGGCCGTGGTCGCGATTGCCTGCGGCCTTTTCCTGGCGGTGCAGGCCGACCGGGTGATCCATGGGGCCACCGCCTACAAGACTCTTCTCATCTGGCCGTACGCGGTGGCGCCCGCCGTCGCCGGTGTGCTGTTCCTGTTCCTGTTCAATCCGAACCTCGGTCTTTTCGTCTTCGCCCTGCGGAGCCTGGGGTACAACTGGAACCACGCGCTCAATGGCGAGCAGGCGATGAGCCTGGTGATCGTCGCCGCTGCATGGCGCCAGATCAGCTATAATTTCCTCTTTTTCCTGGCCGGCCTGCAATCGATCCCCAAGTCGCTGATCGAGGCCGCGGCCATCGACGGCGCGCAGCCGGTGCGGCGGTTCTGGACCATCATCTTCCCGATGCTGACCCCCACCACCTTTTTCCTGCTCATCATGAACATGGTCTATGCCTTCTTCGATACCTTCGCCATCATCCACCAGGTCACGATGGGCGGGCCAGGGGGGGCCACCAACATCATGGTCTACAAGGTCTACCGCGACGGCTTCGTGGGCCTGGACCTCGGCGGATCGGCGGCGCAATCGGTGGTCCTGATGATCATCGTCATCGGCTTCACCGTCATCCAGTTCCGTTATGTCGAGCGAAAGGTGCATTACTGATGGTCGAGAACCGGCCCTGGATGACCGTCTTGACCCACATGGTGCTGGTCCTCGGCATCGCCCTGGTTGCCTTTCCCATCTGGGTGGCCTTCGTTGCCTCCACCCACACACTGCAGACGCTGCTGAACCCGCCGACCCCACTGCTGCCCGGAGGCGAGTTCTTCGAGAACTATTACCGGGCGCTGACCGAAGGGGCCAAGGCGGTGGGGGCGCCGGTCTGGTCGATGATGGTCAACAGCCTGGTCATGGCCCTGGGGATTTCGCTGGGCAAGATCGTCATCTCGTTGATGGCCGCCTTCGCCATCGTCTATTTCCGCTTCCGGGGGAGAATCTTCTTCTTCTGGCTGATCTTCATCACCCTCATGCTGCCCGTCGAGGTGCGCATCCTGCCCACCTACAAGGTGGTCTCCGACCTCGGCATGTTGGACACCTATCCGGGCCTGATCATCCCGCTGATCGCCTCGGCGACGGCGACTTTCCTGTTCCGCCAGTTCTTCATGACAGTTCCCGATGAACTGGTGGAAGCCGCGAGGGTCGACGGCGCGGGCCCGTTGCGCTTCTTCAAGGACATCCTGTTTCCGATGTCGCGCACGTCGATTGCCGCCCTTTTCGTCATTCTTTTCATCTATGGCTGGAACCAGTACCTGTGGCCGCTGCTGATCACCACCGACGAAAGCATGTACACCATGCTGATCGGCATCAACCGCATGCTCGCGGCGGGCGACTCTCAGGCCGAATGGCAGGTCATCATGGCCACCACCATGCTGGCCATGCTGCCGCCGGTGGCGGTGGTGGTTCTCATGCAGAAGATGTTCGTCCGCGGCATGACCGAGACCGAAAAATGACGGCGCCTTGCAAGGAAAAGAACCATGAGTGAAGTCACGCTGCGCGGAGTGCGGAAAAATTACGGCGATACCGAGGTCATTCACGGCGTCGATTGCACCATCGCCGACGGCGAACTGATCGTCATCGTCGGTCCCAGCGGCTGTGGCAAGTCGACGCTGCTGCGCATGATCGCCGGGCTGGAGCGCATCACGGCGGGCGAGATCTCCATCGGCGGGCGGGTGGTCAACGAGCTGGAGCCGGCCCAGCGCGACATCGCCATGGTGTTCCAGAACTACGCGCTCTACCCGCACATGACCGTCTACAACAACATGGCCTACGGGCTGAAGATCCGGGGCATGTCCAAGGCCGAGATCGAGCAGCGGGTGCAGAAGGCGGCCGACATCCTCGAACTGGGCGAACTGCTGAAACGCAAGCCGCGCCAGCTTTCCGGCGGCCAGCGCCAGCGGGTCGCCATGGGCCGGGCCATCGTGCGCGAGCCGGCGGTGTTTCTGTTCGACGAGCCGCTTTCCAACCTGGATGCCAAGCTGCGCGTCCAGATGAGACTGGAGATCAAAAAGCTGCAGCAGCGGCTGCGCATCACCAGCGTCTACGTCACCCACGACCAGGTCGAGGCGATGACGTTGGGCGACCGACTGATGGTGCTTGCCGACGGCATCGTCGAACAGGTGGGCACGCCGCTCGACCTCTACGATGCGCCGCAGACGGTGTTTGTTGCCGGCTTCATCGGCTCGCCGGCCATGAACTTTTTCGAAGGCCGCATCCGCGACGATGCCTCCGGCATCGAGTTGTCCGGCGGCGATGTGCTGCCGCTGCCCGACCACGGCACGAAAACGGCGGCCGGCCGGCCGGTCACCGTGGGTGTGCGGCCCGAACACTTCGAGATCGCCGCCGAGGGCAAGGGCATGGTGCGCCCGACCGTCGATGTCATCGAACAACTGGGGGCCGACACCATCATCCACGGCCAGTTCGGCCGCGATGGCGCAGCGCTGGCCGTGCGTGTCCAGGGCTTCCGCGAGGCCCGCCAGCAGGCCATCCTGTCGCTGCGGGTGGACCCGGCCCACATCCATGTTTTCGACAAGGAAAGCGGCAAGCGCCTGAACACGCCGGTCTGACCCGGCGGGCCTGTGGGCTCTCGACGCGATCGCCACACCCGGGATATGCTACCGGGCGTTGGGGATGACGAAGCGTCACGTCAGCCGTACCTCCTCATCATAAGCCTCGCCTAGCGGGAGATCCGTTGCGAGCGGGTATGGAAATGACGTCCGCCCTCGGAAAACCACGGGCGGATAACAAACGAAAAATAGTGTTTGGGGGGTAAGATGACGTCCTGGCTTCGCAACATGTCGCTGACGGGCAAGGTCACGCTCGTCAACACATGGGGAATTCTCGTGGCTGCCGTCGCCATTGCCGCGGTGTCGGTGTTCCTGATCCAATCCGAGATGCTGCGTCAGGCCGGTCTGCGCGCCGAGACCAACATGCGCGTGGCCTGGGAGGTTCTGCACAACAGAGGCAAGGACATCCGCGCGGCCGACGGCGTTCTGTTTGCCGGCGACTACAGGATCAACGACGGCGTCGAGGTGGTCGACCGCGTCAAGGCGCTGGTCGGCGGCACCGCCACCGTCTTCATGGGAGACCAGCGGGTTTCCACCAACGTCATCGGCGCCGACGGCAAGCGCGCCATCGGCACCCGTCTCGCCCGTGGAGAGGTCTATGATGCGGTCCTCGTCAACGGAAGGTCCTTTCGCGGCGAGGCCGACATCCTGGGCAGCCGCTATTCCACGGCCTACGACCCCATCAAGTCGGCGTCGGGGCAGGTCATCGGTGTCCTTTACGTCGGCCTGAAGCAGAGCGAACTTCTGGATTCCGTGGCGGGCATCCGAAACCTCATCATCCTGGTGGCCTTCGTCGTCAGCCTGATCTCGGTGATCACCGGATTTGTTTTCATGCGCTTGCGGATGCGCCCCTTGGGCGCGATCACCGGCGTCGTCGGCAAGCTGCGGGCGAACGACTTGGCCGTCGAGATTCCGGCCCAGGACCGTAGCGACGAGATCGGAACGCTGGCCCGCGCCATCCAGGCGTTCAAGGAGGGCATGATCGAGGCCGAGCGGGTCGCCGCGACGCAGCGCCGGGAGGAGGAGACGCGGGCCGAGCGGGCCAGGCGGATCGAGGCGTTGTGCCAATCCTTCGACGCCACCTCGACCAAAGCGGTGACGTCGGTGGCGGAGGCGGCATCGCAGATGCGGTCCTCTTCCGAAGCCATGGGGGCGACCGCGGAGGAGACGACGCGCCAGGCTTCCGCCGTGACCGCCGCCTCCGAACAGGCTTCGGCCAACGTGCAAACCGTCGCCTCGGCGGCCGAGGAGTTAGCGGGCTCGATTTCCGAGATCGGCCGGCAGGTGACCCAGGCGTCTCAAATCGCCGCCGCGGCGGTGACCGAAGCCGAGAAGACCAACGTCAAGGTGCAAGGGCTGGCCCAGGCCGCCAACAAGATCGGCGAAGTGGTGGCCCTGATCACCGATATCGCCGAGCAGACCAACCTGCTGGCCTTGAACGCCACCATCGAGGCGGCCCGGGCCGGCGACGCCGGCAAGGGCTTCGCCGTGGTCGCTTCCGAGGTCAAGAACCTGGCCAACCAGACGGCCAAGGCAACCGACGAGATCGGCGCCCAGATCGCCGGCATCCAGTCGGCCACCCGGGAAGCCGTGGCGGCCATCGAGGAGATCACCCGCACGATTTCCCAGATCAACGAGGTCAACTCGGGCGTCGCCTCGGCGGTCGAGGAGCAGGGGGTGGCCACCCAGGAGATCGCGCGCAACGTCGAGCAGGCGGCGGTGGGCACCCAGGAGGTTTCGGCCAATATCGGCGGCGTCAGTAAAGCTGCCAACGAAACCGGTGCCGTGGCCGGCCAGATTCACAAGGCGGCCGGCGACCTGTCGCAGCAGTCGGAAAAGCTGCGCGCCGAGGTCGACCATTTCCTGACCGGCGTACGGGCCGCCTGACCGGACGAATAGTCCCCCAACAACGGCTGAAAAAATCGCCCCGCCTTCCGATGGGAAGACGGGGCGATGCCTTTCCATGGAAAGGGTATGCATCGGCGCCACCCGGGGGTTTTGTCCCGGCGCCGCCGCCATTGCCGAATGGTCGTTTCTGTTAAGCTGTAACGATCCCGCGACAATTCGTTACAAAATAGTCGCGGCCAGTCATCCTTTATTTACACGACTCCTGTATGAATTGATCTCGATCGTCGGGAACCCTTTTTCTTTTCGTCCAGGTTCTCGACCGACGAGTACCACCCGCGATGGCCAGGGCCGACGAAAATCTTCCCGGCGATCGCGAAGTGGATTCCATCCAAGGCGGCATGAAGAAAAGCAAGAAGCCGCAAACTTGTAAGAGGCAACAGATGGTCCTGGATCGACTGAGATTGGCATCACGCCTGCTTTTGATTGTTGCGGGCGCGGGCATCGGCATTGTGGCGGTTGGCGGTTTTGCGCTTTTCGAAATCCGCCAGAATTTGCTGGAGGACCGCAAAATCAAGACCGAACACGTGGTCCAGGTGGCGGAAAGCCTCCTGGGCTATTACCAGTCACTCGAAAAAGCGGGCAGCATGACCCGCGAGCAGGCCCAAAAGGCCTCGATCGCGGCTCTCAACAAGCTGCGCTATGACGAGCAGGAATACTTCTGGGTGCAGTCCTTCGACAATGTGATGCTCATGCATCCGTTCAAGCCGGAGATGGATGGAAAGTCATTGGCGGGAAGCGCGGACCCGAACGGCGTCAAGCTGTTCGACGAGATGGTCTCCGTCAGCAAGAAAGCCGGCCACGGGTTTGTCGCGTATGCTTGGCCGAAGCCTGGTTTTCAAAAGCCGGTCCCGAAGATTTCATACGTCAAGGCCTTCGCGCCGTGGCAGTGGATTGTCGGCTCGGGCATCTATATCGACGACGTCGATGACATCTTCATGCGCGTGCTGGCCATCGTCGGCGCCGTCTCTGCCGTCATCCTGGCGGCGGTGGTGGGGATGTCCTGGGTCATCGGGCGAGGCATTACCAAACCGCTGGCCTTTATCACCGGCGGCATGCAGCGCCTGGCCGGGGGCGACAAGTCGATCGAGGTCAAGTTCACCGACCAGAAGAACGAGATCGGGGACTTGGCGCGGAGCATGGGCGTCTTCCTGGAAAAGACCCACGAGATGGAGCGTATGCGCGAGGAACAGGAGGAGAAGGATCGCCGGGCCGAGGCGGAAAAGCGCCAGGCCATGCTGACGATGGCCGATACCTTCGAGGCTTCGGTCGGCCACGTTGTCGGCCAGGTGTCCTCGGCGGCGACCGAGATGCGCTCCTCCTCCGAGGCCATGAGTGCCACTGCCGAGGAAGCCACCCGGCAGGCTTCGGCCGTGGCCGCGGCCTCGGAACAGGCCTCGGCCAACGTGCAGACGGTGGCCTCGGCGGCCGAGGAGCTATCCTCCTCGATTTCCGAGATCAGCCGCCAGGTGACCCAGGCGTCCCAGATCGCCTCGGCCGCGGTGACCGAGGCCGAACAGACCAACGTCAAGGTCCAGGGTCTCGCTGCGGCCGCCCAGAAGATCGGCGAGGTGGTGGCGCTGATCACCGACATCGCCGAGCAGACCAACCTGCTGGCCCTCAACGCCACCATCGAGGCGGCCCGGGCCGGCGACGCCGGCAAGGGCTTCGCCGTAGTTGCCAGCGAGGTCAAGAACCTGGCCAACCAGACGGCCAAGGCGACCGACGAGATCGGCGCCCAGATCGCCGGCATCCAGTCGGCGACCCGGGAAGCGGTCTCGGCCATCGAATCGATCACCAAGACCATCTCCCAGATCAACGAGGTCAACTCGGGCGTTGCCTCGGCGGTCGAGGAACAGGGCGCGGCGACGCAGGAGATCGCCCGCAACGTCGAACAGGCGGCGGCAGGAACCCAGGAGGTTTCGGCCAACATCTCCGGCGTCAGTCAGGCCGCCAACGAAACCGGGGCGGCGGCCACGCAGATCCAGTCGACGGCGGCCGACCTGTCCCGCCAATCCGAGACGCTGCGCGCCGAAGTCGACAAATTCCTGGCCAGCGTGCGGGCCGCCTGACCGGGCTTGGCCGCGGCGCGTTCCACGTCGATCCATAAAGCGCCCCCGCCTCCAATGAGGCGGGGGCGTCTGTTTGCTGGGGAAAAGTGCCGCCCTGGCCGGCAATGGCATCGACGGGGGCCCAGCGAATTCCGGAAAGTGCGGTATAAACCAATCCCATGGGCTGGTTTGTATATTTGTTTCATTTTGACGTCGAATAACAACAATTCGTTACAAACTTCCTCGAATTGGAAATCATCCTGAAACACGCCGCCGACTAACCTGGAATGGCTCGTATTCCCGGATCGCCTTCGTCCATCCCGGGCCTACAGACGAAATGATCACCAGCTTCCAGGAGAGATCTGATGAGGAAATCCGCTTTTAAACTGTTCGCTCTTCTCGCTCCGTTGGCCCTGATTGCGAGCCCGGCCATGGCTGCCGGCCCCCATGAGGCGCCGATGGCCGAGTATGCCAAGACCAAGGCTCCGGCTTGGGTGAACAACGCCGTCGTTGTCGACGCCATCAAGGCGCAGAACGCCAAGAACGCGTCACTGACCCAGGCCGACATCGACAAGATGGACAAGCAGTGGATGGCCGAGACCAAGGCGTCCGCCAAGCCGCTGATCGATGCCGTTCTCGGCAACGGACTGTCCAAGTACCTGAAGAAGGTGGAAGCCGACAGCCAGGGCCTGATCACCGAAATCTTCGTCATGGACGACAAGGGACTCAACGTCGGCCAGAGCCAGGTCACCTCGGACTACTGGCAGGGTGACGAGGCCAAGTGGCAGAAGACTTTCAAGGTCGGTCCCGACGCCATGCATATCAGCGACGTGTCGCAGGACGAATCGACCCAGCGCTTCCAGAGCCAGTTGAGCCTTCCGGTGATCGACCCCGACACCAAGAAGGTCATCGGCGCGGTGACCGTTGGCCTGGACGTCGAAAACCTCAAGTAGGACGAAACGGCCAGCAACGTTCCCGGTCGGCAAGGGGGTCCACGGGGTGACCTTGCCGACCGGCTAAACCGGAGGGAAAACCATGAATGGCACGCGGCAGTTTTTCACCAAGGGGCGGTCGATCGGCTTCAAGGTGTCGTCCATGCTGGGAGTCGCCGTTCTTGTCGGCTTCGCCACGACTGCCGGCATTCGGGCGGTCGACATGAAGGACCATCTCTTCGGTCAGTTCCAGAACGACGTGGAGAAAATCACGCAGCTTCTGGCGATCCAGGTGGCGGGCGGCCTGCAGTGGAAGAAGACGGACGCCATCGAACGGGCCTACGCCGACTTCGCCGCCGATACCTCGACCAATCTGGCCGCTGTCAGCACGTTCGACGCCGAAGGCAAGGTGTTCACCAGCTTCGCGTCCCCCCATTTTCCGGCCCATGATCTGAGCGGCGCTCTTAAAATACAGCCCGACGCCCTGGCCAAGGGCGAAAGCGTGACGACGGAGACGGCCCGTCACATCGTGGTCGTGGTTCCGGTCGTTTCGGGCAAGAACAAGGACCGGGCGGGCACCCTGGCCATCGCCTGGAGTACCGATCCCCTGCAAGAGCTGATCGCCGGCGCCCTTTGGGGCGAGGTGCTGGTGGCGGGGACGGCCGTCATCATCCTGATCGGCGCCCTGATCGTTCTGCTGTCGCGGATCGTCAGCAGGCCCCTTTTGGTCATGACCCAGGCGATGAGCCGTCTGGCCGGCGGCGATCTGGAGGTCGAGGTGCCGGCCCGCGGACGCCGCGACGAGATGGGCGAAATGGCGGCCGCCGTCCAGGTGTTCAAGGACAACGCCATCGAGAAGGTAAAACTCGAGTCCGAAAACGAGGAAAATCAGCGCTGCGCCGAGAAGGAGAAGCGCCAGGCCATGGAGACGATGGCCGACGCCTTCGAGGCTTCGGTCGGCCAGGTGGTCAACCAGGTATCCTCGGCGGCGACCGAGATGCGCTCCTCCTCCGAGGCCATGAGTGCCACTGCCGAGGAAGCCACCCGGCAGGCTTCGGCCGTGGCCGCGGCCTCGGAACAGGCCTCGGCCAACGTGCAGACGGTGGCCTCGGCGGCCGAGGAGCTATCCTCCTCGATCTCCGAGATCAGCCGCCAGGTGACCCAGGCCTCGCAAATCGCCTCGGCCGCAGTGACCGAGGCCGAGCAGACCAACGTCAAGGTCCAGGGTCTCGCTGCGGCAGCCCAGAAGATCGGCGAAGTGGTGGCGCTGATCACCGACATCGCCGAGCAGACCAACCTGCTGGCGCTCAACGCCACCATCGAGGCGGCCCGGGCCGGCGACGCCGGCAAGGGTTTTGCGGTGGTTGCTTCCGAGGTCAAGAACCTGGCCAACCAGACGGCCAAGGCGACAGACGAGATCGGCGCCCAGATCGCCGGCATCCAGTCGGCGACGCAGGAGGCCGTGGCGGCCATCAACTCGATCACCAAGACGATCTCGAAGATCAACGAGGTCAACTCGGGTGTCGCCTCGGCGGTCGAGGAGCAGGGCGCCGCCACCCAGGAGATCGCCCGCAACGTCGAACAGGCGGCGGCAGGAACCCAAGAGGTTTCTGCCAATATCGGCGGCGTCAGTCAGGCGGCCAACGAGACGGGGGCGGCGGCCACCCAGATCCAGTCGACGGCGGCCGACCTGTCCCGCCAATCCGAAACGCTGCGCGCCGAGGTCGACAAGTTCCTGGCCAACGTGCGCGCCGCCTGACGGCCTTATCGCCCATTTGCCCTGGGGCGTTTGCGGAGGCATGATCGTGTCCGTTGGGCAACGATCAGGAAAGGACCTCACCCATGGCAGGCGACCAGGCCGTGACCATCCACCGCCACATCAAGCGGGCCGACCCCGCCCTTCTCAGGGCGTTGACCGGCTACCCGACCGGCAACTTCACCGATATTCAGGGCCGTCGGGGGGCGCTGAACCCTGCCATCAAGCCGCTGTTTCCATCGGCGCCCATCATCGGCTCGGCGCTGACGGTGCGGGCGGGGCCCGGTGACAACCTGGCGCCGTATCTGGCGGTCGGCGTGCTGGCCCCCGGCGACGTTCTGGTCATCACCACCGGCGGCTGGACCGGATCGGCGGTGCTGGGCGACCTGATGGCCGGCTTCTTCAAGAATGCCGGCGCGGTGGCGGTTGTCACCGACGGCATGGCGCGCGACCTCAAGGGCTTGACCGGTGTCGGTCTTCCCATCTTTGCCCAGGGGCTGAATCCGAATGCGCCGCAGAAAACCGGTCCCGGCGAGATCGGCGGCGAGATTTCGATCGGCGGCGTCATCGTACGGGCGGGCGACATCGTGGTCGGCGACGCCGACGGCGTGGTGATCCTGCCGCAGGCGCATTTTGCCGACGCCGTCAGGGCCGTCGAGGCCATCAAGACGAAGGAGACCGGGGTCGAGCGGGAAATTGCCGCCGGCGTCGTGCAGCCCGCTTGGGCGCAGAAGTTCCTGGCCGGCGACGGGGTCGTCTACGTCGACTGAACCGCTCAGTCGTTGAGCCGGAAGGTGATCGGGATGTCGACCCACGCCGCCACCGGCACGCCGGCCCGGCGGGCCGGCTCGAACCGCCAGCGGCGCAGCGTCTCGATGGCGGCTTCGTCGAGGAGCGGATGGGGGCTGGCGGTCCGCACGCTGACCGACCCGGCCCGGCCGTCGGTGGTGACGAAGACGCGCAGCACGACCCGGCCTTCCAGGCCGCGCCGGCGGGCAGCCGTCGGATAGCGGGGAAGCGGATTGCCGGCCGAACCGATGGCGAAACGCGGACCCACCTGCGGCAGTGCGGCGACGTCCCCGCCCGCTGGCGTATCGCCGCCGGTCGCGATTCCCGAGGAGGGGGATTCGCCGGCGAGGGCGGCGATCGCCGTTCCATCGGCCGTCTTGTCCAAAACTGTCGGCGGTTCGCGACCGCCGGGCGTGGCGCTTGCGTCTTCCGCAGGGGGCGTGACCGGACGGCGGGCGGGCCGTGGAATGACCGGGGCGGCGGCTGGCGGCGCCGGTGGTTCGGTCTGGGTGGCGGCTTCCCGGGAATGGTCCGGCGCCGCCGCCCCGCCTTCCGAGGGGGGGACGTCGTCAGGACCGGATTGGACGCTCATCGCTATGTCAATCTCGGCGGCCGGGCCGTCGTCGGGCGCGGCGGCGCCCATTGCCGCCGCCGCGGCCGACGCGCCGTTCTGCGGGGCCGCGACCACCAGTTCGACGACGATGGGAGCGCCGGCGGAATAGGGGACGGGGCCGGCCGGCCACAGGAACACGCCGGCCGCCAGCGCGCCGTGCAGGGCGGCGGAGCAGACGGCGGCGACGATCGTCGCGCCGCGGCCGGCGGTCGCTTGTCCCTGGCTGCTGGCTGAAACCGTCCCCATCCTCAGGCGCGTCCTCCGCTCAGAAGGTCACCCCGGCTTCCAGCCAGTAGGTGCGGCCGGGCAGGGGATAGGCGTTGAAGGTTCCGTAGGCGGTCGAACTGGCCACCGCATAGTTGTAGTAGTCGACGTCGAGCACGTTATTCACGGTGGCCGACCAGGTCAGCGCGTTGTATTCGCCGCCCAGCTTCAGGTCGACGAGCGTGTAGCCGGGCATTTCCGGCTGAAAGTTGGCCTCGTCGTTCTCCATGTTCTGGGAACTGTAGTAGCTGACCGTCGCCGTGCCCGTCAGGTACTTCTCGACCATGTCCCAGGAAAGGCTGGTGCTGGCCGTCCAGTCCGAAACCAGGGGCACGGTGTTGCCCTTGTAGGGGCCGTCGGTGAACTCGGCCTTTGTGTAGGTGAGGTTGGCCTTGACGCCGACGGTCTCGGTGGCCCGCCAGTCCAGGCTGTTCTCGACGCCGTAGCGGCGGGTCGGGTCGAAGTTCTTGTTGACGCCGGAGTCGGGGTCGTAGTGCAGCTCGTCTCGCAGCGCCATGTAGTAGGCGCTGGATTGTACCTCGACCTTGCCGAAGCTCAGCCGGGTGCCGACCTCGGCGTCCCGCGATGTCTGGGTCTTGAGCACGAAGGACTTGTGGCTGGGGTCGGAACCGACGCGTTCGTCGACGGTCGGCGCCCGGAAGCTGCGGGCCACACGGCCGAACAGGGCCACGCTGTCGGTCAGCCGGTAATCGAGGCCGGCATTCAGGGCGAAGTCGTTACTGGTGTCGGTCAAGGACTCGCGATGACCGTCGAAGGCCGGAAAGGCCAGCAGGCTGGGATCGTAGATGTCTCCCGCGGTGAAGCGGGTGGACTGGACGCGGCCGCCGGCCGACAGGTCGAGCGTGTCGGAGAAAGCCAGCGTGTTCTGCGCATAAAGGGCGGCACTGTGCTGCTTGCCGTCGTAGCGGTGATAGGCGGCGCCGTCGGGGGACAGCTGGCGGTCCGAATTGTAGTCGGAGTAGTAGTAGTCGATGCCGAGGGTGGTGTCGGTCGGCCGCCGCCACAGGTCGGCGTCGATATTGAGCCGGGGCGTCAGCGAGAAGGTCGCCAGCTCGGTATCGACGTAGGCATCGAATTGCGGGCCGAAGTTGCTGACCGTACGCGCCTCGGTGTCCTTGATGCGGTAGCCGGCATCGAGGACGGCTTCGACATTCTTGGTGATCCGGCGGGTGCCGCCGACGGTCAGCGCGACGCCGTTCTGCCGGGTGTAGTCGTCGGGCGTGGTGGCTTGGCGCCGTACGCTTTCGGGTTCCAACTGGGTGCTGGTCAGGGTGACCCGCCGGGCGCCCGGTGTGCCCAGGCGCTGATCGTCGACGCCCAGGTTGACGTAGACCTGGCCCTCGTCGGTGCGTCGCCTTGCCTCGGTGACCAGGTTGCGCTGGGTCAGATCGTTGTTGTCGCGATAGTTCTGGGCGTCGATGAGGGTGCCATAGGCGCTGAGCGATACGTCGCCGGCGCCGTGGGTTGCCGACACGTTGGTCTCGCGGTGCTGGTAAGAGCCGTATTTGGCGCTGACCTTGCCCGAGGGGCCCTGCGGGACCGCCGTCTTGGTGACGATGTTGACGACGCCGCCCACCGCGCCGTCGCCATAAAGCACGGCGCCGGCGTTGCCGCGCGTGATCTCGATGCGCTCGATGCTTTCGAGCGGGATGTTGCTCCAGTCGACGCCGGCCAGATCGAAGTCATTCAGCCGGCGGCCGTTGACCAGGACCAGGGTGTTCGACGACGCCGTCGCGCCGAAGCCCCGGATGTCGACCGCCGAATCGGCGCCCGACGCACTGTAGAAGTCGCGGCTCTGCACCCCCGCCTCGCGGGACAACAGGTCGGGCAGCGTGGTGGCCGGCGAGCGGGCGATGTCCTCGGCCTCGATCACCGTCGTCGAGGTGCCGGGCAGGCCGACGCCCAAGCGGCTGGCGGTGACCACCACCTCCTCCAGTTGGCCGTCCGGTTCCTGGGCGGCCGCAGTGACGAAGCCGGCGGCGGCAAGCGCGCCGGCGAGCACCAAGGTTTCAACAGCGTTTCGATAGCGATTTCGATAGTTTCTCATGAGTCCTGCCTCCTTCGACGGAAAGGGAAAGAAGCACGCACGAGAAAGACGTCGGGAACCGGCACGCACCCCTGGCGTCCGGCGTTCCCTTCACGGGTCTTGACTGAAAGATATCCATGATCCGCGGTCCGATTTTCCCATGCGGCCACACCAAAAAGCGGCGTCACCGCACTCGGAATACCGGACCACTGGAAAGACCCCGTCCACTGGTAGGTGACGCAGGTGGCGGCAGGTCTCCTGGCTTGCGGGTCATTGTCCTGGCGCCCCGCCTTCCCAGTTTCCCAGTGGCTTCTTGGGGCACAGACTCGCCGCTCACAGTTGCGGGGGCAGCCACGGACTGAATCCGATTTGGGATCGCACCGTGTTCCCTTTTTTCCATCCGCCGGCCGAGGCTTGCGGATGAAACCGTCACCTTGAACTTTCCCAGGCTAAGGGAGCGGCGATTTTGCGTCAAGAGCCGGTGGGCCACTCAATCGTTTGCCCGCCGGGCCGCCGGCCGGTATACCTGGGGGCGGGTGACTTTCAGAATCTTTCGTGTTTTTTCTCCTGGCGAAACGTTTTCGAGGCGAGAGTTCTTGTCGTCCGCTCTCCGAGGAATTAGGAGGGGTGCGAGAGACGATCCGGGATCGGGTCGGAGCCCAAGGGAGTGTGCCATGCCGAAATTCGCCGCCAACCTGTCGATGCAGTTCAACGAGGTCGATTTCCTCGATCGCTTCAAGGCCGCCGCCAAGGCCGGCTACCAGGGGGTCGAGTACCTGTTTCCCTATGCCTACGCCAAGGACGACCTGGCCGCCAAGCTGGCCGAGAACGGGCTCACCCAGGTGCTGTTCAACATGCCGCCCGGCGACTGGGCCAAGGGCGAACGCGGCCTGGCATGCCTGCCCGACCGGGTCGGCGAGTTCCAAGATTCGGTTGGCAAGGCCATCGACTACGCCAAGGCGCTCAAGTGCTCGCGCGTGCACGCCATGGCGGGTCTCAAGCCGAAGGGCGTCGCCGAGGACAAGTTGCGCGCCACCTATGTCGCCAACATCAGGTTCGCGGCGGCGGAAACCGCCAAGGCCGGCCTGATGCTGGTGATCGAGCCGATCAACTTCCGCGACATGCCGGGCTTCTATCTGAACTATTCCAAGCAGGCGATCGACATCATCGCCGAGGTGGCGGCGCCGAACCTCAAGCTGCAGTACGACATCTACCACATGCAGCGCATGGAGGGCGAACTGGCCAACACCATCAAGGCCAACATCGGCGTCATCGGCCACATGCAGCTGGCAGACACCCCCGGCCGGCACGAGCCGGGCACCGGCGAGATCAACTATCCCTTCCTGTTCAAGGCCATCGACGAGGCCGGCTACGACGGCTGGATCGGCTGCGAGTACGTGCCGGCGGCCGGCACCGAAGCCGGGCTCGGCTGGTTCGCGCCCTACAGGAAGTAAGCCATTTCTCAGGATTTGAAGGAAAAGGAGAAGACCATGAAGATCGGTTTCATTGGGGTCGGAATCATGGGCGCGCCGATGGCGGTTCACCTGCTGGAGGGGGGCCACGAGGTTGTCGTCTACGACGTGGGGACCATCCGCCAGGAGGTTCTGGACAAGGGGGCGAAGAAGGTTGGTTCGTCGAAGGAAGCAGCCGCCTTCGGCGACGTGATCATCGTCATGGTTCCGGACACGCCGCATGTGGCGGCGGTACTGTTCGGCGAGAATGGGGTGGCCGAGGCCAACCTCAAGGGCAAGATCGTCGTCGACATGAGCTCGATCGCCCCCGTCGAGACCAAGGAGTTCGCCAAGAAGATCAACGCGCTGGGCGCCCAGTACCTGGATGCCCCGGTGTCGGGCGGCGAGGTCGGCGCCAAGGCGGCGAGCCTCACCATCATGGTGGGCGGCGAGCAGGCGACGTTCGACAAGATCAAGCCGCTGTTCGACCTGATGGGCAAGAACATCACGCTGGTCGGCGGCAACGGCGACGGCCAGACCTGCAAGGTGGCCAACCAGATCATCGTCGCGTTGACCATCGAGGCGGTGGGCGAGGCGCTGCTGTTCGCCTCCAAGGCGGGGGCCGATCCGGCCAAGGTTCGCCAGGCCCTGATGGGCGGTTTCGCATCCTCCAAGATCCTGGAGATCCATGGAGACCGGATGGTCAAGCGGACCTTCGATCCGGGCTTCCGCATCGAGCTGCATCAGAAGGACTTGAACCTGGCCCTTTCTTCCGCCCGCAAGCTGGGCGTGTCGCTGCCCAACACGGCGACGGCGCAGGAACTGTTCAACGCCTGCGCCGCCAACGGCGGTTCGGCCTGGGATCATTCGGCCATGGTCAAGGCTCTCGAGATGCTGGCCAATCACACCGTCGCCTAAGTCCAATCTCGCATAACGGGGGCCGGTACCGCCGCGGGCGGCGCCGGCCCTTTCTTTTTGGGAATTGCCTTACGGCATGTTCTCGCGCACGAAGATCTCGATGCGCGGCGCACCCAGCCGCGGCGAGGGCAGCGGCCGGTTGTGGAAGGCCAGCAGATGCTGCAGCGCCGCCGTCGCCTCGTGGGTGACGTCCTGGTTGATCACCGCGTCCATGACGCCGTCGATCAGGAACTGGCGGGTGAAGCGGGTGATGTCGTGGCCGATGAAGATGACCCGGCCGGCGACGCCGCGCTCCTTCAGGGCGGCGGCGATGCCCCGCGTGCCGCCGCCGATGTTGTAGATGCCAAGCAGGTCGGGGAAGCGGTCGAGGATGATGTTGGTCTGCTCGTGGCCCTTCTGGAAGTCGTCCAGGTCCTCGAAGCGGTCGGCGATGGTCAGATTGCTGAAATGCTCGTACAGCGCGTCGCGAAAGCCCAGTTCGCGTTCTTGATGGTCGCGATAGCTGAGCCCGATGCTGCCGGCGATCAGCGCCACCGGGCCGGCCCGGCCGCCGGCGAAACGCCCCATCAGATAGCCGGCGGTGCGCCCGGCGGCCCGGTTGTCGAGGCCGACGTAGCCCACCGTGCGGGCGTTGGACAGGTCGCACACCAGGGTGACCACCGGCACCCCCCGTTCGGCCAACAGGTTGACCGCCTCGCGCACGACGGGATTTTCCAGGGCGGCGATGGCCAGGCCGTTCGACGTCTCGCCAAGATCGAGGAGGGTGGCGGCAAGAACGGCCGGATTGAACCCCTCGATCCGATGGCAGGTCACCGTTGCGTCCTGGGCCGACAGTTCGCGGCCGAGGGCCACCACCTGATCGTCGAGGTTCTGCATGAAGGTGTTGTGGCCGGCCGGCAGGACGACGTCGAAATGAAGCGGGCACCGGCCCGCCGCCGATTGCCCCGGCAGCGGCGTCGACTCGAGGCGCTGGATGGTGTCCCAGATATGGTCGGCGGTGCGCCGCCGCACGCCGGGGCGCTCGTTGACTACCCGATCCACGGTGGCAAGGCTGACGCCGGCCTCGCGGGCGACGTCGGCCAGCCGCACGCCGACCCGTCTCACCTTGCGTCTCTCTGCGGCCCCTTGCGTGCCGGCATGATTTCCCCCGCGTCGCTTGCCTGAAAGCCTGGTGATCAACGGCAAAGATCCTTCTCCTGTCAAGGCGGAAGGCCTTACCCGGAACGTCTATCCTATGCCGCCCGACGTTTCCTGGCAACGTCGAAAACCCTCAAAATGATGGCAAAAACATCATTTTGGGTGGGACCGGTCAGGCGGGTCAATAACCCAAAATTTCCGGCGTTTACTGAAAAGACAAGAGGGCGGAAACGGGACGGCAAAAAAACGATGTTGACATCAGCGAGAGGAAAAAACATCATTTTGAGGCATTCGACATCAGGCAAAATGCCTCATGCCGATGCCAACGATAGCAAGACCGCCAACGTGCGGAAAAAGGGACTGGGCCGTGACACCATATTTTTCGACTGTGGACAAGATCGCCTACGAAGGACCGCAGGCGAGCCATCCGCTGGCCTTCCGCTGGTACGACCCGGAGCGCCGGGTGCTGGGCAAGCGGATGGAGGATCACCTGCGCTTCGCCGTTGCCTACTGGCACAGCTTCTGCGGAGACGGCCTCGACATGTTCGGCGCCTCCACGTTGGCCCGGCCGTGGATGGGGGCCGGCGATCCGCTGGCCCTGGCCGAGTGCAAGCTTGCCGTCGCCTTCGAATTCCTGGGCAAGCTGGGCGTACCCTTCTTCTGCTTCCACGACCGCGATCTGGCGCCGGAAGGGGCGACGCTCGCCGCAAGCAACGCCAATCTCGCCCGCCTGGTCGATCTCGCCGCCGCCGCCATGGAGAAAACCGGCATCCGGCTGCTGTGGGGCACCGCCAACCTGTTCAGCCATCCGCGCTACATGGCCGGCGCCGCCACCAACCCCGATCCCGAGGTTTTCGCCTACGCCGCCGGGCAGGTGAAGGCGGCGCTGGAGGCGACGCACCGGCTGGGCGGCGTCAACTACGTGCTGTGGGGCGGTCGCGAGGGCTACGAGACGCTGCTCAACACCGACATGAAGCGCGAACTCGACCAGTTGGGCCGCTTCATGGCCCTGGTGGTCGAGCACAAGCACCGCCTCGGCTTTGCCGGCACCATCCTGATCGAACCCAAGCCGCAGGAGCCGACCAAGCACCAGTACGATTTCGATGCCGCCGCCGTCTATGCCTTCCTCCAGAAGTACGGCCTGGACGGTGAGATCAAGCTCAACATCGAGGTCAACCACGCCACCCTGGCCGGCCATGCCTTCGAGCACGAACTGGCTTACGCGACGGCCAACGGCATCCTGGGCAGCGTCGACATCAACCGCGGCGATCCGCAGAGCGGCTGGGACACCGACCAGTTCCCCAACGACGTCCGCGCGGTCGCGCTGGCCCTCTACATCGTTCTCAAGGCCGGCGGCTTTACCACCGGCGGCCTCAACTTCGACGCCAAGATCCGCCGTCAGTCGATCGACCCCGAGGACCTGTTTCACGCCCACATCGGCGGCATGGACACCTGCGCGCGGGCGCTGCTGATTGCCGCCGACATGATCGAGGACGGCCGGCTGGCGGCGGCGGTGGAGGAGCGCTACGCCGGCTGGAACGGCGCCCTGGGCCGGCGGATCGCCGCCGGCGAGGCGTCGCTGGCCGAACTGTCCGAACACGTCCTCGCCGGCGCCGTCGAGCCCAGGCCCCGCTCGGGCCGCCAGGAGGCCCTGGAGAATTTGTTCAACACCTTCGGGTGAAGGAGGTCCCGCCCCGCGGAACGCGGTCGGTGGAAAAGCCGGCGAAGTCCAGGTAGTATGCCACTAACGCACGAAAAACGTGTCCGTCTTGTATAATATAAGGAGAGGTATCATGTCGTTGTTATCGAGAGGGCGCTATGCCGTAGGACTGCTCGGTCTTGGCTTCGGTCTCGCCGTGGGCGGGCCCGCCATGGCCGCCGACCTTGTCGTCGGGGTCAGTTGGTCGAACTTCCAGGAGGAGCGCTGGAAAACCGACGAGGCGGCGATGAAGGCGGTCATCGAGAAGATGGGTGGCAAATACGTCAGCGCCGACGCCCAAAGCTCCAACGAAAAGCAGATCGCCGACATCGAAAGCCTGATCACGCGGGGCGCCAACGCCTTGATCGTGCTGGCCTGGGACGCCGACGCGGTGCTGCCCGGCGTCGCCAAGGCCACGGCCGAGGGCATTCCGGTGGTCGGCTACGACCGCCTGATCGAGCAGAAAGGCGTCTTCTACCTGACCTTCGACAACAAGGAGGTCGGGCGCATGCAGGCGCGGGAAGTCTTCAAGGTTCAGCCCAAGGGCAACTACGTCTTCATCAAGGGCTATGCCTCCGACCCCAACGCCGACTTCCTGCACGCCGGCCAGCTCGAGGTGCTGAAGGCCGCCATTGCCAAGGGCGACATCAAGGTGGTGGGCGAACAGTACACCGACGGCTGGAAGCCCGAAGTGGCACAGTCCAACATGGAGCAGATCCTGACCGCCAACAACAACAAGGTCGATGCCGTGGTCGCCTCCAACGACGGCACCGCCGGCGGCGTCGTCGCGGCGCTGAGCGCCCAGGGCATGGCGGGCATCCCGGTGTCCGGCCAGGACGGCGACTTCGCGGCGCTGAACCGCGTCGCCAAGGGCCTGCAGACGGTCAGCGTCTGGAAGGACGCCCGCGAACTGGGCAAGGCGGCGGCCACCATCGCCATCGACCTGGCCAAGGGAAAGAAGCCGAGCGAGATCCAGGGCGTGACCACCTTCAAGGACGGCCCGAAGAAGGTGCCGATGGACGCCGTGCTGCTGAAGCCGGTGCCGATCCGCAAGGACAATCTCGACGTCGTCATCAAGGCCGGCTGGGTCAAGAAAGAGGTCGTGTGCCAGGGCGTAACCAAGGACGTGCCCGCGGCCTGTAAGTGACCGATCTTCCAGGAAGGAGCGTGCCGGGCCTTGAGGGACCGGCACCCTCCGTCTTCCTTTCGGTGCATCACCTTTTCGGGGAGCGATGATGCCTGACCAGACCCATAGCGCCGAGACCGAAGCGAACCTCTTTCGCCGCTTCATCCAGGTGACCAAGCTCGACACCCGCATGCTGGCCATGACGGGGGCGCTCTTCGTCATCTGGCTGGTCTTCACCATCATGACCGACGGCATCTTCCTGACCCCGCGCAACCTCTTCAACCTGACCGTCCAGAGCACGGTGGTCGGCATCATGGCGACCGGCATGGTGCTGGTCATCGTGGCCCGCCATATCGACCTGTCGGTGGGGTCGCTGTTGGGCTTCACCGGCATGATCATCGCCTGGCTCCAGGTCGAGGTGTTTCCCCTGGGTGCGGCCTGGAACTGGCCGCTGACGGTCGCCATCGGGCTGGTGTTTGGCGCCCTGCTGGGCGCCTGGCAGGGCTACTGGGTAGCCTATCGCGGCGTCCCGGCTTTTGTGGTCACCCTGGCCGGCCTCTTGATGTTCCGCGGCGGCGCCTGGCTGGTCACCGAGGGCCGCACCATCGCCCCCATGGACCCCGACTACCAGATGCTGGGGGGTGGCATCGACGGTTCCATCGGCGCCACCTGGAGTTGGATTTTGGGGGTCGTCGCCATCGTCGCCCTGATCGGCGGCAGCCTGTACGCGCGCATCCGCCGCCAGCGTTTCGGTTTCGGCGTCAAGCCGATGTGGGCCGAGGTCGGGCTGATCGTCGTCGGTGCGGCGCTGGTCGTCGGCTTCGTCATGGTCATGAACGCCTACACGCTGCCGCGCACCGACATCCCGCGCGGCATCCCGGTGCCGGTGCTGATCCTGATCGTCGTCGTCATCGCCATGGCGCTGATGGCGCGGATCACCCGCTTCGGGCGCTATGTCTTCGCCATGGGCGGCAATCCCGAGGCCGCCGACCTGTCCGGCATCGATGTCAAAAAGAACACGCTGATGGTCTTCGTCGTCATGGGCGTGCTGTGCGGCATCGCCGCCGTGGTCACCACGGCGCGCCTCAACGCCGGGGCCAATTCCATGGGTCTTATGGCCGAGCTCAGCGTGATCGCCGCCGCCGTCATCGGCGGTACCTCGCTGGCCGGCGGCGTCGGCACCATCACGGGGGCGATCCTGGGCGCCGTCATCATGCAAAGCCTGGAGAACGGCATGGTGCTGCTGGGCGTTTCCAGCGCCATGCGCCAGGTAACCATCGGCCTGGTGCTGATCGCCGCCGTCTGGTTCGATTCCGTCTACAACAAGAATCGTCGCTGAGAGGAGCAGATCATGGCCGACGTTCCTCTGGTCGAGATGCGCAACATTCACAAGCGGTTCGGCGGCGTGCACGCCGTCAACGGCGTCTGCGTCGATCTCTATCCCGGCGAGGTGGTGGGCGTGCTGGGCCACAACGGCGCCGGCAAGTCGGTGCTGATGAAGGTGCTGTCCGGGGCCAATCCCCTGGACGACGGCGAAATCCACATCGCCGGCAAGAAGGTCACCATCAGCAACCCGCGCGACGCCCGGGCGCTCGGCATCGAGACCATCTACCAGACCTTGGCGCTGGCCGACAACCTGGATGCGCCGGCCAACCTGTTCCTTGGCCGCGAGATCGTGACGGCCTTTGGCACCCTGAACGACGACGCCATGGAATCCGAGGCGCGCAAGGTGATCCAGCGCCTCAACCCCAATTTCACCAACATCATCTGCCCCGTGAAGACCATGTCGGGCGGCCAGCGCCAGTCGGTGGCCATTGCCAGGGCCATCTATTTCAACGCCAAGATCCTGATCATGGACGAACCCACCGCTGCCCTCGGCCCCCAGGAAACGCGGATGGTCGCCGGCCTCATCAAGCAGCTGAAAAGCGAGGGCATCGGCATCTTCCTGATCAGCCACGACATCCACGACGTCTTCGACCTCGCCGATCGAGTGATGGTCATGAAGAATGGCCGCCAGATCGGCACCCGGCGCACCAGCGAGGTGACCAAGGACCAGGTGCTGGGCATGATCATCCTGGGCAAGCTGCCCGAGGAGGGGACCGAGGAGGATCTGAAGGGGTTCCACTGAATGAGCGGTTTCGCCACCTATCCCAGCTTGCGGGATAGGGTCGTCTTCGTCACCGGCGGCGCCACTGGCATCGGGGCCAGCGTGGTCGAGCATTTCGCCGCCCAGGGCGCCCGTGTCGCCTTCGCCGACGTGGCCGCCGAGGCCGGCCAGGGTCTGGCGGCGCGCATCGCCGGGACGGGGGCACCGCCACCGCTCGCCATGGTCTGCGACCTGCGCAACGTCGGGGGGCTGCAAGAAGCGATCGCGCGGGCCGGCCGCGAGCTTGGCCCCGTCCAGGTCCTGGTCAACAACGCCGGCAACGACGATCGTCACGCCGTGGCCGACGTCACGCCCGCCTATTGGGACGAGCGCATGAACGTCAACCTGCGCCATCAGTTCTTCGCCGCCCAGGCCGTGCATTCGCAGATGAAGGCGGCGGGGGGCGGCGCCATCGTCAACATGGGCTCCATCGTCTGGAAGCTCGGCATGGGCGGGCTGCCCGTTTACAGCGCCGCCAAGGCCGCCGTCTGCGGCCTGACGCGTGCCCTGGCCCGCGACTTCGGCGGCGATGGCATCCGCGTCAACACGGTGCTGCCCGGCTGGATCATGACCGAGCGCCAGATCGCCCTGTGGCTCGACGAGGCGGGGGAGCGGGCGCTGATGGCCGATCAATGCCTGAAGGAAAAGATCTATCCCGCCGACGTGGCGCGCCTGGTGCTGTTCCTGGCCGCCGACGACAGCCGGATGTGCACGAGCCAGGATTTCATCATCGACGGCGGCCGGGTGTGAATTTTCCTTACCCTCTCCGCCTCACCGGCGGGGAGGGTAGAGAATTATTGCCCGCCGTTGCGGCGCAGCAGACGGCCCGGCCGGCTTCCGGTGGCGGCGCCGTCCCGCCACACCGTCTCGCCGTTGACCAGGACGCGATGGATGCCAGCCGACGGCTCGAACGGCTTGTCGTAGGTGGCGCGATCCCGCACGTTGGCCTCGTCAAGCAACACGATGTCGGCGGCGGCCCCCGCCGCGATGCGGCCGCGATCGGCGAGCCCGAAGACGCGGGCCGCGTTGCCGGTCATGCGAAAGATCGCCTCCTCCAGCGAGAACAGGCCGCCGTCGCGGGCGTAATGGCCGAGCACGCGCGGGAAGGTTCCCCATAGGCGGGGATGCGGCCTGACGTCGTGCGGCAAGCCGTCGGAGCCCACCATCGTGCGTTCGAAGGCGAGGATGCGCCGGAGGTCATCCTCGTCCATCTGGAAATAGACGGCCCCGGCCGGCAGCAGACGGTCGATGGCGGCGTCGATCCCCACACCCCAGCCTTCGGCGATCTCGGCCAAGTCGCGCCCGGTCGTTTCCGGATGCGGCCCGGACCACGCGATCAGCACGCGCTCGGCACGCGCCACGAAATCCTTGAGCAGCACGGTGGAACTGGCGGTGTAGGGATAGGTGTCGAGGTCGACCCTGAGACCGGAAGCGCGCGCCGCCGCGATGAGGTCGAGCGTCTTTGCGCTCAGTCCCCAGTTGGCGCGCCCGCAGCACTTGTGGTGCGAAATCACCACCGGCACGCCGCTTTGCCGGCCGATTTCGATGGCCTCCTCGACCGAGGCGACGACGCCCGCCGCCTCGTCCCGCAGGTGCAGCGTGAAGATGCCCCCGGCCGGCCGCAGACGCGCGGCCAATGCCGTCACCTCTTCGGTCGGCGCCGCCTTGGCGGTGGGATAGGCCAGCCCGGCGCTCAATCCCGCGCAGCCGGCCGCCAAGGCCTCGTCCAGCAGGTTCCCCATGCGCGCGATTTCCTTCGCGGTGGCGGCCCGTCCCAAGTCGTCCATGACGGCGGCGCGCAAGGTCGAATGGCCGACCAGCGCCACCGCGTTGATGGCGGCGGGTGCGGCGTCTAGCGCCTCGGCATAGGCAGCGAAGCGGGGAAAACGGAAATCACCCCGCCCGCCCAGCAGGTTCAAGGGCGGCGGCGGGTCGCCGGCCGGGGAAAGCGGCGCCAAGCTGATGCCGCAGTTGCCGACGACCACGGTGGTGACGCCCTGGCTGACCTTGGGCGCCATGTCGGGATGGGCGAGCAGCAGGCGATCGTCGTGGGTGTGGACGTCGATGAAGCCGGGGGCGACGATCAGGCCGCCCGCCTCGATGCGCTCCTCGCTTGCCGTCCAGTTGGAAAGATCCCCCACCGCCGCGATGCGGCCCTCGGCGATGCCGATGTCGGCCCGGATGCGCGCCGCGCCGCTGCCGTTGACGACCTGTCCGCCGGCGATGATCCGCTCGCATTCGCTCATCCTGCGTCCTCCGCTTCCACCGTCAGCATAGCCGAAAGGGCGGGGCGCAGCCACCGGCGACGGCATGAAAAACTTTTTCTAATAGTGGTATTTGAACGAAATTTCATTCTTGTCCGGGCCGCGTTTCCGGGTGCATAGTGGGCTGGCCGCGGTGACGGAGGAAACGGCAGGAAACGTCATGGCAAGACCCGCAGGCGGCCACGCCCGCCCCCCCGAGACCTTCGAGGACCTGTTAACACAGATCACCGATCGCTACGACTCGCTCAGCGGGCAGTTGCAGCGCATCGCCCATTTCGTCGTCGACCACCCGGACGACCTGGCGCTGGAAACCATCACTCGGCTGGCGGCACGGGCCTCGGTGCAGCCGTCCAGCATGGTGCGCTTCGCCCAGGCCCTCGGCTTCGACGGCTTCAGCACCATGCAGCGGCTGTTCCGCGCCCGCCTGATCGAAGGATCGCTCAGCTACCGCGAGCGCATCAAGGGCTTGAAGGAGCAGCACGGCGGCGAGGCCGGCCGGCCGGGTTCCATCCTCGGCGAATTCGTCGACCAGGGCATCGCTTCGCTGGAGTTGTTGCGCGCCCATACGCCGCCCCAGGCCATCGCCGAGGCCGTCTCCCTGCTGGGCGCGGCCGAGGAAATCCACCTGATCGCCCAGCGCCGTTCGTTTCCGGTCGCCTTCTACCTGGCCTACGCGCTGGCCCGGCTCGACAAACGCTGTCACTTGATCGACGGTGTCGGCGGATTGATGGTCGAACAGGCCCGGCTGGCCACGCCCCGGGACGTGATGATCGCGGTGTCGTTCCGCACCTATTCGCTGGACGTCATCGAGGCGGTGGCCGAGCGGGTCGACGCCGGCGTGCCGGTGATCGCCATTACCGACAGCCCCTTAAGCCCGCTGGCCGCCAAGGCCACCCTCTGCTTCGAGATCGCCGATCCGGAAAGCCCGGCCTTCCGCAGCCTGGTCGCCCCCATGTGCCTGGCCCAAAGCCTGGTGGTTGGCCTCGGCGCCCATCTGGAGGCCCAGGCCCCGAAAGCGAAAGGAAGGAGAAAGCATGGCTGAGCGCCGGCTCGACTTCATCGGCCTCGGACGGGCCGCCGTCGACCTTTACGGCGAGCAGGTGGGCGGCCGGCTGGAAGACATGGGCAGCTTCGCCAAATACATCGGCGGCAGCCCCACCAACACCGCCATCGGCGGCGCCCGGCTGGGCCTCAAGACCGCCGTCATCGCCCGCGTCGGCGACGAGCACATGGGCCGCTTCGTGCGCGAAACGCTGGCCGCCGAGGGGGTCGACGTCAGCCATGTGAAGACCGATCCGGCGCGGCTTACCGCGCTGGTCATCCTGGGCATCCGCGACCGCGACACCTTTCCGCTGATCTTCTATCGCGAGAATTGCGCCGACATGGCCGTCTCGCCCGACGATTTCGAGCCCGCCTTCATCGCCGCCTCGAAGGCGCTGTTGACCAGCGGCACCCACTTCTCGACCGAGTCCACCTACAGGACCAGCCGCACCGCCATGGATTACGCCAAGGCGGCCGGCACCCGGATCGTGCTCGACATCGACTACCGGCCGGTCCTGTGGGGCCTGACCGGGCGGGGCATGGGCGAGAACCGCTTCGTCGCCAACGACACCGTGACCCAGCACCTGCAATCCATTGTACCCGACTGCGACCTCATCGTCGGTACCGAGGAGGAATTTCACATCGCCGGGGGCACCACCGACACCCTGGCGGCGCTGGCCAGGGTGCGCGAACTGACCGGCGCGCTCCTGGTGCTCAAGCGCGGCCCCAAGGGCTGCGTCGTCTTCCCGGACGCCATCCCGGATTCGCTGGAAAAAGGCATCGTCGGGCGCGGCTTCGCCATCGAAGTCTACAACATCCTGGGGGCGGGCGACGCCTTCATGGGCGGCTTCCTGCGCGGCTGGCTGCGCGACGAGCCGCTGGAGACCTGCTGCACCTATGCCAACGCCTGCGGCGCCATCGTGGTGTCGCGCCACGCCTGCTCGCCGGAAGCGCCGAGCTGGTTCGAACTGCGGGACTACCTGGAGAAGGGCAGCCCGCATTTCCGTCTGCGCGAGGACGCCCGCCTCAACCACATCCACTGGGCGACCAACCGCCACGGCGAATGGCCCGAGGTCCGGGCGCTGGCCTTCGACCACCGCGCGCAGTTGGAGGAGATCGCCGAGCGCAACGGCGTCAGCCGCGAGCGCATCAAGGATTTCAAGGGCCTGATCGGCTGCGCGCTCGAAGCCACCGACGACGGCACCCCCGGCGTCGGCGCCCTCATCGACGGCACCTATGGCGAAGAGGTGTTGGCCCGCCTGACCGGGACCGGCCGCTGGCTGGCCCGGCCGGTCGAACTCCCGGGCTCGCGGCCGCTCGGCTTCGAGGCCGGCGAGAACGTGGCGCTGGCCTTGCGCGAATGGCCTGTGGAACAGGTGGTCAAGTGCCTGGTCTTCTTCCACCCGGACGATCCCGACGACCTGCGGGCCGCCCAGATCGACAAGCTCAAGGCTTTGCAGACGGCGACGCTGAAGACCCGCCACGAGCTGATGATCGAGGCGATCACGCCGAGCGGCCTGGCGGCGGACGCCACCACCACGGCCCGTACGCTTGCCGCTTTCTACGAAGCCGGGGTCTTTCCCGACTGGTGGAAGCTGCCGCCCCCGGCCGGAGGTGAAGCCGGATGGCGCCACATCGCGGAGGTCATCGAGCGCTATGACCCGCATTGCCGGGGGGTCCTGCTGCTCGGCCTCGACGCCTCGCTGGCCGAACTGGGCGCCTCGTTCGAGACGGCCCGCCGCCAGAAATGGTGCAAGGGCTTCGCGGTGGGGCGCAGCATCTTCCGCGCCGCCGCCGACGAGTGGTTCGCCGGGCGGAGCGACGACGCCGCGGCGACGGCCATGATCGCCGCCAGCTACAGGCAGGTGGTCGACCTGTGGCGCGCCGCCGGCGCCTGACCTCTCGGTCGGCACCGACCCATGGAAAAGGGGCTCCCGGTCGCCCGGGAGCCCCTTTCGTTTGATCTGGCTGTCGCGTCTATCCGAGGAAGGTCTTCGGAATCCACAGCGTGATCGACGGCACGTAGGTAACCAGCGCCAACGCGGTCAGCATGATGAGATAGAAGGGCCAGAGCTCCTTGACCACCTTCTCCATGGTCAGGCCGCTGACCGCACACCCCACGAACAGCGTCGAGCCGACCGGCGGGGTGATCAGGCCGATGCCGAGGTTGACCATCATCAGGATGCCGAAATGCACCGGGTCGATGCCGAAAGTGGCAATCACCGGCAGCAGGATCGGCGTGCAGATGAGGATCAGGGGCGCCATGTCCATCAGGGTTCCCAGGACCAGGAACATGACGTTGATGAGCATGAGGATGACGTACTTGTTCTCGGACACCGTCAGGAAGGCCTGGGTGATGGCGCGGGGAATCTGCATCATCGCCATCAGGTAGCCGAAACCGGCGGCGAACCCGATGAGGATCATCACCATGCCGACCGTCTTGACGACCCGGTGCACCAGTTGCGGCATGTCGCTCCACTTGTAGTCGCGATAGACGAACATGGTGACGCAAAAGGCGTAAACGCAGGCTACGGAAGCCGATTCCGTGGCGGTGAAGATGCCGGACAGGATGCCGCCCAGGATGATGACGACGGTGAACAGCGCCCACAGGCCATCGCCGACGATGCGCAGCGCCTGGCGGATCGGAACCAGTTCGCCCTTCGGGTAGCCCCGGCGGTGCGCGAAGAACAGGCAGAGCGACATCAGCAAGGTGCCAAGCAGCAGGCCGGGGCCGATGCCGCCTAGGAACAAGGCCGCGATCGACACCGTGCCGCCGGTGGCGAATGAGTAGATGACGGCGTTGTGCGAGGGCGGAATGAGGATTGCCTGTACCGAGCCCGTGACCGTCACGCAGGTGGCGAAAACGCGGGGATAGCCGGCCTTTTCCATTTCCGGGATCATCACCGAGCCGATCGAAGCGGTGTCGGCGATGGCCGAGCCGGACAGGCAGCCGAAGAAAGTGGAGGCCAGAACGTTGACCAGCGACAGGCCGCCGCGGATGAACCCGACGAAAATGCGGGCCAGGTTGACCAGCCGCATGGCGAGCCCGCCTTCCGCCATGATGGCGCCGGCCAGCACGAAGAAGGGAATGGCGAGCAGCGAGAATTCGTCGACGCCATCCGAAATCTTCAACACCACCGCCTCGAGGGGCAGGTCGATGTAGACCGCGCCGGCGACGGCCGCCATGCCGAGGGCATAGGCGATCGGAACGCCGATGGTGACGAGGATTGCAAAAGTACCGAGAAGAACGAGAGGCTCCATGACCGGGTCCGATTCAATCGCCGCTTGCCGGCGTGTGGGTGGGCGAGGCGGAAGGAAAGAATTTACCTGTCCACATGCGTTCGACGATGAACAGGAACGTGATCAGGCCGCCGACGGGCAACGGCACGTAGGTGAGCCCGACCCGGATGGACGGGAATTCCGCGATGAAGTTGCCCCACGTCGCTTCACAAAGCAGGATACCGTAATAGAGGATGAACAGATTGAAGCAGACCATGAGGACCTCGGTCACCCATGCAATGGCCTTCCGCTGGACGTCCGATGCCACGTTGACAAGCAGCATCACGGAAATATGGACGCCTGCCCGATAACAGACGGCGCCGGCGAAGAACGTGAACACGATCATGACCATGATGGCGAGCGGCTCCGGCCAGCTCAGCCCCCTGTTCATGACGTAGCGCATGAACACGTTGATCGGAATGATCGTCGTCAGGACGACCAGGGACAGGCCGGCGATCCACATGCACACCGAGTAAAGCCTGTCCATGGCGGCGATATAGGCTTGCTTCATCAGAGATCTCTTCGTCGCTTTCGCAGACTGCCGGCACGAGGCCCCATCGGGCCCCGTGCCGGCCATTGAAGGTTCAGTCCGTTACTTAACCGCGTTGATGCGCTCGATCATCTTCGCATACTTGGCGCCGTACTTGTCCCACACGGGCTTCACAGCCGCCTGGAACGGAGCCTTGTCTTTGATGTAGTTGACCTCGACGCCGGGCGTCGATTTCATCTTTTCCATCGCCTCTTTGACCTTCTTGTCCCAGAGGACGCGCTCTTCCATCTGGGCTTCGCGGCCGAGCTTCTTCATCAGCTTCTGCTCGTCGGGCGTGAGCGTGTTCCACACCTTCTTCGAGAAGACGAGGATCTCGGGGATCATCAGGTGCTGAGTGAAGGAGTAGTACTTGGCGACGCTGATCAGGTTGAACGAGACATAGGACGGTTCGTTGTTCTCGGCGCCTTCGACGACGCCGGTGGCGATGCCGTTGTAGACTTCGGGCATGCCCATGGCGACGCCGGTGCCACCCAGCGAGTTCATGGTGTCCACATAGAGCGGATTGCCCATCATGCGGATCTTCAGGCCCTTCAAGTCTTCGGGCTTGTTGATCGGGCGGACTTTGTTGAACACCGAGCGGGTGCCGGCGTCCATCCAGCACAGGCCGATCAGGTTGGCCTTCGGATCGGCGGTGATCTTGTCCAGAAGCTCGGTGCCGATCTCGCCGTCGATGACCTTGCGCATGTGCGCTTCGTCGCGGAACACGAAGGGCAGGTTGAAGACGTTGACTTCGTCAACGATCGGACCGACGGGGCCGACCGAAACGCGGGTCATCGCCAGGGCGCCGAGCTGCACCTGCTCGAGGGCTTCCTTCTCGCCGCCGAGCTGCATCGCCGGGAACATCTGGACCTTGTACTTGCCCTTGGTCGCGGCTTCGAGCTTCTTGCCCAGGCTGACAACCGCCTCAACCGTCGGATACCCGAACGGATGAACGTCGCTGGCCTTCAGGATCGTCTCCGCAGAAGCCGTCGACGCCGAACCGACCATCATGGCCGCGGCGATCGCCGGAACGAAAAGTTTTCTCATCTCCATAGATGACCTCCCATTTGCCAAGTCGAAAGTAATGGAGCAGCCTCTCCGCTCCCAGGCGTTATGCCTTAACCAATCTTCTTCTTAATATGCGTGGTCTACAAGGCGATGGAATTCGGGATTGCGTCGGGCGGGCCAAGAACCTCCCTCGACGGGGCGTGTGCCTCATTCCAGCGCAATGTTCCTTATTGTCCTTCCCCGCCGCCCGGATGGCGGCACGCTTTCCCTGTCTTCATTAGGCGCCGGAAAATCCGCCGCCGCTCCCTCGATGGGCCGCCATTTTTTTGCCGGTCAGCCCTAAAGCCACAGTTCCATATCAGGAACTTTGTTCTGTATTTTTAACCTTGGCGAAAACCCGTCCCCGCGTCAAGCGTTTCCCTTGCCGCCGGCCATTCCCGCAAAATCGTCGATGGTGCAGGAATCCGCGCGAAACCACAGGGCGCGCGTCCGACGCCCCGCCGGCCGCTCCCTGGCCACCCCATCTCTTTTTCGCATTGTGCGCTCCAGCTTCCGCAGAAAGGGGAAAAGGCCGTGCCATCCCCACCGGAACGAGATATATTGGCCCTACCACTCTACCAATCGATAAAAATCCCCGCAACGGAAATATGAACGGGTATAAACGGGCAAAAGCCGCGCAGTCTAGGGGAGCATCCATGGCGTTCCAGGCCATCGAACCGCAACGCATGTACCAGCAAATCGCCAATCAGGTCGCCGGCCTGATTCAGGAAGGCCAGTTCAAGCCGGGCGAGCGGCTGCCCCCCGAACGCGACCTCGCCAAGGAATTCGGCGTCAGCCGCAACGTCGTGCGCGAGGCCATGGTCGCGCTGGAGTTGTCCGGGCTGATCGAGGTGCGCATCGGCGCCGGGACCTTCGTGCAGTCGAACCGCGAACGGCCGGTCCGATTCGCGCCGCTCCGCCAGGATGACATCGGACCGGGGCCGTTCGAACTGCTGTCGGCGCGCCGGGTGGTCGAGGGCGAAATCGCCTTCATCGCCGCTCGGACGGCCACCGACGAGCAACTGGCCAACATCCGCGAGGCCCTGATCCGCATGGAGCGGGACCCGATCCCCTACCGCATCAGCCGCAACTGGGACCGCATCTTCCATGGTCGGATCGCCGCCGCCACCAACAACACGGTGCTGGTGTCCATCGTCGACACCATGTGGAAGGCGATGCTCGACCCGATGTTCGAGATCTTTTCCGAGCACAGCCGGCTGCCGGAATACCACCGCATGACCCTGGACGACCACCGCGCCATCCTGGCGGCGCTCGACCAGCGCGACTCGGCCGGCGCCCGCCGGGCCATGGACGACCATCTGATGCATGTCGAAGGGGTGTTGTCGCAGGCCGACGAGTTGGCCATCGCCGGCGACCGCAAGCCGGCCTGACTGGCCGGCCGCGGGCGGGCTGCGATGCCCGCCCGGGTCGGCAAGGCCTAGAGCTTGTAGGCCTTCTTCGGCAGATTGTAGGCGAGGTCGACCGCCACCTCGCGGGCCTCGTCCTCGTGCAGGCGATGATCCGCCACCAATTCGGCCAGATAGGCGCAATCGACGCGGCGCGCCACGTCGTGCCGCGACGGGATGCCGAGGAACGCCCGGGTATCGTCGTTGAAGCCGACGGTGTTGTAGAAGCCGGCAGTTTCGGTGACGTTGCGCCGGAAGCGCATCATGCCCTCCGGGCTGTCGAAGAACCACCACGGCGGCCCCAGGCGCAGGCAAGGATAGGTGCCGGCCAGCGGCGCCATCTCGCGGCTTTGGGCCGATTCGTCCAGCATGAACAGGATGATGGTCAGCTTGGCTTCGTTGCCGAAGCGATCGAGCAGCGGCTTCAGGGCCCGCGTGTACTCGGTCGCGGTCGGGATGTCCGCCCCCATGTCCCGCCCGAAGGTCTTCAACAGGTAGGGGTTGTGGTTGCGCGACGAGCCGGGATGGATCTGCATCACCAGGCCGTCGTCGAGGCTCATGCGGGCCATCTCGGTCAGCATCTGGGCACGGAACAGCTCGGCTTCCTTGGCCGTGAGCTTGCCCTTGAGGACCTTGGCGTACAGCGCTTCGCAGTCCTTCTTGCCAAGGTCGGCGGTCTGTGCCGTCGGATGGCCGTGGTCGGTCGACGTGCAGCCCACGGTCTTGAAGTAGGCGCGGCGCGAAGCCAGAGCCTTGAGATAGCCGTTCCAGGTGGCGATGTTCTCGCCGCTGACGGCGCCCAGGCGGGCCAGGTTGGCGGCGAAGCCGTCGAATTCGGGATCGACCACCGGGTCGGGCCGGAAGGCGGGGACGACCCGGCCCTTCCATTTGCTCTGCTTGATCTTCTTGTGGTGCTTGAGGTCGTCGAGCGGCGAGTCGGTGGTCGACATCGCTTCGATGTTGAACCGCTCGTAGAGGGCCCGCGGCTTGAATTCGGGTTTCTTCAGGCTGGCCTGGATGGTGTCGAAAATCTTGTCGGCGGTGTCCGGCGCCAGCGCCTTTTCGATGCCGAACACCTCCTTGAACACGTGATCGGTCCACATGCGGGTCGGCGTGCCGCGGAAAAGATAGTAGTTCTCGGCGAACAGCCGCCAGATCTTGCGGGAGTCCTTTTCCACCTTCTTCTTGCCGCTCTTGGGCGCGATGCCCAGCGATTCCAGCGGGATGCCGACGCTGTAGAGCATGCGGAAGATGTAGTGGTCGGGCACGATGAACAGCGTCGCCGGATCGGGAAACGGCGTGTCGTCGGCGAACCACTGGGGGTTGGTGTGCCCGTGCGGGCTGATGATCGGCAGGTTCTTGACCTCGGCGTACAGCCGCCGGGCCACGGCGCGGGCCGTCTTGTCCGCCGGGAACAGGCGGTCTTCGTGAAGAACGAGGGGTTTGGCCATGGTTTGTCTCCTCCTCCCCTGGCGCCGCCGGCCGCGGCGTAGCGTGTGCGGGCCAGCCAGTGGCCCAACCAATCTTCTGGCGGTTTACACCAAGCCAGCGGGCCGAGGCAAGCCGTGCCCGATCACTGTTTGACCGGGCGGCCCGTCTTCAGCGATTGCGCCGCCGCGTCGGCCAGCAGCAGGGAACGCAACCCGTCCTCGACGCCGGCCATGGGCGTCGCCTTTTTTTCCAGGCAATCGAGGAAATGATCGAGTTCGATGCGGTAGGCGTCGGCATAGCGTTCGAGGAAGAAAAACATCGGCTTGTCGGTCATGACGCCGGTGCCGTCGGAAACCTCGACGGTGGTGTCGGTGCGGTTGCCGGCACGCAGCATGCCGCCGGCGCCGAAGACCTCGATGCGCTGGTCGTAGCCGTAGACGGCGCGGCGGCTGTTGGTGATCTGGCAGATGGCGCCGCTCGCCGTGGTCAGCGTCACCGCCGCGGTGTCGACATCGCCCAGCTTGCCGATGGCCGGATCGACCAGGCAGCTGCCGACGGCGAAAACCTCGGTCGGTTCTTCGGCCAGCAGCCAGCGGGCCATGTCGAGGTCGTGGATCATCATGTCGCGGAACAGCCCGCCCGACACCTTGATATAGCTGGCCGGCGGCGGACCCGGATCGCGGCTGGTGATGATGACCTGTTCCACCTTGCCGATGCGCCCGGCGCGAAGCGCCTTGTGCAGCGCCGAGAAGTTGGGATCGAAGCGCCGGTTGAAAGCGACGAAGAACAGCACGCCGGCCTTCTCGACCGCCCGCACCACCTCCTTCACCCGGGCCGAGTCGAGGTCCACCGGCTTTTCGCAGAACACCGCCTTGCCGGCCGTGCACGCCGCCTCGACCAGGGGTTTGTGGGTGTCGGTCGAGGACGCGACGATGACGGCGTCGACGTCGGCGTCGGCGAACACCGTTTCGGCATCGGCCACCACCGCGCCATGGGCCTTGGCCAAGGCCTGGGCCGCCGCCTCATCGACGTCGACGACGTACTTCAGCCGGGCGCGCGCGCTGCGCGCCACGTTGGAGGCGTGGATCTTGCCGATGCGGCCGGCACCGAACTGGGACAGGGTAATCATCGCTTCCACACCCCGGCGGTTGCGCCGGGTCCCCTAAGGATGTTTGCGGCTTGTTGCCTCGAATAAAAAACAATATTCTACTCTTCGAAAAATTGGAAAAAAATTTTCAGCGCGTCGGCGACAGGGAAAATGGGGCGGCCCGCGACGACGCCAAGGAGGCCTTCGCGATGACCACCGAGCGATTGACCATGGCCCAGGCCCTGGTGCGCTATCTGGCCGCCCAGCGGGTCGAGATCGACGGCGAGGAAGTGCCGCTGTTTGCCGGCGTCTTCGCCATTTTCGGGCACGGCAATGTGGCCGCCCTCGGCGAGGCGCTTTATGCCGCCCGCGACCGGCTGCCCACCTATCGCGCCCACAACGAGCAGGCCATGGCCCTGACCGCCGTCGCCTACGCCAAGGCCATGAACCGCCGGCGCCTGATGGCCTGCACCACCTCGATCGGACCGGGCGCCACCAACATGGTGACCGCCGCCGCCGTCGCCCACGTCAACCGCCTGCCGGTGCTGCTGCTGCCGGGCGACGTCTTCGCGGCGCGCCGGCCCGACCCGGTGCTGCAACAGGTGGAAAGCTTCGCCGACGCCACGGTGTCGGTGAACGACTGTTTCAGGCCGGTGTCGCGCTACTGGGACCGCATCACCCGGCCCGAGCAGATCCTGACCAGCCTGCCGGCGGCGATCGAGGTCCTGACCGATCCCGCCGCCTGCGGGCCGGTGACCCTGGCGCTGCCCCAGGACGTGCAGGCCATGGCCTTCGACTATCCGCAGAAATTCTTCGCGCCGCGCCTGCGCCGGCTGCGCCGTCCGGGCGCCGACGAGGGGGAACTGGCGGCCGCCGTCCAGGCCCTGCGCCGCGCCAAGCGCCCGCTGATCGTCGCCGGCGGCGGCGTCCATTACTCGCTGGCCACCGAGGCGTTGGCAACGTTTGCCGAGCGCTGCGGCCTGCCGGTCGCCGAGACCCAGGCCGGCAAGGGGGCGCTGGCGTGGGACCACCCCAACCAGGCCGGCGCCATCGGCGTCACCGGGGCGTCCGCCGCCAACACCCTGGCCGCCGAGGCCGACCTGGTGCTGGCGATCGGTACCCGGCTTGCCGACTTCACGACGGCGTCGCATTCGCTGTTCGCCGACCCCGAGGCCGTCCTGGTGCAGCTCAACGTGCAGGCGTTCGACGCCATCAAGCATGGCGCCCTGCCGCTGGTGGCCGACGCCCGGCGCGGCCTGGAGGCCCTGGGGGCGAACGTGGGCGACTGGCGGGCGCCTTCGGCCTGGACGGCCCGCGCCCGCGATCTCGCCAAGGACTGGAACATGGCGGTCGAGCGCGCCACCCGGGCCACCAACGCGCCGCTGCCCTCCGACGCCCAGGTGCTGGGCGCCGCCAATCGGGCGGCCGGCCGGCGCGATGTCGTGGTGTGCGCGGCCGGCGGCCTGCCCGGCGAACTGCACAAGCTGTGGCGCACGCCCGAGGCCGGCGGCTATCACCTGGAATACGGCTACAGCTGCATGGGCTACGAGATCGCCGGCGGCCTGGGCGTCAAGATGGCCGACCCGACGCGCGAGGTGTTCGTGCTGGTGGGCGACGGCAGCTACCTGATGATGAATTCCGAGATCGCCACCTCGGTGCTGATGGGCCGGAAGCTGATCGTCGTCGTCCTCGACAACCGAGGCTTCGGGTGCATCAACCGGCTTCAGAAAAGCGTCGGCGGCGAAAGCTTCAACAACCTGTTCTCATCGGTGCGCGCCGACGGCGAGGTGCCCGCCATCGACTTCGCCGCCCATGCCGCCAGCCTGGGCGCCCTTTCGGAAAAGGTGGCCGGGCTGGCCGATCTGGAGGCGGCGCTGGAGCGCGCCAAGGACGCGGAGAAGACAACCGTCATCGTCATCGAGACCGATCCCGTCGCCACCACCGCCGAGGGCGGGGCCTGGTGGGACGTGGCGGTCCCTGAGGTTTCCGAGCGGCCGCAGGTGCGCTCGGCGCGCGAAGCCTACGTGGCCGCGATACGGAAGCAACGAACGGGAGGATGAGGGAATGGGCGTGCGCATCGGCATCAATCCGCTGACCTGGACCAACGACGACATGCCGGAGCTGGGCGGCGAGACGCCGCTGGAGGTATGTCTGAGCGAAACACGCCAGGCCGGCTACGCGGGCATCGAGCTCGGCAACAAGTTCCCGCGCCAAGCCGACACGTTGAGGCCGATCCTAGCCCGCCACGGCCTCGCCCTCGTCTCCGGCTGGTACAGCGGCCGCCTGCTGACCCGCAGCGTCGCCGACGAAAAGAAGGAGGTGGAGGACCACCTCAGCCTGCTGGCCGCCATGGGCTGCGGCGTCATGGTGTTCGCCGAGGTCTCGGGCTGCATCCATGGCGAGCGCAAGACGCCGCTGTCGCGCCGTCCGATGCTGGCCGCCGCCGACTGGCCGGCCTTCGGCAAGCGGCTGACCGAGATGGCCAAGTATCTGGCCGGGCGCGGCCTGCGCATGGCCTTTCACCACCACATGGGCACCGTGGTGCAAAGCGCCGAGGACGTGGCCCGCTTGATGGAGCACACCGGCGATGAGGTGGGGCTGCTGCTCGACACCGGGCATTTGACCTTTGCCGGGGCCGATCCCGTGCGCATCGCCACCGACTACGCGGCCCGCGTCAACCACGTGCACTGCAAGGACATCCGTGCCGACGTGCTGGCCCGCGTGCGGGCCGAGGACTGGAGCTTCCTCAATGCCGTGCTGGCCGGAACCTTCACGGTTCCCGGCGACGGCTGCGTCGATTACGCCGCCGTGCTGGCGCCCATCGCCAAGGCCGGCTACGCCGGCTGGCTGGTGGTCGAGGCCGAGCAGGACCCGGCGAAGGCCCATCCGCTCACCTACGCCCGCATGGGCTTCGAGTATCTGAAGAAGACGGCTCCCGCCGCCGGCTTGGCGACCTAGCCGCCCGCCACCCCGTTCTGCCCTTTTTCCGGTCAACAGCTGTGCTTTTGGGCGGCTTTTGCCGTTTCCGAAGCGGTCGACCGCCGACGGACGTCGTCGCGCCAGCCCACCACCCGCGATTGACGGCCGCCCATCCCACCGGGGAACAACCATGTTGCGAAACTGTCATAATTCCAATCGGCGATTGCCCGCTAGGATGGCGCGGAACTTGCGATCCGAAGGCCGGAAAAAGGAAACGTCCCATGCTCTTCAAGAAAAGCGACCCCGGTAACGATTATACAACCCAAAGTGACGACCTGCGCACGGCCGGCGCTTCCGGCACCGCGGCGATGGAATGCCTCAAGGCCGTCGCCGAGGGCGACTACGGGCGTCGGCCGCCGGGCAGCGACGCGTTGTCCGTCCTGGTCGACACGGTGGCCGGCAGGCTGGCCGGGCAAGGCGCGCTTCAACTGGCCCGCACCGTCGAATCGTCGATGCAGGCCAGCAACGCCATGACCGCCGTCTCGTTTGCCGCTGGCGACATGCGCGAGATCGACGAGCGGACGCGAGACATTTCCGCCGCCACCGCCGAGATGGTCGCCACCATCAGCCACATCTCCGAAGCGAGTGCTTCGAGCGCCGGCCTGGCCGCCGAAACCGATGAAGGGGTTCGGGCCGGTTTGTCCTCGGTCAAGGCCGCCACCGCAGAGATGGACAGCATTTCCCGGTCGGTCGCGCAGGCCGCCGACAAGGTGGGCACCCTCGCCGGCACCTCCCAGCAAATCGGGGAGATTCTGGGCGTCATCCAGGCGATCGCCAAGCAGACCAACCTGCTGGCGCTGAACGCCACCATCGAGGCGGCGCGCGCCGGGCAGGCCGGCAAGGGGTTCGCCATCGTCGCCAGCGAAGTGAAAAGCCTGGCCCACCAGACCGCCCAGGCCACCGACGACATCCGCGAACAGATCATCTCCATCCGCGCCGTGATGGAGGAAATCACCCAATCGATGACGGCGACCGGCGCCACCGTCGAGAAGGGACAAGCCGCCATCGCCGATGTCGGGACCAAAATGGATGCTGTGGCCGATGCTATCGAGGCGGTAAGCGCGCGCATCGGCGAGACAGCTTCGGCCGCCACGGAGCAGACGGCGGCCATGGAGGAAATCTCGCGGACCGTCCACGAAATCGCCGCGATGAGCGAACGGGGTCGGCGCCACGCCGAGGGGGCGCTCGACGCCGTCGCCGCCTCGGAGAAGGTGGTCAACGACCAGTTCGCCGACCTGGAGCGTCTCAACCTGCGCCACGCCATCCTGTACCGCGCCCAGTCCGACCACTTCCTATGGAAGAAGAACCTCGCGGAAATCCTGGTCGGCCGCAGCCGCAAGGCGGCATCCTCGCTGTCCAGCCATCACGAGTGCCGCCTCGGCAAATGGTACGAAGGCATGCAAGACGCCGCCTATACCCGGCACCCGGCGTTCACCAAGCTGGAAGATCCGCACCGGCAGGTCCACCAGCACGGCAAAAAGGCCGCCGAACTGTTCCTGGCCGGCGACCGCGTCGCCGCATTGGTGGAATTTGACAAGGTCGAAAAGGCGTCGGCCGAAGTGGTCGGCCTGCTGCGCGCCATGCTCGACGACCTGGCCCGCGAGGAGGAGGTTCCCGTCAGTCGATGAAACGGCCGAAGCGCACCGCCGTCTGGCCTGGGAACAGGCGGCGCGACGGCATGACCATCACGCAATTGTCATAGGGCGTGCAGATTTCCTCCTCGCCGTCCCAGCCGATGACGGTGCCCGCCTGGGCGACGACCTCGAGCCCGAGGAAGGGCTGGGCGAAGCGGAAGGCCTGGGTCTTGATGGTCACCGGTGCCGTCACCTGGATCACCTTCTGCGGCGCCGACGGCGCGGCGGGCAGGAAGCGCAAGGCGAAGTCGCGCTTGATCATGTCGAGCGACAGCAGGAAACGGAGCGTGATTTCGCGGGCCACCTCGACACTCTTCTTCTCCCAGTGCTGGCCGCATTCGACCAGCAGGGCGTTCTTGGGGCTGCCCTCGTCGGCGAAGGCGCCATAGTCGCGCAGGCGCCGGCCGGCGGCGTGGCCGGCGTCGCTCATCACGTATTCCGGGCAGCCGAGGGTGCGCGCGAAGCGGCGGCCCTTGGCGGTGGGTCCGCACAGCATCAGGGGCGCCGTCGGGTGCTGCATGGAGTGGAGGTCGAGCAGGAAGTCGACCTGGTCGATGACGGGGCGGATCTCGCGGGCCCGTCTCAACTCGACGCTGTCGCGCGGACCGTCCAGCACGGCGGCATCCCATACCCGGTTGAAATCCTCGTCGACCCAGCGCGATGCCTCCGGCTTCCCGGGATCGAAGGTGGCGAAGGCGGCGACGTTGAGGAAGCCCAGGGTCAGCTTGCCGCGCAGCGGGCGCACCTCGTTGCGCAGCAGGAAGTCGAGCGTGATCGGCCCGCACAGTTCGTTGCCGTGGACCAGCGCGGCGACCATCACATGCGGCCCGAGGCGGCCGCTGTCCAACGTGGTGATGTAGTCGATCCCGGTGTTGCCCTTCCTGTAGGAGGCAATGTCCGGGGCCGAAATTTCGACGGGGTACGGTTGGCTTTGCGTCATGGTTTCCCTTTTCCTCCTGTTCCCCAGCCGCCGCCTCGTCCTACAGGGTTTCGCGGACGCAGAAATCGGCGACGGCGCGCATGAAGGCCTCGCCGCGGGCGACCTCGTCAAGGGTGATGAATTCGTCGGGCTTGTGGGCCTGGTCGATGTCGCCCGGTCCGCAGATCACCGTCGGGATGCCGGCCTCGGTGGCGAACAGGCCGCCCTCGGTGCCGAAGGCGACGCGTCCCGTGCGGGGATTGCCGGCAAAACGCGTGGCAAGGCGAACCACCGGGGCATCGGCCGCGGTATCGAGGCCGGGGAAGGCGCCGATTTCCTGCCAGGAAAAGCCGGTCTTGGGATCGATCGCCTTCATCAGCGGCTCCAGCGTCCGCTCGGCGTAATCCCTGACCTCGGCCAGCAGGACCTCGGGGTCGTCAGCCGGCAGCACCCGGAACTCGAACTCGAACCAGCAGTCGCGCGGCACGATGTTGAGCGCGGTACCCCCCGCGATGCGCCCGACGTGGGCGGTGGTGTGCGGGATGTCGTAGGCGCCGTCGCGGGCGCCGTCGCGCTCCAGCCGGCGGGCCAGCCCCTTGATGAAGGCGATCAGTTCGGCGGCGTATTCGACGGCGTTCACCCCCATCGGCGCCAGCGACGAGTGGCATTCATGGCCGCGCACCGTGACGCGCAGGCTCTTCTTGCCCTTGTGGCCGGTCATCACCGTCATGCGGGTCGGTTCGCCGACGATGCAGAACGCCGGTTTCACCGGCATGCGGTTGATGACCTCGAGCATCGGCCGCACGCCGATGCAGCCCACTTCCTCGTCGTAGGAGAAGGCCAGATGGATCGGCGTCTTGAGGTTGGCGGCCAGGAACATCGGCACATGGGCCAGCACGATGCCGAGAAAGCCCTTCATGTCGACGCAACCCCGACCGTAAAGCCGCCCGTCGCGCACCACGGCGGCGAAGGGATCGGACGACCATGCCTCGCCGTCGACCGGGACCACGTCGGTATGGCCCGAGAGCACGATGCCGGGCCGTCCGGCCGGGCCCACCGTGGCCAGCAGGCAGGCCTTGCCCTCCTCGTCGCCGGGAATGATCCGGCCCTCGACGCCAAGCCCGGCGAGATAGGCGTGGATGAAATCGATAATGTCCCGGTTGGGGTTGCGGCTGACGGTGTTGAAGGCGACCAGGCGGCGGATCATGTCGACGGAAAGGACGTCGGCGGAGCGAAGGTTGTTCATGGGAGCGGCTTCATGTTGTTGTTGGTCGAAACAGGCCTCTGCGGCGACTATACCGGCCGCACCAGGGTGAAACCAGCCCCGTCCGGGCCGAATCGCCCGGCTTGGCGATTCGCGGCAGCGCCATCCCGACACGGCAACGGCGGGCCATCCGCCCCGTCAAAAATTGGGCATTTTTCTGTCTCCCCGCCCAATTTTTGTCCGGCCGCCGAGAAAATATTAAAAAAAAGGCACCCGGAACGCGCGAATCGGGACAAGGCAATTGCAAAACCGGTCCCGTCCCGTCACCGTTCAGGATGTCGGGACGGGAAGCGAGACTGGCCCGGGAATTGATTGTTCCTATTGGGAGGCAAATGCTATGCGAAAACTGTTAGGCGCCATCACCGCCGCGGCAGCCGTCGCCCTGGCGGGGTTGGCCTATGCGGCTGATCTCAAGGTCGGGATCATGGCCGAGCCCAACTCGATGGACCCGCACTACCATACCCTCAGCCCCAACAACATGATGGCGACCGCGGTGTTCGACACCCTGGTCTATCAGGACGAGTTCCAGAACAAGGTCCCGGGACTCGCCGAATCCTGGAAGCAGCTTGCCCCGAACGTGTGGGAGTTCAATCTGCGCAAGGGCGTGAAGTGGCATGACGGCTCGCCGTTCACGGCGGCCGACGTCAAGTTCACCATGGGCCGCGCCGGCAACGTGCCGAACAGCCCCGGCTCGTTCGGCGTCTACACCAAGCTCCTCACCGACGTCGAGATCGTCGACGATTACACCGTCCGCTTGAAGACCAAGAACGCGTTCCCGCTCATGCCCGACTTCATGAGCGTCCTCTACATCGTCTCCAAGAAGTCCGGCGAAGGCGCCACCACCAACGACTACAACTCCGGCAAGGCGATGGTCGGCACCGGCCCCTACAAGTTCGTCGAGTGGGTCAAGGGCGACCGCATCGTCTACACCAAGAACCCCGGCTACTGGGGCCCGAAACCCGAGTGGGACAAGGTCACCGTCAAGCCGCTCACCAATACCACGGCGCGCGTCGCCGCCCTGCTGGCGGGTGACGTCGACTTCATCGAGTTCCCGTCGACCACCGACATGGCGGCCCTCAAGAAGAATCCGAAGATCACGCTGGCCCAGATCGGCTCGAACCGCCTGATCTACCTGCACCTCGATTCGGATCGCGACAAGAGCCCGTTCGTCACCGATGCCGCCGGCAAGCCGATGGACAAAAACCCGCTCAAGGATGTGCGGGTGCGCCGGGCCCTGTCGCTCGCCATCGACCGCAAGGCGATCGCCGACAAGGTCATGGAAGGCCTTTCGGTCCCCGCGGGCCAGCTCATGCCGTCGAACGTCTACGCGACGGTTCCCGACCTCAAGGCCGATCCCTACGATACCAAGAAGGCCAAGGCCCTGCTGGCCGAGGCCGGCTATCCCAACGGCTTCGGCCTCACCCTCCATGGCCCCAACGACCGCTACGTCAACGACGAGAAGGTCAGCCAGGCCGTCGCCCAGATGCTGAGCCGGGTCGGCGTCAAGACCAAGGTCGAGACCATGCCGTCGAACATCTTCTTCCAGAAGGGTTCGGCCCTGGAGTACAGCCTGTTGCTGGTCGGCTGGTCGTCGGGCACCGGTGAGCCGTCGAATCCGTTGAGGGCGCTGCTGCAGACCTACGACAAGGCCAAGGGTACCGGCTCCACCAACCGCGGCCGCTACTCCAACCCGGCATTCGACATTCTCGTCGACAAGGCGGTGAGCGCGTCGACGCGCGAGGAATGGGCCAAGGGCACGCAGGAAGCGACCAAGGTCGTCATGAACGACCTCGGCCTCATTCCCTTGCACTTCCAGGTCAACGTGTGGGCCATGCGCAAGGGGCTGACCTATAAGGCGCGGGCCGACGAGTATACGATGATCCAGAGCATCCACACCGCCAAGAAATAGCCGTCTCGGCGTTTCGAACAGCGTGGCGACCGTGCGTTCCTCCCCCCAGCCGACCGGCCGGCCGGGAGGGGCGCACGGTTCGCCCGAGCCAAGGCCACCCCCCGACCGGACGCGGCCGATTCGCCGGGTTTCCGCCCCCGGAACTCCGGCGATGACGGACGGCCGGCCGCGGATTGAGCAGGGGCCTGCCTTTCTGCCTAAATCTTGACCCGCACCCGTCAGACATGATCAAAAATGAGTCTGAAGATGGGCGGAATTGGGACAAGCCGATTGAAAAACGGATTCCGTTCCGTCATCGTTTGGAAACGTCGAGACGGGGGCGAGCGTCAAACAGAAGACAAATGGGCAACCCGTCTTCGGTTTCGGTTTTTCCCGTCATGGTGCGGCCCCGGCGACACGGGCCGCGGATCGTTTGTTTCTGCTGGGAGGCTTTTTGCGATGCGTAAAATGATTGGCATGGCAGTTGCGGCTGCCGCCATCGCGCTGGCAGGTTCGGCCTACGCCGCCGACATCAAGGTCGGCCTGTCGTCCGAACCGACGTCGATGGACCCGCACTACCACAACGTCGGCCCCAACAACATGCTGTCGAACGCGGTGTTCGACAAGCTGGTGGCCCAGGACGCGGCTCAGAACAAGGTTCCGGGCCTCGCCGAATCCTGGAAGCAATTGGCGCCCAACGTGTGGGAGTTCAAGCTGCGCCAGGGCGTGAAGTGGCATGACGGCTCGCCGTTCACGGCCGCGGACGTCAAGTTCACCATGAGCCGGGCCGGCAACGTGCCCAACAGCCCGTCGTCCTTCAAGCTGTTCACGGGTGTCCTGAGCGAGGTCGAGGTCGTCGACGATTACACCGTGCGCATGAAGACCAAGGACGCCTTCCCGCTTATGCCCGAGTACATGAGCGTCCTCATCGTCGTCTCCAAGAAGCACGGTGAGAACGCCACCACCAACGACTACAATTCCGGCAAGGCGATGATCGGCACCGGCCCCTACAAGTTCGTCGAGTGGGTCAAGGGCGACCGCATCGTCTACACCAAGAATCCGGACTACTGGGGACCGAAGCCGGAGTGGGACAAGGTCACGGTGAAGCCGATTTCCGACAACGCCGCGCGGGTCGCCGCGCTGCTGGCCGGCGACGTCGACCTCGTCGACTTCCCGTCGCCGTCGGACCTTCCCAACCTGAAGAAGAACCCCAACATTTCGCTGGCCCAGGTGCAGTCCACCCGGCTGATCTACCTGCATTACGATACCAACCGCGACAAGAGCCCGTTCATCTTCGACAATTCCGGCAAGCCGCTGGAAAAGAACCCGCTCAAGGACTTGAGGGTTCGCCAGGCGATGTCGCTGGCGATCAACCGCAAGGCGATCGCCGAGCGCGTCATGGATGGCTTGGCCGTTCCGTCGGGCCAGTTGATGCCCCCGAACGTGCTGGGCGCCATTCCGGACCGCAAGGCCGACGAGTTCAATCCCGAAAAGGCCAAGAAGCTGCTGAAAGAGGCCGGCTATCCCGACGGCTTCAAGATCACCATCCATGGCCCCAACAACCGCTACATCAACGACGAGAAGGTGACGCAGGCAATCGCCCAGGCGCTGACCCGCGTGGGCATCAAGACCGACGTCGTGACCATGCCCTCGGGCCCCTTCTTCTCGAAGGGCACCGCGTTGGAATTCAGCCTGCTGCTGGTCGGCTGGAACTCGGGCACCGGCGAGCCGTCGGACCCGCTGCGCGCCCTGGTTTCCACCTATGACAAGGCGACCGGCACCGGCGCCACCAACCGCGGCCGCTACTCCAACCCGGCCCTCGACCAGATGGTCGCCGACTCGCTCAAGGCGCCGAACCGCGAGGAGTGGGTGCGCCTCTCGCAGGGAGCGACCGCGATCGCGATGAACGATCTCGGCATCATTCCGCTCTATTTCCAGGTCAACGTCTGGGCCATGCGCAAGGGCCTCGACTACGTGGCCCGGGCGGATGAGTACACGCAGATCCAGGACATCGTGTCGAAGAAGAAGTAGGCACGGACCGTCCATGAGCACGACCGCGCGTTCCCTCGCCCCCGTAATGCGGCAGGGAACGCGCGGTTCCATTTTCGATTGATCCCTCCGGGAGGGCTTCGTTGACCGTCTTTTTGATCCGTCGCCTGTCGCAGAGCCTGGCCGTTCTTCTGGTCATGTCGCTCTTGGTGTTCGTCGGCGTCTATGCCATCGGCGATCCGGTCGAACTTCTGGTCAGCGCCGAAGCGGACCAGTTCGAGCGCGCCCGCGTCATCGCCGACCTTGGTCTCGACAAGCCGTTGTGGGAACAGTACGGCTATTTCCTGCTGCAATCCTTCAAGGGCGACCTCGGCACCTCGTTTGTCTTCAACCAGCCGGCCCTGCTGCTCATCCTGGAGCGCATGCCGGCCACGCTGGAGATCGCCTTCGCGGCGGTCATTCTGGCCATCTTCATCGGCATCCCGCTCGGCATGGTCGCGGGCCTGAGGCCGCATGCCTGGTATTCGCGCACCATCATGAGCGTCTCCATCCTGGGCTTCAGCCTGCCGACCTTCTGGGTCGGCCTGATGATGATCATGGTGTTCGGCGTGATGCTGGGCTGGCTGCCCGCCTCGGGGCGGGGCACGACCGTCGACCTGTTCGGCGTTCCGGTCAGTTTCCTGACCTGGGACGGCCTTATGCATCTGATGCTGCCCGCCATCAATCTGGCGCTGTTCAAGGTTTCGCTGGTGATCCGCCTGACCCGCGCCGGCATGCGCGAGAACATGCTGATGGACTATGTCAAGTTCGCCTACGCCAAGGGCCTTTCCCATTCGCGCGTGATCTTCGTTCACGTGCTGAAGAACATCCTGGTACCGGTGGTCACCGTCGTCGGGCTTGAACTCGGCAACGTCATCGCCTTCGCGGTGGTGACGGAATCGATCTTCGCCTGGCCCGGCATGGGCAAGCTGCTGATCGATTCGATCTACCGGCTCGACCGTCCGATCGTCGTCGCCTACCTGCTGATCACGGTGGTGATGTTCATCCTCATCAATTTCATCGTGGACGTGCTCTATTCCGTGCTCGATCCGCGCGTCCGATTGGAATCCAAGTCATGACCCCGCCTCTCGATGTCGCGGCCGTCGCCGTCATCGACGAACCGCTGCCCCCTCCGCAGACGCCGTTCCGCCGCTTCGTCTCCGATTTCATGGAGAGCCCGCTCGCAGTGGCCAGCCTGATCGTCTTTGCGATCACCGTGCTGATCGCCGTCTTCGCGCCGTGGATCTCGCCGCAGAACCCGTACGACCTGATGCAACTGGACATCATGAACGGCAAGGTGCCGCCGGGCACCGAGGACATCGAAGGCACCATGGTGTTCTGGCTGGGCACCGACGACCAGGGTCGCGATCTCTTGAGCGGCATCTTCTACGGCCTGCGCATCAGCCTCTTCGTCGGCGTCGCCAGCGCCTTCATCTCGCTTCTCATCGGCGGCGCGGCGGGACTGTTCGCCGCCTACATGGGGGGCCGCTGGGACGCCTTCCTGATGCGGATCGTCGATCTGCAACTAAGCTTTCCGGCCATCCTCATCGCCCTGATCCTGCTGGCCGTGCTCGGCCAGGGCATCGACAAGGTCATCATCGCCCTGGTCGTCACCCAGTGGGCCTACTACGCCCGCACCGTGCGCGGTTCGGCCCTGGTCGAACGCGGCAAGGAATACATCGAGGCCGCCCATTGTCTGGCGCTGGGCACCCGGCGGATCATCTTCTATCACCTGCTGCCGAACTGCCTGCCGCCGCTGATCGTCGTCGTCACCATGCGCGTCGCCTATGCCGTCATGCTGGAGGCCACGCTGTCCTTCCTCGGCATCGGCCTGCCGATCACCGAGCCGTCGCTTGGCCTGCTCATCGCCAACGGGTTCGAGTACATGCTGGGCGGCTATTACTGGATCAGCTTCTTCCCCGGCATTGCGCTCCTGGTCACCATCGTCAGCATCAACCTGGTGGGCGATCACTTGCGCGATATCCTTAACCCGCGCCTGCAGCGATAGGGGAAACGATCATGAACGCGAACACCCCGACGCTCGAGGTCCGCAATCTCAAGACCCACTTCTACACCAAGGCGGGTGTGGTGAAGGCGGTGGACGACGTGTCGTTCACCGTCGGCAAGGGCGAGGTCCTGGGCCTGGTCGGCGAATCCGGGTCCGGCAAGACGGTAACCGGCTTTTCGGTGATGGGGCTGGTCGACCCGCCGGGCCGCATCGCCGGCGGCTCGATCCTGTTCAACGGCTCCGATCTGGCCAAATTGCCGGATTCCCAATGGCGGAACATCCGCGGATCGAAGATCGCCATGATCTTCCAGGATCCGATGATGACGCTGAACCCGGTGCTGCGCATCGACACCCAGATGGTCGAGGCGATCAGGGCGCACGACAAGAGCGTCAGCCGCGAGGAAGCCCATCGGCGCTGCGTCGCCGCCATGGGCCAAGTGGGCATCCCATCGCCCGAGGAACGGCTGAAGGCTTATCCGCATCAGTTCTCGGGCGGCATGCGACAGCGCGTCGCCATCGCCACGGCGCTTCTGAACAAGCCCGACCTCATCATCGCCGACGAGCCGACGACCGCGCTCGACGTCACCATCCAGGCGCAGATCCTTTACGAGGCGCAGAAGCTGGCGCGCGAGACGGGAACGGCGCTGATCTGGATCACCCACGACCTGACGGTGGTGGCCGGGCTGGCCGATCGCATCTGCGTCATGTATGCCGGCCGCATCGTCGAGGAGGGCAAGGTCGACGAGGTGCTGGACAATCCCCTGCATCCCTACACCCGTGGCCTCATCGGCTCGGTGCCCAGCCGCAACAGGCGGGGCACGGCGCTCTATCAGATTCCCGGCATGACGCCGTCCCTGATCCGCCTGCCCAAGGGCTGCGCCTTCCAAGAACGCTGCAGTCAGGCCGAGGAAAAATGTTGCGAGCCGCCAGCGATCACCTATCCCGCGCCCGGCCGCGCGGTCCGTTGCTGCTGCTGCCCGACGGTCGGAGAGTCCCGATGAACAAGCCTGCCCTTATCGAAATCGACCGCGTCTCCAAGCGCTTCGTCAAGCACCTGGACTTCGCCGGCCGCATGGCCCAGCGCATGGGCTCCAAGATCCGCGAAGAGGTGGTGCGCGCGGTCGATGACGCCAGTTTCTCGGTGCGCGACGGCGAGGTGGTCGGCCTGGTCGGCGAATCCGGATGCGGCAAGTCGACCCTGGGCCGCATGGTGGCGGGCATCATGCACCCCAGCGAGGGGACCATCCGCTATCGCGGCCAGGACATCTACAAGATGGAGGGCGACGAGGCCCGGCAGACGGCGCTGAAGACCCAGATGATCTTCCAGGACCCGTTCGCCTCGCTCAACCCGCGCATGCGCATGCAGGACATCGTCGGCGAGGCGGCGCTGGTGCACGGCATCACGACGCGCGGCAAGTTCGACTCCTACGTCGACGAGGTGCTTTCCCGGGTTGGCCTCGACCCCGAGTTCAAGCGCCGCTACCCGCACCAGTTCTCGGGCGGCCAGCGCCAGCGCATCGGCATCGCCCGGGCCCTGGCGGTGAACCCCGAATTCATCGTCTGCGACGAATCGGTGGCGGCGCTCGACGTCTCGATCCAGGCGCAGATCCTCAACCTCTTCATGAAGCTGCGGGCGGAACTGGGGCTGACGTATCTTTTCATCAGCCACGACATCGGCGTCGTCGAGCACATCTCGGATCGCATCGTCATCATGTACCTGGGGCGCATCGTCGAGATCTCGGATTCCGAGGAGCTGTTCAAGAAGCCGAACCATCCCTACACACAGGTCCTGTTGCGCGAGGTGCCCCGCCTCGAGGAGCGCCACCACCAGTTCCGCCCCGTGCAGGGCGAAATTCCGTCGCCGCTCGATCCGCCGTCGGGGTGCTATTTCCACCCCCGCTGCACGTTCGCCACCGAGCGCTGCCGGCAGGAAAACCCGATCCTGCGCGAGATTGCGCCCGGCCACACCTCGGCCTGCCACCTCAACGACGCCTGAGGCCCCATGAACCGACGCATTCCCGGCGTGCTGACCCTCGAAGCCCCGACAGCGCCCGAGGTTCCCGTCGTCTTCGATTCGCCGCACAGCGGAACCGTCTACCCCGACGATTTCGACTATGCGGCGCCCGAGCATGTCGTGCGCACCGGCGAAGACACCTATGTCGAGGAATTGTACGCCGCGGCGCCCCGCTTCGGCGCCGCCTTCCTCACGGCCCATTTCCCGCGCGCCTACATCGACGCCAACCGCGCCACCGCCGACATCGACCAGGAGCTTCTGGACGCGCCGTGGCCGGGCCCGGTGACGCCCAGCGTCAAGACCACGTCGGGCATCGGCCTGATCTGGCGGCTGGTCCGGCCGGGCTGCCCCATCTACACCCGCAAGCTGACGGTGGCCGAGGTCAAGACGCGCATCGACACCTACCACCAGCCCTACCAGCAAACCCTGATGGAAACGGTAAACCGCGCACACCGGCGGTTCGGCGGCGTGTGGCACGTCAATTGCCACTCCATGCCGGCCGTCAGCGACGAGCGCTCGCCGGAAGGCGCCGGTATCCGCCGGGCCGACTTCGTGCTGGGGAACCTCGACGGCACCACCTGCGGCCCCGACTTCATCGCTTTCGTGGCTGGCGAAATCCGCGCCCTGGGCTATCGCGTGGCGCTGAACGATCCCTTCAAGGGGGTCGAACTGGTGCGTATGGTCGGCGCCCCGGCCAAGGGCCGCCACAGCCTGCAGATCGAGATCAACCGCGATCTTTTCCTCGACGACGCCACCAAGGTGAAGACGGCCGGCTTCGGGAAACTCAAGGCCGACATCACCACCCTGATCGGCAGGATCTGCGATTTCGCCAAGGAGCGGACGAAGGCCGCCTAGCGCCGTCCCTAAAGTACGGCGCCGCGCGCCGCCACCGGCCACACCGCCTCGACCGTGCCGTGCCGCACGCCGACGATCCAGTCGTGCAGGTTGATGGTCGGGTCGCAATGGCCCGGCACCAGGCGCAATTTCTCGCCCAGATGCGGCGCGTTGCCGCCGGTCGCCACCTTGATGGCGCCGTGCTCGTCGGCCGCCGACACGTAGGTCAGGCCCGGCCGCTCCCACACGGTGGGCATCGCCTGGTCGATGTTGCCGGCCTTGACCCCGGCGTCAACCACCGCGAAATCGGCGAAGTTCCGGCTCATCACCGTGGTCAGGATGAACAGGCTGTTCTCGAAGTCGGCAACGAAGCCGCCCTCCGAGTCCCGGTTGAGGCCATAGTCGGCGTCCATGACGGCGTAGGAGCCGGGCTGGATCTCGTTGAAGACGCCGCTTCTGCCCTCGAAAGCGTGGGTGCCGGTGCCGGCCCCGGTGACGAGTTCGCAGGAGAGGCCGTTCTCGGCCAGCAATGTCTTGGTGGCGGCGACGGCGGCGATCCATCGTTCGCTGGCCTCGCGCCGCTCGGCGAAATCGCGGATGTGCTGGGCCCCACCCTGATAGGCCTGGAGCCCGGCGAAGTGCAACGCCGGCTCGGCGACAATGCGGCGCGCCAGATCGAGGGCCGCCGGCCCCGGATCGACGCCAGCCCGGACGGCGCCCGATCGCAGTTCGACTAGTACCGCCAACTCGGCCCCGAAGCGCCGCGCGGCGGCGCCATAGGCGGCCACCATGTCGGGATGGTCGGCCAGCACCGTGACGCGAACCTGGCGGGCCAGGGCGGCCAGCCTCGCCACCTTGGCCTCGCCGACGATCTCGTTGCTGACCAGGATGTCGCCGATGCCGCCCGCCGCCATCGCCTCGGCCTCCGACACCTTCTGGCAGCAGACGCCGACGGCGCCCAAGGCGATCTGCCTAAGCGCGATCGGCGGGCACTTGTGGGTCTTGGCGTGGGGCCGCAGCCTAACGCCGGCCTTGCTGGCGAAGGCGGCCATCTTTTGCAGGTTGCGCTCCAGCGCGTCGAGGTCGACGAGCAGCGCCGGGGTGTCGACGGCGGCGACGGGGTCGCCGACGCGGGCGGGGGGGCGGGTCGTCATGGCGGCTCCTTGGCTTACATCGCCGCTTCGATCAGGTGCGGCCCCGGCTCGGCGACGGCTTTCCCGATCTCGCGCACCAGGTCCTCGGCCCGCTCGACCCTGACGCCGGGCACCCCGTGGCCGCGGGCCAGTGCCACCCAGTCGAGCGGCGCATCGCGGAAATCGGCCAAGGCGTTGGCCCGCGGGCCGGGATTGTCGATGCCGGCGCGGGCCAGTTCGGCCTTGATGATCTCGTAGGTGTTGTTGGCGTAGATGACGGTGGTGACGTTGAGGCCCTCGCGAGCCTGGGTCCACAGCGATTGCAGCGTGTACATGCCGCTGCCGTCGGCCTGCATGGCGATGACCGGCCGGTCGGGGCAGGCGACGGCGGCCCCGGTGGCGCCCGGGAAACCCCAGCCGATGGCGCCGCCCGACACCAGCATGTAGGTGTGGCGGGGCGCCCCGGCGGTGGCGGCATAGAGCGGCGGGCTACACGAGATCGACTCGTCGACCACGATGGCCCCTTCCGGCAGCGCCCGGGCCAGGGCGGCGCCGATGGTTTCGGCGGTCAGGCGTCCGGTCGGGCTGGCCGGCAGCGGCGGCAGCGATTCCGCCGGCGCCTCGACCGGCGCCCCCAAGGCGTCGGCGACGGCCACCAGCGCCGCCACCCCGTCGTCGCCGGGCCGGGCCAGGACATGGCGGCGGCAGGCATCGGGAGCGAAGCGGCTGGGCTGGCCCGCATAGCCGAAAAAGGCGACCGGCTCGGCGCCGCCGACCAGCACGAGGTCGGCCAGGCCCGCGAGCGCCGCCACCCCGGCTTCCGGAAAGTAGGGCACCCGCTCGACGGCGGGCAGGCCGGGACCGCGCTCGACGCGCGGCACGAAGGTGTCGCACAGAAGCCGGCAGCCGGTCGCGGCGCGGATACGGGCGGCGGCCTTGAGCCCGGCTTCCTGCAAGGCGAGGCCGCGCAGCAACAGCGCCGCCGACTTCGAGGCGCGCAGGGCAGCGGCGACAGTTGCGACGACGCCGGCATCGACGGCGGGCGCGACCGGCCGCGGTCGCGGGTTGGCGGGGCCGACGACGTCTTCCCACAGCGAGTCGAGCGGCAGGATGAGATGGGCGATGGCGCCGCCCTGCGCGGCCTCCGCCGCGTCGGCCATGTCGGCGGCGACCCGGCCGGCCACATCGGCGCGGCGGATCCACGGCGAGGACCAGCCGGCGATGGCGTCGAGATCGGAATTGAGCAGCGGATCGAACGGGCGGTGCCAGGTCGGCTGATCGCCGATCAGGTTGATCATGGGCGAGCCGGCGCGCCGGGCGTTGTGCAGGTTGGCCGAGGCGTTGGCGACGCCGGCGCCGGCGTGCAGAAGGGTCATCGCCGGCCGGTTGGCCATGCGCGCGTAGCCGTCGGCGGCGCCGGTGCAGCCGCCCTCGAACAGGCAGAGGATGCCGCGCACGCCGGGCACCGAATCCAGCGCTGCCACCATCGGCATCTCGGAGGTGCCGGCGTTGGCGAAGCAGACGTCGATTCCGGCCGCCACGGCGGTCTTGAACAGGCTTTCGGCGCAATCCATCGGATCGGTCCCCCTTTCTTGGATCTTTCCCTAGATAGCCGTTTCCGCCCCGCCGGGGGGAGAAAAATCTTCACCACGGCTGTTCCGCCGGTGCCCCGACAAAGGGGTGTTGCGCCGCCGCGCCCCCTGCTATGGTCGGGCCGAAAGGGCGAAAAATGAACAAGAATCGCCGGCCGGAAACGTCCGCCTTTCTCGCTCCCGCATTCCGTCCCTGGGCGGTGTGGAGTGTCGGCGCGCTGTTCTTCTGTTACGCCTTCTTCCAACGGATGGTGCCCAGCGTCACCGTCGCCGACATCATGCGCGACTTCGGCGTCGGCGGCGCGGTCCTCGGCAACCTTGCCGCCTTCTATTTCTACGCCTATGCCGGCCTGCAGATTCCGGTTGGCGTCACCATCGACCGCTTCGGGCCGCGCCGGGTACTGGCCGCCGCCGCCGTCCTCTCCGGCGCCGGCAGCCTGATGTTCGCGCTGGCCCCGACCATCGGCGTCGCCTACATGGGCCGCCTGCTGGTCGGCGCCGGGGCCGGTTTCGCTCTGATCGGCACCCTGAAGCTGTGCGCCGTGTGGTTCCCACCCGAACGTTTCGCGCTGGTTACCGGGCTCACCACCATGTTGGGGGCGTTCGGTGCCATCAACGGCCAGGCTCCCCTGGCCGCCGCCATCGGCGCCGTCGGCTGGCGGGCCACCATGGTCGTCGCCGCCCTCGTCGCGGTCGCCATCGGCGGCCTGATCTGGGCGATCGCGCGGGACCGCCGCGACGACGCGCCGCCTCCCGCCATCGACGTCCGCCCGTCCGTGTTCAGGGGGATCGGCGGCCTGCTGGCGACGCCGGCCAACTGGGTTCTGCCGCTGATCATGGGCTCGATGGCAGTCCCCATGCTGGCCTTCGCCGGCTTGTGGGGGGTGCCGTTCATGATGGAGGCCTACGGGCTGGAACGGCCGGCCGCCGCGGCGACGACCTCGATCTTCCTGGTCGGCCATGCCATCGGCTCGGTCCTCATGGGCTGGTTCTCCGACCGCATCCGCCGGCGCAAGCCGCCGATGGTCATCGGCACCGCCGTCACCACCTGCGCCACCGCCGCCCTGGTCTTCCTGCCCGGCCTGCCGCTGCTGGCGGCCCAGGCGCTGCTGCTGGCCGGCGGCATCGCCTCGGGGGCCACCCCGGTCGGCTTCGCCTTCACGCGCGAGCACAACCGGGCCGAACGGGCGGCCACCGCCATGGGCCTGGTCAACCTGCTGAACATGGGCATCGCCGCCGTCTTCCAGCCGCTGCTGGGCTGGCTCCTGGACCTCAACTGGGACGGCCGGCTGATCGAGGGCGCCCGCATCTATTCGGTCGCCACCTTCCGCACCGCCTTCCTCAGCATGGTCGTGCTGGGCGTGGCCGGCATCGTCGCCGCGCTGCTGGTGCGCGAAACCCGCTGCCAGCCGCTGGAGGATCGCGGATCAATTTCGGTGACAGTGCACTAAATTCGGAAGCGAGGGTTTCCTGCAACCAGCCGAAGACTCAGAATTTAGTGCACTGTCACCGAAATTCTGTCACCGAAATTCCTGTCACCGAAATTCCGCCCAGCCTAGGCGGCCACCTTCGCCTCGTTCCACAGGGCGGCGAACACCTCGAGCGCGCGGTCGACGTCGGTCTGCGCGACCTGGCGGTGAGTCACCATCCGCATATGGGGCGTATCGTTGCCGCGGGCGCGGATGCCGTGGCGTTCGAAGCCGGCGGCGAACCATGCCGACGGCCGGCCCGCCTTGGCCAGGTCCAGCATGACGATGTTGGTCTGAACGTTGGCGGGATCGACGATGCCGGGGTAAACGGCGTGGAGTCCGCGGGCCAGCCTCTGGGCATTGGCGTGGTCCTCGGCCAGGCGCTCGACCATCTGCTCCAGGGCGACGATGCCGGCCGCCGCCAGGACGCCCGATTGGCGCAACGTGCCGCCGATCATCCGGCGCAGCAGGCGGGCCCGCCCGATGACGGCGGCCGGCCCGCACAGCACCGAGCCGACCGGCGCGCTCAACCCCTTCGACAGGCAGAAGCCGACGGTGTCGGCGTATTTGGCGATCTCGCGGGCCGGCACGCCCAGGGCGACGGCCGCGTTGAAGATGCGGGCGCCGTCCATGTGGACGGGAACGCCGAATTCATTGCCGATGCCTTGCACCGCCGCCAGGTGATCCAGCGGCAGGGCATAGCCGCCGGAGAAGTTGTGGGTGGTCTCGACCTCGATGAGCGCGGTCGGCAGCGTGCCCAGGGCCAGCTTGGGATGGATCTCGGCGCGCAGGGCGTCCAGGTCCATCGCCCCGCGCTCGCCGGGGATGGCGGTCGAGAACAGCCCCGCCAGGGTGCCCAGACCGCCCATCTCGGCCCTCAGGATGTGGGAAAGCTGGTGCGCCAGCACGATGCCCCGTTCGGGCGCCACCGCCAGCAGGGCGACCAGGTTGGACGCCGTACCGCTGACCACGAACAGGCCCGCCTCCTTGCCCAGCATGGCGGCGGCCATGTCCTCCAGGCGCTGCGTCGTCGGGTCGCGCCCGAGTCCGTCGTCGTCCACCTCGGCCCGCGCCATGGCCTCGCGCATGGCCTCCGTCGGCTGGGTTACCGTGTCGCTGCGCAAGTCGATCAGGGCCATGCTGTCCTCCATCATCCGGTTCGGCGTCCGCGGCATCGCTCGCCGACGTCCGGCGAAAAATACGCCGCCGGCCGGATATCGCCAATGGCTTTCAGGAGGGGGACGAAGGGAAGTGACATTTCCCCTGCGCCCCCTGGGGGGGCAGGAGAGATTTTGTTTCGATCCGCCTTCTGCGATTCGTATGGCGGGGGCCCTTGCACCGATTGCGCCGAAGCCCGTTTGGCCCTATGTCTAGGGCGCTAGCGGGGCGCGCCGGCGCCCCTTGTGATCGGGAGGATACGCCATGCCGGAAAAGGATCAGGAAAAGAAGACCGAGAAGCCCGCCAAGGAGCGCGGCAACGAGCGCCCGGCGTGGGCGACGCACGACAACCCGGGCAATCCCGGCAAGGGGCCCGGCGGCCGCAAGGGCGCGGCCTTCGTGCAGAAGATCAAGAAGGGCAGCGCGCGGGGCCGCTGATGGCCGGCGTCACGGCAAGGGCGGCGCCTACAGCCAGCCCTTGCGCTTGAAGTACAGGAACGGCAGCACCGCGGAGAGCACCATCAGCCCCAGGGCCAGAGGGTAGCCGAACGGCCATTCCAACTCGGGCAGGACGCGGAAATTCATGCCGTAGATGCTGGCGATCAGCGTCGGCGGCAGGAAGGCCACCGCGGCCACCGAAAAAATCTTGATGATGTTGTTCTGCTCGATGTTGATCAGCCCGAGGGTGGCGTCGAGCAGGAAGGTCACCTTGCTGGCCACGAAGGTGGCGTGCTCGGTGATCGACAGCACGTCGCGCGACAGCGTCTTGAGGCGGGTCCGCGTCTCCTTGCCGACCCGCGTCTGGGCGGTCAGGAACAGCACCATGCGATTCAGGCTGAGCAGGCTGTCCTTGGCCTTGGTCGCCAGGTCGCCGACGCGGCCGACCCGCCGCAGTACCAGCTTGTGGTCGCGGCTGCCGTCATCGCCGAACACCTCGCGCGAAATGGCTTCGAGGTCGGCGACGCAGGCTTCCATGATGTCGGCCAGACGGTCGACGATCTGCTCCAGAAGGCCCATCAGGATCGTTTCGGCCGAACCGCCGCCGAGGCCGGGGCCGCGCTCGATCTTGCGGGTCAGGGCCTGGAAGGGCAGGGGGTCGGCGTAGCGCAGGGTGACCAGCGTGTCCTTGGCCAGGATGAAGGTGACGGCCGAACTCTCGGGGGCGTCGGTGGTCGCCTTGTGGAGCACGCTGACGGTCATGAACAGCGCCCCGTCTTCCTCGTAGAGCCGGCTCGACGCCTCGATCTCCTGCATCTCCTCGTGGGTCGGCACGTCGATGCCGAGCGAGGCTTCGACCTGGCGCTCCTCTTCCGGCGACGGCTCCATCAGGTCGATCCAGACCGGGCGGGCGCTATCGCCGGGCGATGGAACAAGGCCATCGCGACAGACCAGGCGACCGTCGGCGGTGCGGAATTCCTTGAGTACCATTCTCTTCCTCCACACAGGAACGGCGCCCGGGAAGGAGGAGCGGAAGGGCGGGCGTCACGGTCCCATACGCCCGGCCCCGCCGAGCGTCAAGGCGGGAAAGCTCCCGGCGCCGCGGGCGGCGCGGTCCCGGGACCGCGCAGGGCCTTGCGCAGCGGGCCGAACTGCCGCCGGTACTGGGCTGGCGTGACGGCGACCTCGCGGCGGAACAGCCGCCGGAAGAAGCTGCCGTCCTCATAGCCGACCTCCTGGGCGACCGCTTCGATGGACATCTCGGTGGTTTCCAGCAACTGCTTGGATTCCTCGATCCGCACGGTGTGCACGTAATCGAGCGGCGACATGCCGGTCGCCGCCCGGAAGCGGCGCTTGAAGGTGCGTTCGGTCAGGCCGCAGAGCGCGATCATGCCGGCCACCGGATTGGAGTCGGCGTAACGCTCGGCGATCCATTCCTGGCAGGTGCCGATGACCGCGTCCTCGCCTTGGACGCGGCGGGCCAACGAGGCGAAGGGCTGCTGGCCGACGCGATGCCAGTCCAGCAAATAGAGCTTGGCCAACCGCATCGCCTCCTCCTGGCCGAGGAAGCGGGCGACCAGGAACAGCGCCATGTCGTACCAGGTCGAGCCGCCGCCGGAGGTGACGACGCGCTGGCCGTCGCCGGTGGCCACCAGGGCGCGCGACGCGCTGACCCGGACGAGGGGATGGCGCTTGGCCAAGGCCTCGCAATAGGCCCAGTGGGTGGTCGCCTCGCCGCCGTCCAAAAGCCCGGCCGCGGCCAGCAGCATGGCGCCCGAGCACGCCGAGGCGACCGTCGCGCCGGCGGCGTGGCAGGCCTTCAGCCAATCGATGGTGGCGGCGTAACGGCGGGTGACGTCCTCTTCCGGCGCCAGGAAAAGATCGGACACGCAAACGATGTCGGGGGCGGGGAAGTCGGCGAAGGAACAATCGGGCTTGAGGCAGATGCCGTTGGCGGCCTTCAGCGTGGCGGCGCTCTCGGCGACGATGCGGGGTTCGATCTTCTGGACCCCCGGCTTGCCGTTGACGACGAAGTCCCAGTCGCGCCCGGCGGAACAGAACAGGTCGTACATGCCGTAGACCGTCGACGCCGTGGTTTCCGGCGTGGCGAGCAGGGCGACCTTCAACTTCGGCGGGTCGGTCATGGCCCGTTCATCCCGTTGGTGTCCCAAACGGCCTTCTCCTTGACCAGATTGTCCTTCTTTTGTCCTTTTCAACTCTGGATGCGAGTGCGTCGCGGTATTAATTGTCGGCCGCTCCCATCAACGCTGGCAAAGGACGACCGACATGGCGAAGTACCGGCACGATCTTCCGCAGAATTCCGGGCGCGTCTTCCTGTCCGACGGCGGGCTGGAAACCACCCTCATCTTCCATGACGGCTTCGATCTGCCGCGCTTCGAGGCCTTCACCCTGCTGGACAGCGACAAGGGCATGGAAGCCTTGCGCGCCTATTACCGCCGCTACGCCCGGATGGCGCGGGCCCGCGGCGTGGGCTTCCTGCTGGAAACCCCGACCTGGCGGGCCAACCCCGAGTGGGGCGCCAAGGTCGGCTATTCCGAAGAGGCGCTGGCCGATATCAACCGCCGGGCCGTCGATCTCATGCTCGAAATCCGCTTCGAATATGAAACGACGCAAACGCCGATGGTCATCAGCGGTGCCATCGGGCCGCGCGGCGACGGCTACGACCCCGGCACCCTGATGACCCCCGATGAGGCCGAGGCCTATCACGTCCGCCAGATCGGCATCCTGGCCGCCACCGAGGCCGACATGGTGACGGCCTTCACGCTCACCAACTCGCCCGAGGCCATCGGCATCGCCCGCGCCGCCCGGGCGGCGGCCATGCCGGCGGTGATCTCCTTTACGCTTGAAACGGACGGCCGCCTGCCGACCGGCCAGTCCCTGGGCGAGGCCATCGCGGCGGTCGACGCCGCCACCGCCGGCGGACCCGTCTACTACATGATCAACTGCGCCCATCCGACGCATTTCGAGGACGCGCTGGAAACGGGGGCGCCGTGGCTTTCCCGGCTGCGCGGCATCCGCGCCAACGCCTCGATGCTGAGCCACGCCCAGCTTGACGAATGCACCACGCTGGACGCCGGCGATCCGGTGGATCTCGGCCACCGCTACCGTCGACTGCGTGCCCGCCTGGGCCACGTCAACGTGGTCGGCGGCTGCTGCGGCACCGACCACCGCCACATCGAGGAAATCGGCAACGCCTACGGCAAGGCGGCGTAGGAGGGGCGTCCGCGCCCCTCCCCGTTCACCATGCTTTCAGAGACGCCGCTCGAAGCGGATCTTGCGATCGACGCTGTTCCAGAAGACCGCCTCGAAGCGGCCGATCAGGTTCTCGTAGGGCATGAAGCCAAATTCCGCGACTCGGCTGTCGAGCGACCAATCCCGATTATCGCCGAGCACGAAGTAATGGCCGTCGGGTACGGTATAGACCGTTGTATTGTCGAGGGGCCTGTCGTCACTCTCTTCAAGGATGAGATGGCGCCGCCCGTTGGGCAGCGTTTCTTCATAGCGGACAAGCTGGCGGACGCTCCCATCCCGCCCGGTCATGGTTTCTGTGCCAACCGGTTCACGGGCGACGGTACGGTCGCTGATATGGAGGCGCCCCTGGCGCATCTGGATCCGCTCGCCCGGCAGGCCGATGACGCGCTTGATGTAGTCGACCGGCCTTCCGTCCATTACCACTTTGAACAGGACGACATCGCCGCGCTGGGGCTCTCGACCGAAGACCCGCCCGGAGACCACTGGCGGAGCGAACGGTAGGGAGAACCTTGAATAGCCGTAGGCGTATTTCGACGCCCAAAGGTGGTCGCCGACCACCAGCGTGGGCTTCATGGAGCCGGCCGGAATGTAGAACGGTTCCCAGAGGAGGCTCCGAACCACGACGGCCAGCGCCACCGGTGAGACCAGGACAAGGCCACTAATCGCATACCAGCGGGCGAACCAAGCCTTAGGCTGTGTTCCCGCAATGGGCTTGGCGATGACGTAGCCATGGAGCGCTCCGGGCAAATGGAGGGACCAAAGCAGGAGATCGCCAACCAGCTTCGGATCGGCATCCAAAACAGAAAAATAAGCGGCGGCCCAAGGCGCGGCGTAGGCAAGTAGGGACGCGGAGAAATACGCCAAGGCAAGGCGGCCCTTGCCGAGGTAGAGCATGCCGACGACTGGGCCGAGAAAGAGAAAGACGACAACCGTCGCCCACCGCCGCCGCTTCACGAACGCCGAAAACATGCCGTGCCCCCCCAAAGGTCATGACGGGTTTTCCCTCCGCTTCTGTACCTCAGGATAGCATTCGGGCGGGAGAACCGCCAATTGGCAACGCGGCCTACGCCTTGAGCGAGATCCAGATCTCGATCTCGGCGTCCTTGGTGTGCACGGCGCGCTCGTCGTAAAGCTCGAAGTCGCCGGAAAACGCCCGCTCGCCGCCCAGTTGCCGGGCCGTCATCGCCCAGATTTCGCTCCAGGCGTTTATCACGATGTCGGGCATCGGGCCGCGCGGGCTGGTGAAGACGGCGTAGCGGGCCCCCGGCACGTCGCGGGCGACCAGCGTGCCGGGTGCCTTGGCGCCGGCCTTGACCTCGCAGCCGACCAGCAGCGTGTAGGCGCCATCGGCGCCGCCGTCGAAATCGCTATAGAGCCCGTAGATGATGCCGGGCGTCGGCTGGTAGGGAATGTGGCCGGGCAGGCTTTCGAAGGAGAAACGCTCCCACAGGCCGGGAATCTTCGCCGTCGCCGGGTCCATCTCGAGGGCGTTGCTGGTGCGGGCCGCGATGCCCATCAGGCGGAAGGCGGGCCGATCGACGATTCTGGGCGGCTGCATGGCGGTTGCTCCGGCGGCTTCGGGCGGGCCCGCAAGATGCCAGAGCGGCCGCCAGGGTGCAACCGGTAGGAGGGTCTCTATTTTGGGGACACCATGCCTCTATTTTGGGGACACCATATTTAATTCTAGTCGAATTAAATATGGTGTCCCCAAAATAGCAATGGTGTCCCCAAAATAGCAGGGCGTCAATCCGCCAAGCCCCCCGGCTGCCAGAAGGCGGCCTTGGGGTCCATGGTCCAGCGGTGCTCGGGCGTGAACTCGGGCACCGTGTAGCGGTTGCCCGGCAGGTGGCGGATCACCCAGGCGTAGTACATGGCATACCCCGGCGCGGCCACCTGGGCGTGGTCGTTGGGGCCGAAGATCTTGACCGTGTCGTTGGGCCGCACCTTGAGCACGGCGTCGCCCAGCTCGGCATGCCCGAAACCGCGCGGATCGGTGAAGCGGTAGTGGTAGATCTCGGGCTGCGGGTGGTGGTGCGGCGGATAGCTCGACCACTTGCCCGGCAGGGTGATCACCTCGCCCAGCACCATCTCGCTGTTGGCATCGGAGTTGGCGCCGTCGAAGATGGTGCGCACGAAGCGCAGGCAGGCGCCGCCCGCCTGGCCGGCCCCGCGGTGCTCGTTGGGCACGTCGTCGGGCGTGAACAGGCGGGGCGCGAAGGGCTTGGCGTTGGCCACCGCGTAGACGGTGAATTCGCAATCGCTCTCGCAGGCGAGTTTCACGCGGGTGCCGGCCGCCACGTGCACGCAGCTGGCGCTCTCGTCGAAGAGCGAGGTGCGCGCGAAGGTAGCCGTCAGGTCGCCCGCCGTCACCGTCGCCCGCCCCGCCATCAGAAGCCAGGCGGTCTCGCGCCCGGCGACGGTATCCAGTATTTCGCCGGCGGCGAGCCTGAGCATCGAGAAGGCGATGCCGGTGTCGTCCTCGGCCTCGCCGATGCGTGTGATCTCGGTCAGGCCGGGGCCGAAGCCGGCGCGGTGGTCGGTCAGGTGCAGGGCCATGGGAAGCCTCCTTCGGCCAAAAAAAGAATTTCCAATTGACTCCATATTTGGAAATTTCTTTACTCGTGTCAACGCGGCCACGCGGTCGCGGCCAAACGGGGGGGACACCGGCATGAGCGCGCCCCAGCGCATCGCGCCCGTCATCGATTTCAAGAAGGAGCTGGCCGGCCTGTTCGACATGGCCGGCAAGGTCGTCTACATGCCGGGCGGCTACGGCGGCATCGGCGAGGCCTGCGCCTGGGCGCTCTGCATGCAGGGCGCCGCCGTGGTACTGGGTGGGCGTTCGCTGGAGAAGGCCGAGGAAATGGCCGCCGCGCTGACCGCGGCCGGCTATCGCGCCCATGGCCTGGCGGTCGACGTGACGTCGGTGGAATCGATCCGCGCCTCGGTCGAGCGGGTGGTCGAATGGGGCGGTGGCCTCGACGTCCTGATCAACTGCACCGGCCTGCACATCGAGCAGCCGATGCTGGAGGTGACCGAGGAGGCCTTCGACGCCGTCTACAAGGTCAACCTCAAGGCCTCGATGTTCCTGGGCCAGGCGGCGGCCCGCCAGATGGTGGCCGCCGGGCGGCCGGGCCGCATCGTCCATTTCCTGTCGGTGCGCTCGCAACTGGCGTTGCGCAACCGCGGCTATTCGGCCTACTGCTCGACCAAGGGCGGCCAAGTGATGATGGTCCGGCAGCACGCCGTGGAACTGGCCCCCCACGGCATCACGGTCAACGGCGTGGCGCCGACCTTCGTCTATACCGAGCAGATCCGCCACGTCATGGAGAACCCCGAGTTCCGCAAATACCTCCAGGAGCGCATCCCCCTGGGGCGCATCGCCGATCCCAAGGACATCGTCGGCCCGGTGCTGTTCTTCTGCTCGCCGGGGGCCTCCTTCGTCACCGGCCAGGTGATGTACGTCGACGGCGGCATCACCGCCAGCCAGTGACGGCGGGCGGGCTCAGTCGTTCGTCACGATCACGAAAACCGGCTCGCGGCTTTCCAGCATCGGCGTGATGTCGTCGCGCCAGCCCGGCATGTAGGGCATGTCGGAGTGCGCCTTGATCGCCGCCTCGTCCTCGAACAGCTCGTAAAGATAGACCGTGTTGCCGCCCTTCTCGGGGACCAGCACGTCGCAGCGGATGCAGCCCGGCTCGCTGCGCACGATGCCGGCGTGGCGCTGGGCGCGACGGATGAACTCCGCGCGGCGCGTGGGCTTGCACTCGGCCTTGAACACGATGGCTCGGTGACTCATGCGTTCGCTCCCTGTGGTTGTCTGCGGGCGTCGGACTGACGGTATCACGTTTCGTCGGGTGGCGGCGCCACCACCGTATCGTAGGGATGGCGGACCTTGATGGCGCCGGCGAGGAGAAAGACGTCGAGCGCCGTTTCGTAAGCCGGCCTTGGAATGTGCACGTCGCGCGGCCAGCAGCCAAGGGCCTGGTAGGTGGCGATGGTGCGGGTGAGCACGCTGGCGTCGATGCCGGGAAAGAACCGGTCCTCGGCCTTGGCGATGACGTCGGCCGGGACGTCGTTGACGTAGATGCGGGCCTTGCGGTAGGCGCGCATGAAGGCCTTGGCGGCGTCGGTGGCCAGCCAGCGGCGCGACGCCAGCAGGCTGCTGAAGGCGACCGGGCCGATGACCTCGCCGATGGAGGCCAGCACGTGGGCGATGCCTTCCTTTTCCATCTGCTGGGGGGCCGGACCCTGGAGGTGGACGTAGTCGGCCCGGCCGCCGCGGAAGGCGGTCTCCATGGCGTCCGGCTGGCCGGCGTCGATGGCCCCGATGTCGGCGTAGTTCACGCCCTGGCGATGGGCGGCGTACTTGAACATGGCGAGCGGCTGGCCGAAGTGGTCGACCAGCACCTCGCGGCCGGCCAGCTTGTCCCACGTGAAGGCGGGATCGGGTCGGCGCCCGGCGATGAAGAAACCGTCGCGCTGGTTGATCTCGGCGAAATGGACGAAGTCGTGCCGCTCGCCGCGCTCCAACGGTCCCCAACTCGCCGACACCGCGCTCTGGGCGACGTCGGCGGTGCCCTCCTTCAAGGCATGCCAGGCCGTGCGTCCGGCGCTGGCCACCTCGTAGTCGGCCTGCAGGCCCTCCTCGGCCAGGAAGCCGGCGGAGATCGAGGCCAGCAACGGGCTGTAGAAGGCCGAATGGCGGGAAACGATAATGCGGATGCGGGCCATGGCGTCTCCTCCCTGTCGGATGGCGCGGCGGCGGACTTGTCCCCGGGAAAGAATGTAGTGTCGACGACGCCCCGGGGCAAACGGTCGGCGGTTGTCCCTCACTCCTCGGCGAAGTCGGTGACGATGCGGGCCCTGTCCTCGTCGAGGCGGGGCACCCGCGAGCGGGTCGGCGGGTCGGCGAAGGCCGACATCTTGATCGGGTTGCCGGCCATGCGCAACGGCCGGCCCGATGCCCCCTCGGCGCTGACCACCATGGCGCGGGCCGCCACCTGGGGGTCGGCCACCACCTTGTCGACCGTGTTGATCGGCCCGCAGGGCAAACGGGCGGCGCCGAGCGCCTCCAGCCATTCGGCGGTGGGTCGCAGACGCAATGCCTTTTCCATCTCGACCTTCAAGGCATCGACGTTGGCGGTGCGCTCCTGGTTGCTTGCGAAGCGCGGATCGTCAGCCAGGTCTGGCCGGCCCACGGCTTGGCACAGGCGGGCGAACAGGGCGTCGTTGCCGGCGGCGACGACGATGTAGCCGTCGGCCGTGGCGAAGGCCTCGAAGGGGGTGATCGAGGGGTGGCGCGTGCCCATCGGGCCGGGCACCTGCCCGGTGGCGAAATAGCGGGCCAGCGCGTTCTCCAGCACCGCCACCTGGCCGTCCATCATGGCGACGTCGATCATCATGCCCTGGCCGGTCCGCTGGCGCTGATGAAGCGCGGCGGCGACGCCGACGGTGGCGAACAGGCCGGCGGTGATGTCGCCGATGCTGGTGCCGACGCGGGCCGGCGGGCCGCCCGGATGGCCGGTCAGGCTCATGATGCCGCCCATCGCCTGGGCCACCAGGTCATAGGCCGGGCGCTGGCTGTAGGGGCCCGAATGGCCGAAGCCGGAGGCGGCGGCGTAGATCAGCCGGGGAAACCGTTCGTGCAGGGCCTCCCAGCCATAGCCCAGGCGAGCCATGGTGCCGGGCCGGAAGTTCTCGACCACGACATCGGCCCTGGCCAGCAGCCGCTCGAACAGTGCGCGGTCGGCCTCGGCCTTGAGGTCGAGCGCGATGCTCTCTTTGCCGCGGTTGAGCGAGGCGAAATAGGCGGATTCACCGTCGACGAACGGACCGTAGTGGCGGGAATCGTCGCCCCCCGGCGGCTCCACCTTGATGACCCGGGCGCCGAGGTCGGAAAGCACCATCGTGCAATAGGGGCCGGCCAGCACGCGGGTGAGGTCGACGACGGTGATCCCGTTGAGCGGGCCGGCCATGACGGCCGTGGGTCGTTGACTGTCGGTGGTGGACATCGACGCGACCTCGCGGGACCGTTCATATTTTCGTCACCGACCCATATATACACGGGAAACGGGATCGCTAGAATAGGTCCTCGCTCGGCAATCAGGGGACGAGGAAAATGAAGGACGATCCGGACTTTTCGGCACCGCAATGGGAACGTCGGGCGCTGCCCGGGGATGGCGCCGCCGGCACGCTGGTCGGGCGGGCCTGGGCGCCGGCCACGAAGGACAACCCGGTGGCCGGACCGGCCGTCGTCGTCGTTCGCAAGGACGGCGTCTACGACATCGGCCGCACCGCCGCCACCATGGCCGATCTGATCAACGCCACCGACCCGCTGGCCCTCATCGAGGGGGCGAGGGGCGCCGTCCGCCTGGGCTCGGTCGGCGAACTCCTGGTCAACAGCTTTCCTGAAAGCCGCGACGCCACCAGGCCGTTCCTGCTGGCGCCCATCGACCTGCAGAGCGTCAAGGCGGCCGGCGTCACCTTCGCGGCCAGCCTGATCGAGCGGGTCATCGAGGAGCGGGCCAAGGGAAATCCGGCCCAGGCAGCGGCCATCCGCGCCGATTTCTCGGCCCGCATCGGCACCGATCTGTCGGCCGTCAGGCCCGGTTCGGAAACCGCCCGGCGGCTTAAGGAAACCCTCATCCAGGAAGGCCTGTGGTCGCAGTACCTGGAGGTCGGCATCGGCCCCGACGCCGAGGTCTTCACCAAGTGCCAGCCGATGTCTTCCGTCGGTTTCGGCGCCGACGTCGGCGTGCGCTCGGATTCCACCTGGAACAACCCCGAGCCCGAGATCGTGCTTATCGTCGACGCCCGCGGCCGCTGTCTGGGCGCAAGCCTGGGCAACGACGTCAACCTGCGCGACTTCGAGGGGCGCAGCGCGCTGCTGCTGGGCAAGGCCAAGGACAATACCGGCTCGTGCGCCATCGGCCCCTTCATCCGCCTGTTCGACGCGACGTTCACGCTGGACGACGTGCGCGCCTGCGACGTGACGCTGGAGATCGAGGGCGCCGACGGCTTCGCGCTTTCGGGCGTCAGCTCGGTCAGCAGGATCAGCCGCGACCTCCTCGACCTAGTCTCGCAGACCATCGGCGCCTCCCACCAATACCCCGACGGCTTCGCGCTGTTCATCGGCACCATGTTCGCGCCGACCCAGGACCGCGACGCGCCGGGCAAGGGCTTCACCCACAAGGTGGGCGATACCGTCAGCATCGCGTCGCCGAAGCTGGGAACGCTGGTCAACCGGGTCGAGCATTGCGAGAAGATCGAGCCCTGGACCTTCGGCGTTTCGGCGCTGATGCGCAACCTGATGGCGCGCGGCCTCTTGTAAGGCGTGTGCCGGACCATACCTTTTGGCTCGATTCGAGATGGCAGAGAAAGGGAGGAGTTCCATGACCGTGCATGGCAATTACGTGGCGGGCGAGTGGATAGCGGCGGGCACGCCGCGCGATAATGTCAATCCGTCCGACCTTTCCGATGTTGTCGGCGCCTACGCCTATGGCGACAAGGCGCTGGCCGAGGCGGCGGTGGCCGCCGCCAAGGCGGCCTTCCCGGCGTGGAGCGTCAGCACGCCCCAGCAGCGCTTCGACGTGCTCGACGCGGTCGGCACCGAAATTCTGGCCCGCAAGGAGGAACTGGGCCGCCTGCTGTCCCGCGAGGAGGGCAAGACGCTGCCCGAGGGCATCGGCGAGGCGGCGCGGGCCGGCTACATCTTCAAATTCTTCGCCGGCGAGGCGCTGCGCGTGCCCGGGGAAACGATGGCCTCGACGCGTCCCGGCATCGGCGTCGAGGTGACGCGCGAACCGATCGGCGTCGTCGCCATCATCTCGCCGTGGAACTTCCCGAGTGCCACGCCCGCCTGGAAGATCGCCCCGGCACTGGCCTTTGGCAACTGCGTGGTCGCCAAGCCGGCCGATGCGGCGCCGGGCTCGGCCTGGGCGTTGGCGGAAATTCTGTCCCGTTCGGGATTGCCGGCCGGCGTCTTCAATTTGGTGATGGGCCGCGGTTCGGTGGTCGGCGAGGCGCTGATCACGCATTCCGACGTTGCCGGGGTCAGTTTCACTGGTTCGGTGGCGACGGGCGGCCGGGTGGCCGAGGCCTGCGCCAGGCGCGGCGCGAAGTTCCAATTGGAGATGGGCGGCAAGAACCCGCTGGTGGTACTGGATGACGCCGATCTTTCCACGGCCGTTTCCTGCGCCGTCAACGGCGCCTTCTTCTCGACAGGGCAGCGCTGCACGGCCTCCAGCCGGCTGGTGGTGACGGAAGGCATCCATGACCGGTTCGTGGACGCGGTGATCGAGCGCATGAAGGCGTTGAAGGTAGACGATGCGCTGACCCCAGGCACCGATATCGGCCCGGTCGTCGACGAGGGCCAGCTGGCCCAGGACATGGAATACATCGACATCGGCAAGAAGGAAGGCGCCAGGCTGGCCTGGGGCGGCCAACGGCTGAACCGCGCCAAGGAAGGCTACTACCTGCAGCCGGCGCTGTTCACCGAAACCACCAACGCCATGCGCATCAGCCGCGAGGAGATTTTCGGCCCGGTCGCCAATGTCATCCGCGTCAAGGACTACGACGAGGCCCTGGCGGTGGCCAACGACACGCCGTTCGGCCTGTCGTCCGGCATCTGCACGGGGTCGCTGAAATACGCCAGCCATTTCAAGCGCCACGCCCAGGCTGGCATGGTGATGGTCAACCTGCCGACGGCCGGCGTCGACTACCACGTGCCGTTCGGCGGCCGCAAAGGGTCGAGCTATGGTAGCCGCGAGCAGGGCCGCTACGCCGTCGACTTCTACACCACGGTGAAAACCGCCTATACTGCGCCCTGAACGAGAGGTCTCCACGACCGAAGGGGGCGGAATCATGCGCTTGGTGCAATTCACCGCCGGCGACGGCAAGGTCGCCGTCGGCCGGGTCGACGAGGGACAGGGAACGCTGAGCGTGCTGTCCGGCACGTCCGGCACCTACCATCTGGCCCAGGATGCCATCGCCGCCGGCCGGCCGCTGGCCGATCTGGCGGCCGAACGGGCCGGCCGCGAAACGGTGGACTATGCCGCCGTCGTCGCCGACGGGCGCCTGCTGGCGCCGCTGCTGCATCCCGACCCCGCCCACCTGCTGGTGACCGGCACCGGGCTGACCCATCTGGGCAGCGCCAGCGCCCGGGCCGCCATGCACCAGGGTACGGTGAAAAGCGAGGACGACCTTACCGATTCGATGAAGATGTTCCGCTGGGGCCTGGAGGGCGGCAAGCCGGAACCGGGCCGCGCCGGCATCCAGCCGGAATGGTTCTACAAGGGCGACGGCGGCATCGTTGCGGCGCCCGGCCATCCGCTGGCGATGCCCGATTTTTCGCTCGATGGCGGCGAGGAGCCGGAGATCGTCGGCCTTTACGTGGTCGGTCCCGACGGCACGCCGTTCCGCCTCGGCTTCGCGCTCGGCAACGAATTCTCCGACCACGTCACCGAGCGCCAGAACTATCTCTATCTCGCCCATTCCAAGCTCCGGCCCTGTTCGTTCGGGCCCGAGTTGCTGGTCGGCTCGCTGCCCGGCCACGTTGCCGGCAAAAGCCGCATCCGGCGCGCCGGCAAGGTGCTGTGGGAGGCCGAATTCGTCAGTGGCGAGGACAACATGTCGCATTCCATCGCCAACCTCGAGCACCATCACTTCAAGTATCCGCAGTTCCGCCGGCCGGGCGACGCCCACTGCCATTTCTTCGGCACCGCGACCCTCAGTTTCGCGGCCGGCATCAAGGCCATGCCGGGCGACGTCTTCGAAATCGAGGCGGCGGGTTTCGGCCTGCCGCTGGCCAATCCGCTGGCGGTGGCCGAGGGTGGCGCGCCGCCGACGATCCGCGCCCTCTGACGGCAGGCCGTAAGGACTGGGATCGTTGCCCCCGTTGGGCTAAGATCGAACCATAACAGCGGCACACCATGAAGCCGCGAGGGAAGGAACGGCGATGGCGGTCCTGAGGATCTTGCTGGCGGCGATGCTTTTGTTTGGCGCGACGGGCTATGGCGGCCCCGTGGCGGCGGAACCGGCGCTTAGGATCGGCGGTACCGGATCGGCCCTTGGCGGCGTCCAGCTCCTGCTCGATGGCCTGACGAAACGGCACCCGGAGATCACCGGCGTCGTCCTGCCCAGCGTCGGCACGTCGGGAGCGGTCAAGGCGGTGGCGGCCGGCGCGCTCGACATCGGCCTGACCTCGCGGCCGTTGAAGGTGGCGGAACGCGGCCTGGGCCTAGCCGTCCACCCCTACGGCGCGACGGCATTGGTGTTTGCCGTGCGGCGCGACAATCCGCGCAATACCATCCGCAGCACGGAAATCGTCGACATCTACGAGGAAAAGATCACCGCGTGGGGCGACGGCACGCCGATCCGCTTTATCCTGAGGCCGCCGTCCGACGGTGACACCGAAATCCTGCTGCGGTTTCTTCCCCGGCTGGCCTCGGCTTGGCAGGCGGCGGCCGAGAAAAGGATCGTGCCGGTGGCCTACACCGATCAGGAAGCGGCGGAACTGATCGAGACGATACCGGGCGCCATCGGCCCCAACTCGCTTTCCCTGATTCTCGCCGAGAGGCGGCCGATCAGGGCGTTGGCGCTGGATGGCGTTATGCCCACCGTCGAGACCATCCGCGACGGGACCTACGATCTGACCAAGACGTTCCACTTCGTCACCCGCCCCGAGCCCGAGCCGGCGGTGCGGGCCTTCATGGAGTTCGCGGCGTCGCCGGAAGGGCGCGACATCCTGGAGGCCACCGGGGTCGTGCCGCTTAGGGAAGGAAAGTAGGCCACCGATGCAACGGCAAGTCTATGGCAGTGTCAGAAGAACGATCGTCCGGTCGGCGACGGCGGTCGCCGTCGGCGTTGCCGTCCTCGCGCCGCTGGTTTTCGGCATCGCCTCCTATCGAGGCGAAGCGCGGTACCTGGGCAACCAGACCGAATTGATCGTACAGAACCTGACCCGCTTCATATACCGGTTTCCCGACACCTGGACGTTTCAGGCCGAACGCCTTGGCGATGTGGTTTCCACCGCGCTCTTTTCCGGCGGCGCCCGCGTTCGCGTCATGGACGCCGGTGGCGGTCTCGTGCGGACGGTGGGTGGGGACCCGGCCTTCCCCGTCCTCACCCGGACCCGCAACTTCGAGGATGGCGGGCGGGTGATCGGCCGCGTCGAAACCGCCATCAGCCTGCTGCCGATCGTTCTCGAAACCGTGCTGGTGTTCGCCCTCTCCTGCGGGCTGGCCGGCGCCGTTGTGGTTGTCCTGCGCAGAATTCCCCTGCGCGCGCTTGACGAGGCCATCGCGCGCCTCGACGACATGTTCGCGACCCTCGAGCAGAGCGAGAGCCGCCTGAAGGAAGCGCAGCGCATCGCCCACGTGGGGTCGTGGAGTTACGACTATGCGGGCGGCCGGATGAGTTGGTCGCGGGAGGTCGGAAGCATCCTGGGGCTGGCGGCGGAGGCGCCGATGTCCATCGACGTCCTCATCGAGGCGGTCCATCCCGAGGATCGCGATCGCGCAAAGGAAGCCTTCGCCCTGTTGACGAAGATGGGACAGAACCTCGACGTCGGGCAATTGCGGGCGCTGCGGCCGGATTGGGCGGTCCGCCATCTGGAGATCAGCAGCGAGATCGAGAGAAGGCCGGATGGGACGCCGGTGCGGGCCAACGGCATCGTGCACGACGTGACCGAGCGCCGCAACGCCGAGGAAAAGCATCGGCAACTGGCCCTGGAACTGGCCCGCGTGTCGGGCCGCAGCAGCACCGAGGAGATCGCCACCAGCCTGGTCCGGGATCTGAAGCCGCCGCTGACCGCCATTGCCGCCCGCGCGCGCGAGGCGAAGCGCCGCCTGGCGTCCCCCTCGGCGTCGACGGGGGACGCGGAAGAGGCGTTCGACTTCGTTCTCCAGCAGGCGACGGTGGCGGGCGAGACCGTCGATTGGGTTCGCCGGGTCGTCGGCAAGGAAACGGCCAAGCGGGCCGTCGACCTGAACCAGATCATCCGCGACGCCGTCGACCTGGTGCGGCGCGAGGCCGACATCGTGGTCGACCTCGACCTCGCGGGGAATCTGCCGCGGGTGACGGCCGATCCCATGCAGATCGCCCAGGTGGTCATCAGCCTGGCGCGCAACTGCGTCGAGGCGATGGCCGGCGTCGAAAGCCCGCAGCGGGCGCTCCGGGTCGGCACCGGCCGGCGCAACGGCCGGCGCGTCTGGTTCCAGGTCGAGGGCACGGGGATAGGTCCCGGCGTCGGCATTTCCGGCGCGGCCCGCGACCGCCTGTTTTATCCCTATGTCTCGACGAAACCCGGGGAACTGGGCTCTGGCCTGCTGATTTGCCAGCACATCGTCGAGGCCCACGCCGGGGAATTCAGCATCGGCGACAAGATGGGGGGCGGCGTGGTGGCGTCGTTCACGCTGCCGATCGCCGAGGATGGCGGGCCGGCGGTCTGACGAAAAAAGAGGCCGCCCGCGGGCGGCCCCTCATTTGCCGGCCGGCCGACGCGGCTGGATCAGTTCGGAACCCCGTTCGGATAGATCGCGCTTTTGAGCGAGCCGTCGCGATAGGCGCCCTGGCGCTCGAACAGCGAGACGGCATCTTCCATCGCGCCGTGGTGCGTGATGATGGCCTTGACGTTGATCATGCCGCGGCGCACCGCCTCGATGGCTTCCGGATAGACCTCGCTCATGCGATTGCAGATCTTGATGGTCGGTTCCTTGGAGCGGAACGGCATGGCGTCGAAGGCATTGTAGTTGACGCCGGTGGGAATGCCGACCAGCACGATGCGCCCGGCCGGCCGGACCATGGCGATGGTCTCGGCCATGGCGTTGGGCGAGGTGGTGGCGTCGATGGCGAGGTCGACGCCACGGCCGCCGGTCATTTCCACGATGTCCTTGTAGCTGGCTCCCACCTGGTCGGCGCCCAATTGCAGGGCCTTCTTGGCGCGGTATTCCAGCGGGTCGGCGCAATAGATGGCGCCGGCGCCATGGGCGCGGGCCAGCTGCAGCAGGACGAGCCCGATCGGCCCGCAGCCCAGGATGGCGACGCTGTCGGCCAACTGCAGGTCGGCCTTCTTGAGCGCATGGATGCCGATTCCGACCGGTTCCAGGAAGGCCACCTCGTCGGCGGTGAAGCCCTCGGGAACGGGGATGATCGATTCGCGGGGCGCGGTGATGAACTCGGTCATGGCGCCATGGTTGGGCGGCGAGCCGCGGAAGCGCAGGTTCTTGCACAGGTGCGGCAGGCCGCGGCGGCAATATTCGCATTCGCGGCAGAAGTGCGACGGCTCGACCGCCACCAGCTGACCCTTTTTCAGGCCGACTTCCTCGGCCCGGTCATCCCACATCCAGGCGGCGAATTCGTGGCCGGGAACATGGGGCTTCTGGATGCGCCGGGTGCCGATGCCGCCTTCCAGGTAATAGTGAAGGTCGCTGCCGCAGATGAGCGCGCTGGCGACCTTCAGCTTGTATTCGCCGGGCTTCGTCTCCGGTTCGGGCAACTCGCCCAGCCGCAGGTCCTTCTCGCCGTGAATGAATAAGGCACGCATGTGCTTCCGTATCCCTTGCTGTCGATGTTCGTTCCCCGGGAACTTCGGTAATGGCGCACAACGGGACGCCGATCAAGCCTCGTGTGCGGTGCGACTTTTCCACCCGTGAAACGATCCGGTTCCATCCTTGAAAATTAGTTCCGAAACGGCCCGGAATCCGCCGCAGTCCGATCCACTCCTAAGTCAACGCCCTGCTAAAGCAGGAATCAAAAAAATTGGCGGTCCGCTAGTTGATCATGAAGGTCGATATCTCCGGTACGAGCAGCACCGCGACGAGCACGATGATCTGCATGATGATGAACGGCCATACGGCGCGGAAGATATCTGTCAGCTCGATGCCCGGGGGCGCCACGCTTTTCAGGTAGAAGGCCGCGGGGCCGAAGGGTGGGGTCAGGAACGACACCTGCATGTTGATACAGAACAGCACGCCGAACCAGATCGGGTCATACCCGAGGTCGACGATGATCGGCACGAAGATCGGCATGCACAGGAGCGCGATGCCGATCCAGTCCAGGAACATGCCGAGGAATATCAGGACCAGCATCATCAGGAGAACGACGACGATGGGGGCGACGTCCTGGCTGACGATGAGATCCTTGACGAACTTGTCTCCGCCCATGAGGTTGTAAACGCCGATGATCATGGTGGCGCCGATGCCGACCCAGATGATCATGCCAACCGTGCGCATGGTGTGCTTCAGGGCATCGTAAACGATCGCCACCGACAGTTCGCGGCGATAGAGCGCCGCCACGAAAACCGCCGCCACGCCGACGCAGGCCGACTCCGTGACCGAGGCGATGCCGCCGTAGATGCTGCCGAGTACCCAGAGCGCGATCAGGGCCGGAATGGCGATGTCGCGGGCCATCCTGACGAAGTCGGCGCGGGTCATGCTTTGGAGTTCGCCGCGCTTCATGGGTGGGCCGTACTCGGGCCGCAGGAAGCACAGGACGAGGATATAGATGATGTACAGCCCCGCCAGCAGGAACGCGGGCGGGAAGGAGGCCAGGAACAGGTCGCCGACCGAGACGTTGGCGGACAGGCCATAGACGATCAGCACGATGCTGGGCGGCACCATGGTGCCAAGCGCTCCGCCGGCAACCACGGTGCCGATCGCCAAGTTCTGGTTATAGCCCAGTCGCAGCATCTGCGGCAGGGCGACCAAGCCAAGAAGCACCGTCTCGCCGCCGATGATGCCCGACATCGCGGCAAGCAACACCGCGACCGCCATGCTCTGCACGGCGATGCCACCGGGAAGCCGCCCGGCGATGATCCGCATGGCGTTGTAAAGGTCCTTGGCGATCCCGGTCTTGTCGAGCATCGATGCCATGAGCACGAACATCGGTACCGCGACGAAGGTGTAGGACGTGGTGAAATCGACGATCCGGCCCGCCACCATGTGCAGCACGTTGGCGTCACCGAACCAGAGATAGGCGACTCCGACCGCGATGAAGCCGGTCAGGAATCCAAGCGGCATGCCCAGAGCCAGCAGCATGATCATCGTGCCGAAGATGAGGATCGTGGCCGGCCCGATGCCGATCGCGCTCAACACGGGCGTCACTCCTTCCCGACGTGGGGCGGTTCGACGTAAGTGCCGTCGAAGACTGCCTTCGCGATGGCCAGATGGCGCACGTAATGCAGGATCGCGAGCCCCACGAGGATCACGCAGCAAACCAGCAGGAAGGCCTTGCTGATCGCCGGGAACGGCGTGTCGAGGCCGGTTCCCGAGGTCTGCATGCGGAAAGTCCCGTTCGGCCGGATGAAGGCGTCCCACGCCGAGAAGAAGGCGCCGTGAAGCAGCATGGCGAAAAAGATCAGGACGCAGTTGTGGGTGATGAAGTCGACGATCCACCGACCCCGGGGGCCGAAGGTGTCGCGGATGAACCGCATGCAGATGTGCCTGTCGGCCGCATAGCAGTGAACGCCCCCGTAGACGAGACAGAGTCCGATGACGAAAGTTGTGGTTTCGTGTACCCAGCTGGTTGGAGAATTGAACAGGTAGCGCGCCATGACCTCGTAAAAGGCGATACACACGACCCCGAAATAGAGCACGCTGGCCGAGTTGCCGATCCGCATGACGGCCCGGTCGACCTTTTCGATGAAATCGAGCACGGTTCCTCCCATGGCGAGGGCCGTTCGGAAGAAGGCCGCGGGCCGGGCCGGAGGCGCGTCCCGCGGCGGTTTCCAGGTTACATCTGCCCCTGGGCCTTGAGGAAGGTCATCAGGGTATCGAGGAACTTCTTGCCGATCTCCGACTTGGCCGCGATCTCTTCCCAGATCTTCTGGGCGTGCTGGCGCACTTTCGCTCGCTCTTCGTCGCTCCAGGCGATCGGCTGCACGCCCTTCTTGAGGGCCTGGGCGACCGCGACGCGATCTTCGTAATGGGGGCGGATCAGCGAATCCATGGCCAGGCCCTTGAAGTAGGACTGCAGGAAGACCTGGTCGTTCTTTCCGATCTTTTCCCACTCCTTCAGGTTCATGATGATGTGAACCGTGGGCGAGGAATGGAAGCCGGGATAGATCGGGAACTTGGCGATGTCGTTCACGCCCTGCTTCTGGTTGCTGGCGAAGGTCGAATAATCCGCCGCGTCGATCACGCCCTTGTCGAGCGAGGTATAGACCTCGGAACTCGGCAGGCTGACCGGCGCCGCCCCGAAGGCGGAGAACAGCTTGTGCACCGGCCCGGTCGGCGCGCGCAGCTTCACGCCCTTGAATTCCTCGATCGTCCGGATGGGCTTCTTCGAGACGAACGATTCCGACCCCGTGAGCGAGATGCCGATGAGCTTGACGCCCCAGCCGCTCATGATGCCGTCGACGACCTGCATGCCGCCGCCGAGGTAGTAGAACTTCAGGATGTCCTCGTCCGAGCTCCACGCGCTGATCGGATCGCCGATGAGGCCAAAGCCCGGGTCTTCGCCTGCGTAGTGGGCGCTGGTGGCCATGGCGCCGTTGATGACGTTGTTGCGCACGCCGGTCAGAATGTCCGAGGACTTGACCACCGCGTCCAGCGGCAGGAGGTCGATCTTGAAGCGTCCGTTCGAGGCCGCCTCGAGCCGGTCGGTCCATTCCTTCTGAATTTCATAGACTTGGCTGCCGGCGGCATCCGAGCTTTCGAACTTGAATGTGGTTGTCGCGGCGGCGGCGGTGGTGGTTGCCAGTGCCGTGGCGGCGATGGTCGCGATGATTCTGTGCATGCTTTCCTCCCTATGGGTGTTCCGTCTGCTGCTCGATCTCGCCGCTCAAGCGATGGCCGCTCGTTGAGCGCGCAAGGGATGATGTCGATCAGGTTCTGGTCAATTGGTTTTTTGGTTTTATTGGCGAGCATAACTGGGATATCCCTTGTAAGTCAACCATGGCATCCTTGACATGACTGAGGGATGCCGATAAATTGGTTCTGAAAATACCAAATATGGCGGAGGCGCTCCATGCTTGAAGATGACACGGACGTGTGCGGGTATCTGAAGCGCATCCGTGTGAAGCGCCCGGCCGACGTCATTATCGAACAGGTCAGCCAGCTGGTGACGAACGGCGTGCTGAAGCCCGGCCAACGGCTTCCGTCGGAGCGGGCTCTCATGGAGCGGTTCGAGGTGGGCCGCGCCCATGTGCGCGAGGCGCTTCACAAGCTGGAGCTTTACGGCATCGTCCGGACCTTTCCGCAAAGCGGAACGGTCGTCGAGAAGATCAGCGTCCAGACGCTTGAGCGGCTGGTCCGGGGCGTACTGGTGATGGAAGACCTGACGCCGCAGATGCTGACCGAGGTTCGCGGCGTGCTGGAGATCTTCTCCGCGGAATTGGCGGCGACGAGAGCGACGCCGGAACAGATCGCCGACATCCGCAAAGCCTGCGAGGACCTGGCCGAGCAGGTGCAGAAGGGCGGCGATACGCTGGGGGAGGACAGCCTGTTCCACATCCGCGTGGCGGAGGCCACCAACAATGTGCTGCTGCGGTCCCTCATCGGCCTGATCCAGGCGGACGTGCAGCGGGTCTCACAGCAGCACGGCACATACAAGCATGGCCGGCCCCAGGAGGCGGCCAAGGAACATCTGCGCATCCTCGAAGCGATCGAAAAGCGCTCGCCGGCGATGGCGGTCGAGGCGATGCGCCATCATATCGAGATGGGACGCGCCCAGTTCCACGAGGATTGAAGCGGCGCCAGCCGCCCTCAGCCGGTGGCGCCGAGTGCCGCCTCCCGGCCGAAGCGGTCCTCGACGTAGCGGGTCAGAAGGGCCAGGCCTTGGGGGATGGACAGGGCGGCGGTGTCCACCGTCAGGTCGGGAGCTTGTGGCTCCTCATACGGAGCCGATATTCCGGTGAAAGATGCGATTTCGCCGGCCCGCGCCTTGGCGTAGAGCCCCTTGGGATCGCGCGCCTCGCAGACCTCCAGGCCGGCCTTGACGTGGATCTCGTGAAAGCCCGGGCCGACGATCTCGCGGGCCCGTTGGCGGTCCTCGCGGGAGGGCGAAATGAAAGCCGAAATCACCACGAAGCCGGCGTCGGCGAACAGCCGTGCCGTTTCGGCGACGCGGCGGATGTTTTCGGCCCGGTCGGCGGCCGAGAATCCGAGGTCGCGGCAGAGCCCGCCCCGCACGTTGTCGCCGTCCAGCACGTAGACCCCATAGCCGCGATCGAACAGCTGGCGTTCCAGCGCCATGGCCAGGGTCGACTTGCCGCTGCCCGACAGTCCGGTCAGCCACAGAACCCCCGCGCCGTGCCCATAGGCGCGGGCCCGCTCCTCGCCGCCGACGGCGTGGGCGATGGCGGTCAGGTTGCGGCTTGCCTCGGCGGGTCCCTGGACGACGTAGCCGCCGACGACGCGATGGTCGAGATCTCTCATCGGCGGTCGTCTCCGTGGGTGGCGGCAAGCTGGGGACGGTGGATGCCGCATTCGGTCTTGGCCAGGCCGGCCCAGCGTCCCGAGCGGACATCGCCTCCCGGCTGCGGGCGGGCCGTGCAGGGCACGCAGCCGATGGACGGGAAGCCTTCGGCTTCGAGGGGATGACGGGGCAGATTCTCGCTCTCGAGGTAGGCCTCGATACGGCGCCGGCTCCAGTCGGCCAGCGGATTGATCTTGATACGGCCGTCGGCGGCCTCGATGGCATCCAGGCCCGCCCGCTCGCCGCCGTGCATGCGCTTGCGCCCGGTGATCCAGGCGTCGAAATCGCGAAGCGCGGTTTCCATCGGCGCGACCTTGCGGATGCGGCAGCAAAGGTCGGGATCGAAGCGCCACAACGTGCCGCCGGGGTCGGCCTCGGCGAGCCACGCCTTCTCGGGCTTCGCCTCGATGACGCCGGTCAGGCCCAGGCGCGCCACCAGGGCGTCGCGGTAGCGTAGCGTCTCCTCGAACAGCTTGCCGGTGTCGAGGAAGATGACCGGCAGGCCGGCATCGACCCTCGACACCATGTGCAGAAGAACGGCCGATTCCGCGCCGAACGACGAGGCCAGCGCGATGCGCCCCGGAAGTTCCCGGATCGTCGCGCGGATAAGGTCGATGCCGTGGAGATGGCCGTGGCGCGCGGCAAGGTCCGCCGCCCGCTGGGCGGCGCCGGCGGCGAGAGGAGGGGTGTCGTGTCTCGGTTCGCTCATGGAGAAGGTCCCGGCTGTCGTTTGTCATGAATATGTGTACTATCGATAGAAAATAATCAAGAAAAACGTATTATTAAATTTATATACATGATAAAAACGTTAAATAAGGGAGTGGCCGCCTTCGGGCGAGGCCGCGCCCCCGCGACCTTCGATTGAGGTTGACAGGCGGTTGCGGCGGCCCACCATAGGGGAGGAGAGCCCCATCGGGGCAGCAAGGGGAGAGAGGCATGCAACCGGTCGCCTGGGGAATCGTCAGTACGGCCAAGATCGGCCGCGAAAAGGTCATTCCCGCCCTGCAGGCGGGCCGGCTCACCCGCGTAGTCGCCATCGCTTCGCGCGATTTGGCCGCCGCCAAGGCGGTGGCCGCCAAGCTGGGCATCCCCAGGGCCTATGGGACCTACGAGGAACTGCTGGCCGATCCCGAGATCGAGGCCGTCTACAACCCGTTGCCCAATCATCTGCATGTGCCGGTCAGCATCCAGGCGGCGGAGGCCGGCAAGCACGTGCTGTGCGAGAAGCCGATCGCGCTCACCGCCGAGGAGGCGCGCTCGCTGATCGCCGTGCGCGACCGCACCGGGGTGCGCATCCAGGAAGCCTTCATGGTGCGCCACCACCCGCAATGGCGGCGCGCCCGCGACTTGGTGCGCGAGGGCCGCATCGGCCGCTTGCGGGCCATCCAGGCGTTCTTCAGCTACAGCAATGTCGATCCCGTCAACATCCGCAACAAGGCCGACATCGGCGGCGGCGGCATTTACGACATCGGCTGCTATCCGGTGGTGACGGCGCGCTTCCTGTTCGGCGCCGAGCCGACCCGCGTGGTGGCGCTGATCGAGCGCGACCCGGCGACGAAGGTCGACCGGCTGACCAGCGCCATCCTCGATTTCCCCGAGGGGCAGGCGACGTTCACCTGTTCGACCCAGTTGATCCCCTACCAGCGGGTGCAGATCCTGGGCACCGCCGGGCGCATCGAGGTGCGCGTCCCCTTCAATGCGGCGCCCGCCGAACCCAGCCGCATCTTCGTCGACGCCGAAGGCGCGCTCGGCGACATCTCGGCAAAACCCGAGGAATTTCCCATGGTCAATCAATACACCCTCCAGGGCGACGCTTTTTCCGAGGGCATCCGCACCGGCAAGCCCGCCGAGTTCCCGCTCGAGGATTCGGTCAGGAACATGCGGGTCATCGATGCCCTGTTCCGCTCCGGCAAATCGGCACGGTGGGAGGCGCTATGACGGCGGACCATGCCGGAGGGGCGCCCTGCGCCGTGGTCTTCGATTTCGGCGGCGTGCTGATCGAGTGGAATCCGCGCCACCTTTTTCGCAAGATCTACGGGCCGGGCGAGGAGGCGGCGATGGAGCGCTTCCTCACCTTCGTCTGCTCGTCGTCGTGGAACCTGATGCAGGATGCCGGGCGTACCTTCGACGAGGGGGTCGCCGAGCTGACCGCCCGCTTCCCCGGGGAGGCCGAGCGGATCTCCGCCTACCACCACCGCTGGGCCGAGATGGTGACGCACGCCTTCGAAGATTCCGTCGAGGTCCTGGAAGGGCTGAAGGAGGCCGGCGTCCCCCTCTATGGCATCACCAACTTCTCGGTCGAGAAGTTCGCTGAGGCCCGCCGGCGCTTTCCCTTCTTCGAGCTGTTCGACGGCATCGTGGTGTCGGGCGAGGTGCGCCTGATCAAGCCCGATCCGGCCATTTTCCTGCATTTCCTCGAAACCTACGGCCTGACGGCCGGCGAGTGCGTCTTCATCGACGATTCGCCGGTCAACGTCGCGGCGGCCCGGCGCCTGGGTTTCCACGGCATCGACTTCTGCGGGGCGGAGGATCTGCGAATCCGCCTCGATGCGTGGGGGCTGCTGGCGCCGGCGTCGGCCTAGACCCCGGAAACGGAAAGCAGGTGATACAGTGCGACGACACGGCTCAGCCCCCCCACCTCACCCTCCCGCTGCGCGGGTCCCTCCCTCTCCGCCCCGGGGGGCGGAGAGGGCCGGGGAGAGGTGGGGCGAGCCCGGGATCGACGAGGGCGGATGCGGGGCACCCGTCCATTCGAGCCAACAGGAGGGACCGTCCATGAACCATCGCCAATTCGGCCGCATCGGCCGCGTCTCCGAAATCGGCTTCGGCGCCTGGGCCATCGGCGCCGATTGGGGCAACGTGGACGACGCCGACGCCGTGGCGGCGCTCCACGCCGCGCTCGACGCCGGGGTCGACTTCATCGACACCGCCGACGTCTACGGCGACGGGCGCAGCGAGCGCCTCATCGCCCGCGCGCTCAAGGAACGGGGCGGGCGCCAGGGCGTCTTCGTCGCCACCAAGGCCGGCCGGCGGGCCAGCCCGCACGTCGCCGAGGCCTACAACCGCGACAACCTCACCGCCTGGATCGAGCGCAGCCTGAAGAACCTCGAAACCGACGCGCTGGACCTGGTGCAGCTGCACTGCCCGCCGACCGAGGTCTACTACCGGCCCGAGGTGTTCGAGGCGCTGGACGACCTCAAGGAAGCCGGCAAGATCCGCCACTACGGCGTCAGCGTCGAGAAGGTCGAGGAGGCCATCAAGGCCACCGAATACCCCGGCGTCGAGACGGTGCAGATCATCTTCAACATCTTCCGCCAGCGCCCGGCGGAACTCTTCTTCCGCCTCGCCCGCGAGCGCCAGGTCGGCGTCATCGTGCGGGTGCCGCTGGCCAGCGGGCTGCTCTCCGGGCGCATGAGCCGCGACACCGCGTTTTCCGCCGACGACCACCGGCTGTACAACCGGCATGGCGAGGCCTTCGATGTCGGCGAGACCTTCTCCGGCGTGCCCTATGAAACCGGCCTCGACGCGGTGGACGACATCCGCGCCCTGGTGCCGGAAGGCATGACGATGGCGCAGTTCGCGCTGAAATGGATCCTGATGCACGACGCCGTCGGCACCGTCATTCCCGGCGCCAGGAACGCCGAACAGGCCCGGGCCAACGCCGCCGCCTCGGTGCTGCCGGCGCTGGCCGAGGAAACCATGCGCCGCCTGCGCAAGCTCTACGACGCCCGCATCCGCGCCCACGTCCATCACCGCTGGTAGGGGAGGGCCTCCTATGTACCTCGGCATCGATCTCGGCACCTCGGGCGTCAAGGCGGCGCTGGTCGACGACGCCCAGGCGGTGATCGGGCAGGGCGCGGCCCCGCTCGACGTCGCCCGCCCGCATCCCTTGTGGTCGGAGCAGGACCCCGAGGCCTGGTGGCGGGCGACGCTCGCCGCCCTCGCCGCCCTCAAGGCCAGCCACCCGAAGGAACTGGCGGCGGTGCGCGGCATCGGCCTGTCCGGCCAGATGCACGGCGCCACGCTGCTCGATGACAACGATGCCGTGCTGCGCCCGGCCATCCTGTGGAACGACGGCCGCTCGGCGGCCGAGTGCGCCGAGCTGGAGCGCCGCGAGCCGGCCTCGCGCAGGATCACCGGCAACCTCGCCATGCCCGGCTTCACGGCGCCCAAGCTTTTGTGGGTGGCCGGCCACGAGCCCGATGTGTTCAAGCGCGTCGCGAAGGTGTTGCTGCCCAAGGACTATTTGCGCCTGCGCCTGACCGGCGAGCATGTTTCCGAGATGTCGGACGCCGCCGGCACCCTGTGGCTCGATGTCGCCGGCCGCGCGTGGTCGGAAGCCATGCTGGCGGCCACCGGGCTGAGCCGCGACCACATGCCCCGCCTGGTCGAGGGCAGCCAACCCGGCGGCACCCTCAAGCCCGAACTCGCCGCCGATTGGGGCATGGGCGCGGGCGTCGTGGTGGCCGGCGGGGCCGGGGACAACGCGGCCGGCGCGGTGGGCGTCGGCACCGTGGCGCCGGGCCGGGCGTTTCTCTCGCTCGGCACCTCGGGGGTTTATTTCGTCGCCAACGCCGCCTTCTCGCCCAACCCGGAACAGGCGGTGCACGCCTTCTGCCACTGCCTGCCCGGCACCTGGCACCAGATGTCGGTGATCTTGAGCGCGGCGTCCTGCCTTTCGTGGGTGATGGCGCTGACCGGCGCCGGCAGCGAAGCGGCGCTGGTGGCCGAGATCGAGGCGGCCGGCGATGCCCGGGCCTCCGTCGCCTTCCTGCCCTATCTGGCCGGCGAGCGTACGCCGCACAACGACCCCGCCGCCAAGGGCGTGTTCTTCGGCCTCACCTTCGATGCCGACCGCGCCGCGCTGGGCAGCGCCGTGTTGGAGGGCGTGGCCTTCGCCTTCGCCGACGGCCAGGACGCGCTGCTGGCGGCGGGGGCCGAAATCGACACCGTCTCGGTCATCGGCGGCGGCGCCCGCAGCCGGCTGTGGGGGCGCATCCTGGCAACCGTGCTCGGCCGGCCGCTCACCTATCATGCCGGCGGCGAAATCGGCCCCGCCTATGGGGCCGCCCGCCTCGGCCGCCTGGCGGCGACGGGCGAGGACCCGCTGGCCGTCTGCACGCCGCCCGCCGTCGATCATGTCGTCGAGCCCGACCAAGCGCTCGCCGCCGCCTATGGCGAAAAACTGGCCCGCTACCGCCGCCTCTACCGCCAGCTCAGGGAAGAGTTCGCCCGGGGGTGAGGGGAGGGGAGCGGAGCGGAGGACGCCGGCGCCGCCTGGGCGGCGACGAATGATGATTATTCGGCACCGCTGATATGACTTAAGTCCTTGACGGACCGGCGGAAATCGCCCGCCGCGCCGTAGGATTGTCATCGAACGTCGTCGAATGTCATCATTTTGCCGATTTCTCGTTTGGTTTCAGGAGGTTGTGTTGTGGACGGCGGGGCGGCGGAGCCGCCCATCGGCCGCGCCGGTTCCCGCGTCGGCGGTAATGGAGGGACGCGCCGCGACAAGCTTGGCGCGCCGAATTGAGCCTATTTACCATTCAAAGAGCGAATAGAGGAATAAAAGCATATTTCGCCGGAAAAATCAAGGTTGGCGAGAATGGGGCATTGCGGCATGTGCGATGCGTGGTTCCGGATTGGGCCGGGGAACGAACCCGCTGCGCGGGAGGGGTGCGAGCGGTGAGGTAGGCGGCAGGCCGTCGATCATCTGGTCTCGATTGAGGATCGCCCGGCCGGGGTGGACCATTTTGGCTCCTTTCAACCAAGAGGAGCCAGACGATGAACGAGTCCATTTCCGCGGTCCCTGTCAGCCCGCTGCGCCAGCGGCTGATCGACGACATGAACATGCGCCGGTTCTCGCCGGAGACGCAGCGCAACTACCTTCGCGACGTGGGCCGGTTTGCCACCTTCGTCGGGCGGTCGCCTGATCGGGCGACGGCGGAAGACCTGCGCCGGTTCCAGATCGAGCAGGGCGAGGCCGGGATGCCGGCGCCGACCATGAACAGCATCGTGTCGGCGCTGCGCTTCTTCTTCACCCATACGCTCGATCGGCCCGACCTTGCCCGCAAGCTTGTGCGGGTGAGGCATCCGCGCAAGCTGCCCGTGGTGCTGAGCCGGGACGAGGTGGCCCGTCTGCTCAACGCGACCACCTGCATCAAGCACCAGGCGGCGCTGTCGGTCGCCTACGGCGCCGGCCTGCGCGTTGCCGAGGTCTCGATGCT
>NZ_JAOTID010000008.1 GCF_026163695.1 Shumkonia mesophila | reverse complement strand
CATCGGGGCCGCCCAGAAGCCCGGCTTCTCGGTCGCCGACCTGCGCAAGGCCTTCGCCGAACAGGACGACATCCACTAAACGGATGGGCCGTCGCCGGGACGCGGGGACCGCGTCCCGGCGGATACCTTGTCGGGGAAAGGGAAGACGATGAAGCGTCTGGCAGTTCTGCACACGGCACCGTTCGTGGTCGGCATGTTCAAAACGTTGTTGGGGAAACGCTACCCGGACCTGGAAAGCTTTCACGTGGTCGACGAAAGCCTGATCCAGGACGCCCGCCGCCACGGCGGCATGGTGCCCGGCATCGTGCGGCGCATCGCCCAGCAGGTCGCGCTGGCCCAGGAAGCGGGGGCCGAGGTGATTCTGTTCACCTGCTCGTCGACCTCGCCGGCGGTCGACACGGTGCGCCGGTTGGTGGACATTCCGGTCATCAAGATCGACGATCCGATGATGGCGCGAGCGGTTGAACTGGGGGTGCGCATCGGCCTTCTGTGTACGAGCAAGACGACGGTGGCTCCCAGCGAGGGCTTGATCCGGGAGCATGCGGCGGCAAAGGGCCGCGAGGTCGCCATCACCACGGCGGTCGACAACGTCGCCTACTTCGCCCTGCGCGAGGGCGACAAGGCCGGTCACGACGCCGCGGTGAAGGAAGCCGCCGGGCGGTTGGCCGGGTCGGTCGACGTCATCGTCCTGGCCCAGGCCTCGATGGCCCATCTGGCGGCGGAATTGGGCGCCGTACTGCCGATTCCGGTCCTCGAAAGCCCGCCGCTGTGCGTCGAAGGATTGGCACCCTACCTGAAGGCATGAACGGTAGTTATCCCCCGCCATCGGGATTTCCCCCATTTCATTTCCGGCCGCCAGAGGGTATTAGGGACCCTTGCTCGGGGGGGCGGCAACTGGGAGACACGGGGACATGAGAGACTCGGGTCTATGTTGTTGTGTGTTGGGAATAGGGGCCTTGCCGCCGTCGCCATGACGGCGTTTTTGGCGTTGGTCTCGGGTTTTTCCGGTCCGGCCGCCGCCGGCGAACTCGCCGGCATCCCGTCTCAGTCCGCTCTCGTCCAATTCCGCTCGTTCATGGCGCCGATCGCCCGGTCGGGCGCCAAGAAGCCAGGCCTGAAGGCGGTGACCGTGATCGTCGAGGTCGGCGTATCGGAAGCCGAGAATGTGTGCTTCCACGTGCCCCGCATCCGGGATGCCGTCCTGATCGAACTGTTCCGCGAGCCGATTTCCATGGACGGCCACGCCGGCATGGACATTCAGCCGGTCGAGGCCCGCCTGCTCGATCCGGTCAATCGCGCGCTGGGCAACGCCGCCATCCGGCGGGTCTATGTGCTGCCGGGAACCGAGCAGTCGGCCGGGGCCGCGGCCGCCCGGTTGCCGTATCCGGTCATGGGCTGCCGTCCACCCAAGAACCGCAAGGCCTGATCCCGCCGGCGGTGCCTAGGCAAGGTGCCGGCGGGCGAACGCCGCGGCCCCGGCGATGGCGGCATCGGCGGCATCCACCATGCGGCCCAGCCCGATGAAGCCGTGCCCGACCCCTTCGACGCGTTTGAGTTCGAAGGGCACGCCCGCCGCGTCCAGTCGCCGGACCAGGGCCAGCGTATCGTCCAGCAGCACGTCGAGCCCGGCGGCCACCAGATGGACCGCTGGCAGGCCGGCCAGATCGGCCAGCAGGGGCGCGGCGCGCGGGTCGGTGCGATCGCGCTTGGTGGGCGCATAGGCTGCCCAGTAGGCGGCCATGTCGTCGCGCGACAGACCGAAGCGGCCATCGCCGAATTCGCGATAGGAGCCGGTGTCGAGGGTGGCGCCATAGACGCCATAGAACAGCAGCAGCGCCCGGATCAGGTCCGGGCGGCTCAATCGAAGGTCCAGCGCCGCCGCAAGGGCCAGGTTGCCGCCGGCCGAGTCGCCGGCGAGCGCCATGCGCCTGGCGTCGATGCCCCAGCGCACGGCGGTGTTGGCCAGCGCCTCGATGACCGCCACCGATTCGTCCAGGGGTTCGGGGAATGGGTGTTCGGGCGCCAGCGCATAGTCGACGGCAAACACCATGGCGCCGCTCTCGCGGGCCAGCACGCGCCCGGCCCGATCATGGGTATCGGGGCTGCCCTTTACCCAGCCGCCGCCATGGAAATAGACGATGGCCGGAAGGGCCGGAGCCAGCGAAGGCCGGTAGCGGCGCACCCGGACCGGGCGGAAAAGGCCGGGCAGTTCGATGTCCTCGACAGCGGAGACGGCGACCGGTTCCTCGTTCCAGAACCGGCGCTCGATCAGCGTGCGAAGGCGCACCTCCTCGGGAGTCGGCTTGGCCGGCACCGGGCCGACGCTGGCGGCGATTTCGGCCATCTTGTCCATGGCCGCCGCCATCTGCGGGTCCATCAGGCTACGCGGCGACAACGGGACGGTTTGCGGATGCGGATGAGGCGCCATGGTCGCTCCTTGGATTCGGGCGGCAAGGACGGAATACCCGAAATATCGCGTTCCTCCCGGCATGAAGCAACCCCGTCGGGTCGGCCTGATGCATCTGGCGCATCTCGATCCTTCGCTTCGGGGACGGCGATCAGGGGGTCACGATCCGCGTGTGGCTGACCAGGCCGCCGTCCGTCGAGGCAACATGCAGGAGATAGAGGGGTGCGGCTTCGATCGCGGCGTCAACCTCCTTGCGCAGGTCCACCGCGACGCTGGGCATGGTGGCGGCGGTCGTGCCGCCCCACGGTTCGCGGTGCAAAAAATGGACGTGCCCGCAAAGGAGTTGCCCGACCTGTGGATGGCGGTTGACCACCGCCGCCAGATCCTCGGCTTCCCGGGGGTGCCGGTAACCGCCGACAAAGCGCCGAGCGATGTCGAAAGGCGGGTGGTGGATGAAAAGAATCGTCGGCCTGTCGGGTGCCAGGGCGAGCGTCTCCTCCAGCCAGGCGAGCCGCCGGGCGCAGAAGGCGCCTTTCCGTTCTCCTTCGGCAACCGAATCCATGGCGACCAAGCGGACCGGATAGTCTTCGATGACGTAATGAAGATGATCGCCGTTCCTGGGCAGATAGGAGAGATGGTCAAGCGCGTCGCGCAGCGCGTCACGCCGGTCGCGATTGCCGGGAATCAGGAACAGCGGCGCGTCCAGGTCGGCCAGGATCTCGCGCAGGTACGCATACTCGTCAGCCGTGCCGTTGTGCACGGTGTCGCCCGTGTGGACCACCACGTCCACCCCCTGGCGGTTGATGTCGGCGATGCATCGCCGCAAGGCCTCGGCGCGACTGGCGCTTGCGGCCTGCTCCGACGACCGCGCCAGGATGTGGGTATCGCTGATCTGGGCGATGAGCATCCAGTCTTTCCCTCGTCCGGTCCTATGGGTCAGCCGAGACTGTCGTAATAGGCCTGCAACACCTCGACTACCTCGCGGCGGCTGAATTCCTCCGGAATGGTTTCCCGGCGGGAAAACATCTCGCGCAGCCGGGTGCCGGAGATCGCCAGCCGATCCTCCTCGCCGTGCGGGCACGTCTTGCCCGTCGCCATGCCCTGGCATTTGTAGCAGAAGAACGTGACGTCGATCTTGAGCGGCCGGATTTCCATGCTGCCGGCGGGAAGCGTATCGAAAATGTGATGCGCGTCGAACGGTCCGTAATAGTTTCCGACACCGGCATGATCGCGACCGACCACCAGGTGCGTGCAGCCGAAATTCTGGCGAAACACCGCGTGCAGCAAGGCTTCTCGTGGGCCGGCGTAGCGCATCTCGATGGGATAGCCGGCCTGGATCACGGTGCCGGGCACGAAATAGTTCCTGATCAGCGCGTCGATGGCCTTGACCCGGACGTCCGCCGGAATATCGCCTGGCTTCAGCGCGCCGAGCACCTGGTGGATGAGCAAGCCATCGCAAATTTCGATGGCGACCTTGGCCAGATATTCATGGCTGCGATGCATGGGGTTGCGGGTCTGGAAGGCGGCGACTTTCGACCAGCCGTTGGCTTCGAACATCGCCCGGGTTTCGGCTGGCCGCAGGTAAAGGCCCTTGTAGGTTTCCGGAAAGTGGCCCTCGGACAGCGCCGTAACGGGCCCGGCCAGGTTGACCGCCGGCTGTTCCATGACCTTCCTGACGCCGGGATGGGCGGCATCCGTGGTGCGGAACACCTCCCGACATTCCAGTTCCCGGTCGATGGCATACTTTTCGCTCACGGTCTGAATGGCCAGAATCTCGCCGGACGTCCCGTCGACCAGCGCGATCTTCTCGCCGATCGCGATGCCGTCGGCGAGGTCCTCGTGGCATGAGAGCGTGATGGGGATCGGCCAGAATATCCCGTCGCCCGTTACCATGTCGGTACAGCAGGCTCGCCAGTCTTCCTCCCCCATGAATCCGTCGAGCGGCGTGTAGGCGCCCATTGCCAACATGAACAGGTCCGAAACCTCCCGGCTGGCCAAGGGGACTTTCGTGAGCTTTTCGGCCCGCTCGATCTCGTCGGCGCGCTCCGTTCTGGGCAGCAGCATCGGCCTGAGCGGACCGCCTCCATGCGGGGGAACCAATGTCGGCATTTTAGGACGTCTCCCTGACTATTATGGGTGCTTGCGGGCCCTGATCAGATCGGTTGCAGACTGTCGGAAGGCGCGCCGCTTTAAGCGTGTAGAAAGCCTCGGGCCTTCGAAAAAATGTCGTGACCGCCTAGTATATTAAACTTATCATATTTTCAAATATGGATCGGCTTTCCATGCCGGCGGCTTCATCAGGGGGAGACGACATTCGTCTGAAAGGCCTCCATGGACGGGTCGGAAACCGAGGCATCGGCTGCAAGTCCTGAGTGTCTCCGGTTGCGTGGTTTGCCGCGCCGTGCCCATGGGCTTGGGCCTGGATTCCGGCCGTATCGCCGATACCCTCCCTTCATGCATCGATCGTCACGGACTGACATTGGGGTGACTTGATGTTCACCAGCAATCCCTTCGCCGAGCTTTCCGCGTCCATATCACCCATCGTCATGCAGACGTATGTCGTCGTCATGGCCCTTCTGGTCGTGGGCGGCACGGTGTACGACACCCTTCACAAGAAGAGCGCCCAGTACTTTTTCGCCAATTGGCGGAAGGCACAGAATAAAGGGGCGCGGCAAGTCGGTGGCGGGGAAATGGTGTCCCTGGCGATCCAGACCGTGGCCGTGGAGGTCCTGTCGGCCGGTGAATTGTGTACCGCGCGGCGCCGCATCGCCCACCTCCTGACGATGTACGGCTTCATCGCCTACGTCATCACCACCGTCATCATGGTGTTCGGCTACCCGACACCCGCGACCCCGACGCCCGCCATCCTGCCGCAACTGTGGGGCATCGGGGGCCTGATGGTCTGCGCCGGCGGCTATTGGTTCTGGTTCTTCCTGCGGGTCGACGTCGCCGCCGAAGGGCACTCGCGTTTCCGCGTCGTGCAGGCCGACATCTTCATCCTTTCGCTGCTTGCCAGCGTGACCCTGGGCCTGATCTGGGCGGCGTTGCAGGCGGCGGGCAGCGCGGGGACAAGCGTGTTCCTCGGTCTCTACCTCATCGCCACGACGGTGCTCTTCGCATCCATTCCATGGTCCAAATTCTCCCACATGTTCTTCAAGCCCGCGGCGGCCTTCCAGAAGCGGGTGGAAGACGCGAACGGTTCGCGGAGCAACCTGCCGGCCCCCGCCGACAAACCCGAAACCTTCGGCAGTGCTCGCACCGAGCCCCAACACTATTGATCGACCCTTCATAGACCTTCGATACGGGAGGTAACGGATTACATGCCGACATTCGTTTACATGACCCGGTGCGACGGCTGCGGATATTGCGTCGACATCTGCCCCTCCGACATCATGCACATCGATACCACCTACCGGCGCGCCTACAACATCGAGCCCAACATGTGCTGGGAGTGCTACTCCTGCGTGAAGTCCTGTCCGCAGCATGCGATCGACTGTCGCGGCTATTCGGACTTCGCCCCTATGGGCCACAGCGTCAGGGCGCTGCGCGAAGAGGAAAAGGGCACCATTTCCTGGAAGATCAAATTCCGGGATGGCCGCGAAAAGAATTTCGTTTCGCCGATCCGGACCACGCCTTGGGGCTCGATCAAATCGCCGTCCGATTACGCGGCGCCAAGCCAGGCGGCCTTCAAGGCCCAGGAACTCGCGCATGAACCGGAAGCGCTCAACATCGGCAAGCTGCCCGCGCTGACTCCGGACAGGCTCAAGCAGGGAGTGGTCTGATGGCTCGCAGGAAAACGGTTTTTGTGGATTCGGATATCCTGGTCATCGGCGGCGGCATGGCCGGCTGCGGGGCCACGTACGAATCCAGGTACTGGGGGCGCGACCTCAAGGTTGTCTGCGTCGAGAAGGCGAACATCGAGCGCAGCGGCGCCGTCGCGCAAGGCCTCTATGCGATCAACTGCTACATGGGCATGCAGTGGGGCGAGAACCAGCCCGAGGACCATGTCCGATACGCCCGGAACGACCTCATGGGGTTGGTGCGCGAGGACCTGGGCTACGATATCGCCCGCCACGTCGACGCCACGGTGCACAAGTTCGAGGAATGGGGCCTGCCGATCATGCGCGACCCCAAGACCGGGCGCTACCAGCGCGAAGGCAAGTGGCAGATCATGATCCACGGCGAAAGCTACAAGCCGATCGTCGCCGAGGCCGCCCGCAAGGCCGCCACCCAAGTCTACAACCGGATCATGGTGACCCACCTCCTGATGGACAAGACGAAGCCCAACCGGGTTGCCGGGGCTGTCGGCTTCAACGTCCGTACCGGGGATTTCCACGTCTTCCGCGCCAAGGCCGTCATCGTGTCGGCCGGCGGCGCGTCGCACATCTTCAAGCCGCGGGCGGCTGGTGAAGGCATGGGACGGACGTGGTATGCGCCGTGGAGCAGCGCGTCTGCCTATGCGTTGCCGATCCTCGTCGGCGCCAAGATGACGCAGATGGAGAACCGCATCGTCCTTACCCGCTTCAAGGACGGCTACGGTCCGGTCGGCGCCTACTTCCTGCACCTCAAGACCTACACCCAGAACGCCTATGGCGAGGACTACGAGGCCAAGTGGCGCGACTCGATCAAGGCCCTGGTCGGCGACTACGTCGACAGGCATCCGGTGCCGACCTGCCTTCGCAACCACGCCTTCCTGGAGGAGGTCAAGGCCGGCGGCGGCCCCATCCGCATGGTGACGAAGGAGGCCTTCCAGGACCCGCACAAGGAGACCGTCGGCTGGGAGAACTTCCTCGGCATGACGATCGGCCAGGCGGTCGTCTGGGCGTCGCAGAACATCGATCCCAAGCATATCAATCCCGAGCTGACCACGTCCGAGCCCTACGTCATGGGCTCTCACGCCACCTGCTCCGGCGCCTGGGCGAGCGGCCCCGAGGACTACGCGCCCGCGGAGTACCAGTGGGGATACAACCGGATGATGACCGTCGAGGGGCTGTTCGGCGCCGGCGACACCATCGGCGGCACCGCCCACAAGTTCTCTTCCGGGTCCTTCACCGAAGGCCGGATCGCCGGCAAGGCGGCGGTCAATTACGTGAACGACCTGGGCAGCGAGCAGCCGCAATACAACGATGCGGAGTGCGAGGACTTAAGGAAGGCGATCTTCCAGCCGCTGGAGAACTACAAGCTCGGCCGCGTCGAAATCGTCGCGGGAACCGTTTCGCCGAGCTATCTGCTGCCGCTTCATGGCCTGCAGCGCCTCGAGAAGATCATGGACGAATACGTCGGCGGCATCAGCTCCCACTACACCACCAACGAGCCGATGCTGACGCGCGGCCTGGAACTGCTGGGCATGCTGAAGGAGGACATGGCCCATCTCGGGGCCGAGGACCTCCACCAGCTCCAGCGGGCGTGGGAGCTTCACCACCGGGTCCTGGCCTCGGAGTGCGTGACGCAGCACACGATGTTCCGGCAGGAAACGCGGTGGCCGGGGTATTACTACCGGGCCGATCATCCGAAGCTGGACGACGCCGACTGGCACTGCTTCACGCTGTCCCAATACGACCGCGATTCCGGCAAGTGGGCCATGGAGAAGGCGCCGGTCTACCACATCGTCGATTGAGCGGAAGCCGGCGCGCCGATCCGAGCGGGTAAAGGAGTTGCCAGCCTCCCTCAGGCGCGGCGGTCCTCCGCCTCGAAGCAGGGGATGCACAGCACCGCGCCGCCGGAACGACGGGTCCGCGTCTCCATGACCGGCTCACCGCACCGCTCGCAGACCAGGGTGTCGACGATGCGGGCGTGGCGCGGCAGCGCGAGGGCGGACTCCTTGACGCTGAACAGGTCTTCGAAATCTGCCGTCATGATCTCCTTCATGCGCATCTCGCGCAGGATCGCCAGACGCTTGGCCTCCGCTTCGGTCAAGCCCTGGTCGGCCTTTTTGCGCATCAGGGTCTTGTTCTCTTCACCGGCCGCGGTGGTGCGCTCGGGTTTGCGCACGACACGCCGGCTTTTGCCGTCGGAACGTCGGTAGAAGGTGAAGGCAACCTTGCCCGTGTCGTGGTACAGCAGGTTTCCCTTGCCGAAGCTGCAGCCGACCAGGGACTGGATGGCGTCGACCGCGCACATGTCGGTCTCGGTGATGGCGACGATTTCCTCGTCGCCGGAATGGCCGAATTCGCGCAACGCGTATTCGGCCACCCGCAGGCCATAGGCGAGACCCGGGCAACTGTGACCGTGGAAGGAGATGGCCTCCTGGATCTGGCGGTCGGTCAGGGCGTTATTGGACATGGGCAGCTCCTTGTCGTGTCTGGGCGGATCAGGCGGCGGGAACGACCACCGGGATGCCTTCGTGGTCCAAGGTGGCGACGGCAATGCCGTAGGTTTCTTCGATGATGGCCGAGGTCACTTCGGCGCGCTCGCAGGCGGCAAGCACGGAGCCCCCTTTGAGAAAGAGGAAGCGATCGGCGAAGCGCAGGGCGGTGTTCAGGTCGTGGATGGTCATGATCGCGGCGATGTTCTTGTCGGCCACAATCTGGCGCAGGAGGCGCAGGATTTCGATCTGGTTGCGCAGGTCGAGGCTGCTGGTCGGCTCGTCGAGCAGCAGAACCCTTGGCTCCTGGACCAGGGCCCGGGCGATCGCCACCTTTTGCAGTTCGCCGCCGCTCAACTGATCAATGTGCCGCAAAGACAAGGGGCCAAGGCCGAGCCTGTGGATCACGGCTTCGACCAGGGCGAGATCGTGACCGCCAACTTGCCAACGGATATAGGGCTTGCGTCCCATCAGGATGGCGTCGAACACCGTCATCCGATTGGTCTCGCTGCGCTGGGCGACGTACCCCATCCGTGCGGCGATGTCGCCGGGCGCCAGCCGTGATACCTGGGTGCCGTCCACCAGCACAATCCCGGATCGCGGCTTCAGGATGGCGTTGATGCATTTAAGAAGGGTGGTCTTGCCGACACCGTTGGGACCCAGGACGGCAACCAACGATCCTGCGGAGATCGCGAAGCGGATGTCGGACAACACCGGATGGCTGTTGAAGGAAAAGGTCACGCCTTGAACGTCGAGAATCACCGGCGGCCTCCGATGATCAGCCACAAGAACACCGGCGCCCCCAGAAAGGCGGTCAACACGGACACCGGCAGGACGTGGGGGGCCAGGAGGAGACGGGCCACGGTATCGGCGGCGACCATCAGCAGCGCTCCGCCGGCCACCGTCGCCGGCAGGAGATAGCGATGGTCCGAACCGATCACGCGCCGCACCAGATGCGGCACCACGAGGCCGACGAAGCCGATGATGCCAAGAAACGAGATGACGGTGGCGGTGACGACCGATGCCACCAGCATACCGGCCATGCGGACCCGTTCGACCCGCACGCCGAGGCTCTTGGCCGTTTCATCGCCGGCATCGATGGCGTTGTAATTCCATGCGTTGGCGAGGAAGAACACGGTGGCGGCCGTCGCCACTGCCGCCAGCAGGCCGACCTCCGACCACGAGGCGCGGGCGGTGTCGCCGAAGGTCCAGAACACCATCGCGGCCAACTGGGTGTCGTCGGCAAAATATTGCAGGAACATGGTGCCCGCCGTGAACAGGGCGCCAAGGGCGACGCCGGTCAGGACCATGACTTCCGGGGAGGCCCCGCGCAGGCGCGACACGGCGACGATGACCATCGCCGCCAGCAGGCAAAAGGCGAAGGCCGAAGCGGTGGTCAGATAGGGGTTGGTGATGGCGACCGCGCCGACCGTGGTCGACGTCATCTTCCCAGACCCGAAGAGGGTGATGCTGAGCGCGGCCCCGAAAGCCGCCGCGTGCGACATGCCCAGCGTGAAGGGGGAACCCAGAGGGTTGCGCAGGATCGACTGCATGGACGCACCGGCGACGGCCAGTCCGATGCCGGCGGCGATGGCCGCCAGCGATTGCGGCAGGCGGATGTTCCAGACGATGATGTCGATCTTGCGCGGCACCTCCATGCCGAGCAGGCTTTTCGCCACGGCGCCGACCGGCAGGTTGGCGGCTCCCAGCGCGATCGACAGGATGATGGCGGCGACGAGCCCAGCCGAAAGAGCGACCATGAAGACCATCTTGCTGCGAATGTAGGCCGCGTAGTCGGCCGGGATCTGTCCGTTCGCGACGTTCATTTCATTGCAGGGGAACTGGAGTGTAAGCCAGATTCCGGAAGGAGGCGTTCATTGCCTTGAAGGCCGGCTTGCCGACGAGGAAGGTGTAAATTGCGTCGGCCTCGGAGGCGGGGACGATGTCCTGGAAGCCCTGAGGCCAAACCAGCTTGCCGATGAAATAGGCGTTGGCGAGGATCGACCCGAAATTCTGCGAATACCAGTTATAGGGCAGCAGTCCATAGACGCGACCCTCCTTGACCGCCGTCAGGGAACGGTACGAGGGATCTGTCCTGAGTTCGGACAACCCGCCTCCGATGTCGCCCAATTGCAGCGTGGCGAGGTCCAGGAACAGGAATTCGGGGTTCCATTTGACGATCATTTCCTTGGCGACGTCGGTATGTGCCAGATCCTTGGCCATGCCGCCGCCGCTGTTGGCGACGTTGCGCAAACCGACGAAGTCGAACGGGGGATAGGTTGGTTCGGTGGCCTGGAAGCCATGCGGCCCCTTGTAGGCGACGCCGCCGATGTAAACGGTCGGGGAACCTCCACCAGCGCCGATATCGGAACGCTGCTTGAGATCGGCAATCCGCTGGTCGAGGAATGAAATCACCTCGTCCGCCCGCGCCTTGCGGTCGACCACCTGAGCCATGATGCGCAACGCCGCGTAAAGTCGGTCCCGCCGCTTCCCAAGGTCGCCGAAATCGATCGTGATGACCGGGATTCCAGTTTTTTTCTCAAGGTCGACGGGGTCGATCCCGGTGCCGGTGACGGTCGCCTTCAGGATGACCTCCGGTTGCGGATCGAGGGCAAGGATCTGTTCCGGCCGGTCGAAGCCGCGGAATTCACCGAACACGGGCAGCGACTTGAACTGCGGGTTGGCCATTGCGTAGGGACGGGCGTCGAACTGCTGGCGACGGGTTTCCATGTCATCAACGGCGACTACCTTGTCCTGCGCCCCGAGGTAGGTGAGCAGGCGCAGGGAGCCGGCTCCGGAACAGATGACGCGCGACACCTCGTCGGGGACAGCGACCGTACGGCCGGTGGAATCGACGATGTCACGGGCCGATGCCGGGGATTGAACGGACAGAAGGGCGAAAGCCGCAACGACAGCCAGCCGTACCGGACAGGACATGGTTTCCTCCGCTCGACGGCCCCCGAAACGGGCGGGGGATATCGTATGATTATTTTTAGATTCGTATTACCGGCTCGTCATACCAAGAGCCGTCGGATAGGTCAACCGTCCGGATGAGCCGTCAATGCGGATTTATCGCGGCTGGGTGGCATCATAACTTCTGAGCCAGACTCGGGTCGACGCGGGTACGTCGGCGGCATCAGCTCGCACTACACCACCAACGAGCCGATGCTGATGCGCGGCCTGGAGCTGCTGGGCATGCTGAAGGAGGACCTCAGTCATCTCGGGGCCGAAGACCTTCATCAGTTCCGGCGGGCGTGGGAACTGCACCACCGGGTCCTGGCCTCGGAGTGCGTGACGCAGCACACGATGTTCCGGCAGGAAACGCGGTGGCCGGGGTATTGCTACCGGGCCGACCACCCGAAGCTGGACGACGCCGACTGGCACTGCTTCACGCTGTCGCGCTACGACCGCCAATCCGGCAAGTGGGCCATGGAGAAGGCGCCGGTCTACCACATCGTCGACTAGGCGGCGTCCATCGGCCCTTCATGGTATCCCGGGTCGGATCCGCCGAAAACGCCCCGCTCCCGCCCCCAAAGGGACGGGAGGGATGGCGCGTTACGCAAGATTTTCGAAGTTCAGATGGGATGTCAGGGGGCCAGGGAAACCCAGCCGTACACCATAATCCACAGCGTAACGAAGGCCGCGATGCGAAGCGCATACGCCGACCGCACAATGGATTTCTTTGATTCCATACAGTCCTCTAAGAGCGATTTTTCGGGCGAGAGACCGCGATTCTCCGGCGATCAGGCCCGGCGCCTTCACGGCGCTTTCCCCCACTCACGACCTTCGCGGCTAGCCGTCTTTCTGATCCGGCCGGGGCCCGCAAGGCGCGGATAGAACTCCTTTCCCGAGGCGAAATCAAGAGGGGCAACTCTAAGCCGCGGAATCCCTGGTATCCAAGAGGGGAAAGATCCACAGGATGTGGATAATTTCGCGATTTCGGCTGAATTTTCCGGCTGGCCTGCCTATACTCCGCGCCTTCGTGGCAAAGCCCCTTGGACGACAGTGGAAGATCCGATGACCGCACCCGACATCCAGAAGCTTCTCGACGCCCGCCTGACCGAGGCCTTTTTCCCGCAACTGCCCAGTTTCACGCGCGGCAAGGTGCGCGAATCGTACGATCTGCCGGACGGCCGGCGCATCATGATTGCCACCGACCGCCAGTCGGCCTTCGACACCGTGCTGGCCGCCGTGCCCTACAAGGGCCAGGTGCTCAATCAGACGGCCCGCTTCTGGTTCGAAAAGACCGCCGACATCTGCCCCAACCATGTCGTCGACTATCCCGATCCCAACGTCGTGGTCGGGCGCCGGCTTTCCATGCTGCCGGTCGAAATGGTGGTGCGGGACTACCTGACCGGGGCCACCGACACTGCCATCTGGACCATGTACAACAAGGGCGAACGGGTGGTTTACGGGCATACGCTGCCCGACGGCATGGCCAAGAACCAGAAGCTGCCGAAAACCCTGCTCACCCCCACCACCAAGGGCATGGACGGGGCGCACGACAAGCCGATTACGGCCGCCGAGATCGTCGCCCAGGGCCTGCTGACCCAGGCCCAGTGGGACGAGTTGGCCGAAGTCAGCCTGGCCCTCTTCGCGAGGGGACGCGAGATCGCCGCCAAGAACGGCCTCATCCTGGTCGACACCAAGTATGAGTTCGGGGTGGATGACAAAGGCGTCATCACGCTGGCCGACGAGGTGCACACGCCGGATTCCAGCCGCTACTGGCGGATGGAGACCTACAAGGAGCGTCTCGCCGCCGGCCAGGAGCCCGAGTCGCTCGACAAGGAATTCCTGCGCCTGTGGATCGCGGCGCGCTGCGATCCCTACAAAGACCCCATCCCCGAGATCCCGGCCGACACCATCGTCGAGTTCAGCGACAAGTACATCCGGCTTTATGAAACGGTGACGGGCCAGAAGTTCGAGCGCCAGCCGCTGGACAAGCCGGTACGCGCCCGCGTCGAGGCCAACCTGAAAAAGGCCTTCCCGCAGTACTTCTGAGGGCGGTCTTATTTCGGTGACAGTGCACTAAATTCGACGGCATTTCCCGTTTCAGGGGGGAGCAGGTGTTGCCGCGAATTTAGTGCACTGTCACCGAAATTTTCGGAAATTTGTTGAGGCGGGCGAGCTGGCGGTCGTGCAGGCCGGCCAATGTGGCCTGCGCCGTCACGGCGCCGATCAGGGCGATGAACATGTCCCACTGGGTGTCCCAGGGATCGCCCTGGGTGCCCAGGAAGGCGTCGGCCGACTGGCCGAGCGCCACCGCGGCGCCCCACTCTATGAGCTCATAGGTCGCCGAGAACGCCAGGCACACCGAGGTGACGAGGACGAACAGCCAACGCCCGGGTGTCAGCGGCGTGCGGCGCAGCAGGATCTCGCGCGCCAGGATGGCCGGGATGAAGCCCTGGGCCAGATGGCCCAGCCGGTCGTAGTGGTTGCGGCCAAGGTCGAACAGGTCCTGGACCCAGAAGCCCAGCGGCACCTCGGCATAGGTGTAGTGGCCGCCGAGCATCAGAATAAGCGCGTGGAGCAGGATCAGGCGATAGAGCAGGGGCGTCAGCCGGAAGCCGCGAAAGGTGGCGATGAGCAGCGGCGCCGCGACGAGGACGGGCGCCACCTCGAGAATCCAGGTCAGACGATCGTGGGGGCCGATTCCCGAAAGGACGAGCGCCACCGCCCCCAGCCCCAGCAGCAGGATCGGCTCGGCCACCGACGGGCCGGCGACGGGCGCGCCCGGATGGACGGGCGAAGCGGCGGGCCGCTCGGCCATCGTCTCAATTCCGCTCGAGCGCCAGGCGGATGCCGAGGGCGACGAAGACGCCGCCCAGGGTGCGGTTCAGCCAGCGCGACACTGCCTGGTTGGCGCGCAGCCTCGCGCTCAGCAGGGTGGCGAACAGCACCAGGATGCCCTCCCACACCAGGGCGATGGCGATGACGATGAGGCCGAGCGCGAAGAACTGCGCCGTGGCGTGCCCGGTGCCGGGAACCACGAACTGCGGCAGGAAGGCCATGAAGAACAGTGCTGCCTTGGGGTTGAGCACGTCGATCAGGATGCCTTGGCGGAACACTTTCCAGCCGCTGGCCGGGGCGACCGGGCGGCCGGCCTCAACGGCGATGCCGTCCCTGGACAGCAGCATGCGAGCGCCGAGGTAGACCAGGTAGGCGGCGCCCGCCACCTTCACCACGGTAAAGGCGACGGCCGAAGTGGCCAGCACCACGGAAAGGCCCAACGCGGCGGCGGCGACGTGCACCAGCGCCCCTGTGCAGACGCCGAAGGACGACAGGAAGCCGATGCGGCGCCCCTGGGCCAGCGTGCGGGTCAGCACGTAGAGGGTGTCGGGGCCGGGCGACAGGTTGAGCAGGATGCTGGCGCCCAGGAAGATCATCAGGTCGTGGCCGGAAATCATGACGTGTCTCCCCTCCCCCGGCAGTGGTGGCCGGTCCCTGCCATGTAGGCCGTTTCCCGGCGGCTGGCAAGACGGGACCTGCCCTCCTTCCGGGGCGCGGGGAAGGGAACGGGCCGGCGAATCGGGGACCGTTTTCGGCTATTTTGAAATTTTATTGCGCGGTCGAAAGAGTGCGGCGGCAGCGTCGGGAAAGGACATTACGTTGCCCTCCCGCATCGTGAAATTAACCATCAATTTTTTGTGGGAATATCGTTTTTCCGTGGACCGAGGGACATTTGCCAGGAATAATCGCGTCATAAAAAGGCTTGGAGATCAATAACTTAATAATGATTCGCATCTCCAGCCGTACTGGGAGTGATGCGGCCGGTTCGGCCGCCGGGAAGTCCGATGCGTTTTCCGGGACCGCTTCCGGAGAATGTGCCTTTGTGCCTGCACGACATCGCCGCGGTGCCGCTTCCCGCGAGGGGATGGTCCATGACGGGCGCGTTTGGCGCCCGGAGCCTTGGTATCCGGGTTGCCGCGCAACAATGTTTCGTCGTGGCGGCGCCCGTTTCTCCCGCCCCTGGGGCGGCCAACAGTTCGCGTAACCGGAGCCGATTATGCTGGATGTCAAGGAAAGACCGCAGACCGAAGTCGAAGACCAGGCTTTCATCGACGGGGTCATTGCCGAATACGCTGGGAAACCCGGCGGAATCCTCAGCATTCTCGAACGGGTGCAGGAGCGCAACCGGCACAAATACCTGTCGGCCGACGCGCTCCGGTGGGTGGCCCGCAAGACCGGGGAGCCGCTGTCGCGCATCTACAGCGTGGCGACCTTCTATTCCTTCTTCAACCTGGACCCCCAGGGCGACCACACGGTGTGCATCTGCCGCGGCACGGCCTGCCACACCCGCGGGTCGCGCGATCTGCTGAACAACGCCAAGCTCATCCTGGGCATCCGCGAGGACCCCAACGGCGGCGCCGACAAACTGTCGCTGACCACGCCCGACAAGAAATTCACGGTCCGCACGGTGGCCTGCTTCGGCCAGTGCGCGCTGGCGCCGGTGGTCGAGGTCGATCGCGAGATCTTCGGCCGCATGAACGAGCGTGAGCTGCGCAAGGTGATCGACCGCGTCGATCAAAAGGGAACGAAATGATGAAGATCCAGGATTTGGAAACCCTCAACGCGGTCCGTCAGAAGGGCCTTGCCAAGTTCAAGCCGGCCCGCCCGCGCATCGCCGTCGGCCTTGGCACCTGCGGCATCGGCAACGGCGCCGAGGACGTCTATCAGGCCTTCGCCAGCGCCATCGAGGCGCGCGGCGTCGACATCCAGATAGCCCGCGTCGGCTGCTTCGGCTTCTGCGCCGAGGAAACGCTGGTCAACATCGCCATTCCCGGCAAGCCGCTGGTCATTCTGAACCGGGTCAAGGCGCGCGACGCCGATGCCATCGTCGCCGACATCCATGCCGGAACCGTTGCCACCGCCCGGGCGCTGTGCAAGATCGAATCGTGGGACCATCTGACCGGCGTCGTCGACTACGGCGAAGGCTTCCCCGAGATCCCGAAGTGGAACGAGATCGATTTCTACAAGGGCCAGAAGAAGATCGTGCTGCGCAACTGCGGCCTGATCGATCCCGAGGATATCGAGGAATACATCGCCATCGGCGGCTACCGGGCGCTGCTTCGCACCCTTCGCAACGGCGAGCCCGAGCGGGTGATCGAGGAGTTGAAGACCGCCAAGCTGCGCGGCCGCGGCGGCGCCGGCTTCCTGGTCGCCACCAAGTGGGACTTCATGCGCAAGGCCGGGGCCGGCGAGAAATACGTCATCTGCAACGCCGACGAGGGCGATCCCGGCGCCTACATGAACCGCAACGAGATCGAGTCCGACCCTCATTCCCTGCTCGAAGGCATGATCATCGGCGCCTACACGATGGGCGCCACCGACGGCATCGTTTACGTGCGGGCCGAATATCCGCTGGCCGTGCATCGGCTGGAGAAGGCCATCGCCCAGGCCCACGCCTATGGCCTGCTGGGCGAGAACATCCTGGGCAGCGGCTTTTCCTTCCACCTGTCGCTGGTCGAAGGGGCCGGCGCCTTCGTGTGCGGCGAGGAGACGGCGATGATCGCCTCCCTCGAAGGCCGGGCCGGCCGCCCGCGCCCGCGGCCGCCCTATCCGGCCGAGAAGGGCCTGTGGGGCAAGCCCACCAACATCAACAACGTCGAAACCTGGTTCAACGTGCCGGTCATCGTGAATAACGGTGGCGCCTGGTTCACCCAGATCGGCACCGACCGCAGCCCCGGCACCAAGGTCTTCTCGCTGGTCGGCAAGGTCAAGAATACCGGCCTTGTCGAAGCGCCGCTGGGCACCCCGCTCAAGTCCTTCGTCTACGACATGGGCGGCGGCACCGGCACCGGCAAGAACGTCAAGGCCCTGCAGACGGGTGGGCCATCGGGCGGCTGCCTGCCGGTCGACATGTTCGATACCCCGGTCGACTACGAGGCCCTGGCGCAACTGGGCGCCATCATGGGCTCGGGTGGCATGGTGGTGATGGACGAAGACAACTGCATGGTCGACGTCGCCCGCTATTTCATCGAGTTCACTCATTCGGAATCGTGCGGCAAGTGCGTGCCCTGCCGCGTCGGGCTCGACCAGTCGCTGCGCATCCTCAACAAGGTGACTAAGGGCCAGGCCACGTCGGCCGACCTCGACATGCTGGAAGACCTGGGGCCGATGATCCGCGACGTCTCGCTGTGCGGCCTGGGCCAGACGGCCCCCAATCCGGTGCTGACCACGCTGCGCTATTTCCGCGACGAGTTCGAGGACCACATCCACGAGCGCAAATGCGCCGCCGGCGTCTGCGAGGACCTGTTCCTGAGCCCATGCGAGAACAGCTGCCCGCTGCACATGAACATCCCGCGCTTCATCCAGCTTTATAAGGAGAACCGGCTGGAGGACGCCTTCGAGTCGGTCATTCTCGACAACCCGCTGCCGGGTTCCACGGGGCGCGTCTGCCAGCATCCGTGCGACGACCGCTGCCGGCGGGCCGGCATCGACGATGCCGTGAACATGCGTGAGGTGCATCGCTTCATCGCCGATAACGCCTATGGTACCGAAATCGAGACCAACGTCATGAAGCGCCTGCTCGACCGCCGGCTGCCCGACTCGGGCAAGAAGGTGGCGGTGGTGGGGGCCGGGCCGACCGGCCTCGCGGCGGCCTTCTATCTGGCGCTCCTCGGCCACAAGGTGACGGTGTTCGACGAGAATTCGGAACCGGGCGGCATGCTGCGCTTCGCGTTGCCCGAATACCGCCTGCCCAAGGCGGTGGTCGCCCGCGAGGTGAACTTCATCAAGAAGCTGGGGGTGTCGTTCGTCTGCAACACCCGCATCGGCGTCGACAAGACCCCGCAGTCGCTCTCCAAGGAGTTCGACTCGGTGTTCCTGGCGCTCGGCACCTGGGAGGCCTCGCCCATCGATCTGCCGGGCGTGCAGTGCCAGGGCGTGCACCACGCATTGCACTTCCTGGACGCCATCGCCCACGCCAAGGACGTCCGCATCGGCCAGAAGGTGGTCGTCGTCGGCGGCGGCAATGCGGCCATCGATTCGGCGCGCACGGCGGCCCGCATGGGGGCCGACGTCACCGTCGTCTACCGTCGTCAGCGCCAGGACATGCCGGCCATCCCCGAGGAGGTCGACGAGGCTTACGAGGAAGGCGTCAAGTTCGTCTACCTATGCGCCCCGCACCGCATCATCTCCGACGGCCAGGGCGGCGTGAAGGCGATCGAGGTGCAGAAGACCACGCTGGGCGAGTTCGGCGTGACCGGCCGTCGGCGGCCGGTGCCGACCGACGAGGTCATGCGCATGTCGTGCGACACCATCATCCTGGCCATCGGCGAGCGGGTCGACACCGTGTTCACCGGCGGCTCGCAGCTCGAGCTCAAGCGCGACGGCACCATCAAGGTCGACCGCCATTCCTCGGAAACAAACCTGCTCAACGTGTTCGCCGGCGGCGACGTGGTGACCGGGGCGTCGAACGTGTCGAACGCCATGTCGCACGGCAAGCGGGCGGCCGAGATGATCGACCTCAAGCTGACCGGCGAGCATCGCTTCGCCCGCCTGTTCCAGGCCTTCACCTACGGCCAGGTGCCGCCGGCCGAGCCGGCTGCCGGCGACCGCAACACCTCGCCGCTGCTGACGCCGTTGCAGCGCAAGAGCACCTTCGACGAGGTCATGCTGGGCTTCTCGCCCGAGCAGGTCCGCCATGAGGCCGAGCGCTGCCTCAGGTGCGACGCCAAGGGCGAATGCGTCGGCATTGCGGCCGAGTGAGGCTGAGGATGGCCGACACAATGGAATTGATCGAGCGGAAGGAGGGCTGACGTGCCCAAGCAAGTGAAGCTCAAGATCGACGGCGAATACGTCAACGCGACCGAAGGCGAGAGCGTGCTGGACGCGGCCAAGGCCAACGGAAAGTTCATTCCGTCGCTGTGCCATTTCCAGGGACTGTCGGGGGTCGGGGCCTGCCGGCTGTGCATGGTCGAGATCGCCGGAGGCGCCCGGCCGCTGCCGGCCTGCACCACGCCGGTGCAGGAAGGCATGGTCATCAACACGGTGTCCGAGCGGCTCAGCAAATACCGGCGGATGATCATCGAGCTGCTGCTCTCCGAGCGCAATCACGTGTGCGCCGTCTGCGTGTCGAACGGCCATTGCGAGCTGCAGGATATGGCGAGCCGCCTCGGCGTCACCCATTCGTCCTATCCGTACCGCTATCCGCGGCTGCCGGTGGACGCCTCGCATCCGCGCTTCGTGCTCGACCACAACCGCTGCATCCTGTGCTCGCGGTGCGTCCGGGTGTGCGCCGAGATCGAGGGGGCGAATACCTGGAACATCGTCTCGCGCGGCGTCAAGTCGATGGTCGCCGCCGATCTCAACGAGCCGTGGGGCGAAGCCGAGTCGTGCACCCGTTGCGGCAAGTGCGTCGAGGCCTGCCCGACCGGCGCGCTGGTCGTCAAGGGCAAGGCGGTCGAGGAAATGGTCAAGCGCACCCAGGGGGTTTCCCGCCTGGCGACGGCGCGTGGAGGATCCCGATGAAGAAGGTAAGACTGGCGACCACCTGGCTCGACGGCTGCTCGGGCTGTCACATGTCGCTTCTGGACATCGACGAGGGCATCCTCAAGGTGGCCGAATTGGCCGAGATCGTCTACGGGCCGCTGGTCGACATCAAGGAATTCCCCGAGAACGTTGACGTCACCCTCGTCGAGGGCGCGGTCAGCAGCGTCGAGGACCTGGAAAAGGTGCGCATCATCCGCGAGCGTTCGCGCATCGTGGTGTCGCTGGGCGACTGTGCCGTGACCAGCAACGTGCCCTCGATGCGCAACCAGTGCGGGGTGCCGGCCATCCTGGAGCGCGCCTACCTGGAGAACGCGGCGACCGACGCCCAGATCCCCAATCAGGTGGTGCCGCAACTGCTGCCGATCTCGCGGCCGCTCCACGACGTCATCAAGGTCGACGTCTTCATTCCGGGCTGCCCGCCCTCCGCGAGCACGATTTTGAACTGCGTGGCCGAACTGTGCGCCGGCCGCATGCCGGAGCCGAGCCTCCGCTACAAGTTCGGTTGAGAGGAAGCCGCCATGCGTGAGATCATCATCGATCCCGTGACCCGTATCGAGGGCCACGCCAAGATCACCATCCATCTCGACGACGCCGGCAAGGTCGAGGACGCCCGCCTGCACGTCACCCAGGTGCGCGGCTTCGAAAAGTTCTGCGAAGGCCGGCCGTTCTACGAGATGCCCTCGCTGATGGCCCGCATCTGCGGCATCTGCCCGATCAGCCACCTGCTGGCCTCGGCCAAGGCATGCGACGCCCTGATGGCGGTGCGTATTCCCCGGACCGGCGCCAAGCTGCGCTACGTTGTCCATCTGGGCCAGATGATCCAGTCCCACGCGCTGAGCTTCTTCCACCTGTCGGCGCCGGACCTGTTGCTGGGCATGGACCACGACCCGGCGACCCGCAACATCATGGGCCTCATCGACAAGAGCCCGGAACTGGCCAAGCAGGGCATCGCGTTGCGCAAGTTCGGCCAGCAGGTCATCGAATGGCTGGCCCGCGAGCGCGTTCATCCGTCGTGGATCGTGCCGGGCGGCGTCAATGCCCCGCTCGACCCCGAGGTGCGCACCCGCATCCTGATGGGCATCCCCGAGGCGATGAAGATCGCCGAGAACGCGCTCTCCGTGCTCAAGTCGGTGGTCGGCAACTTCGCTGCCGAGATCGAGAGCTTCGGCAACTTCGATTCGCTCCACATGGGTACGGTCGACCGTGAGGGGGCGCTCGATTTCTATGACGGCGGCCTACGCTTCAAGGACGCCAAGGGCAAGATCGCGGCCGATCACGTGGCGGCCGAGGACTACGCCAAGTTCATCGGCGAAGCGGTGGTGCCGTGGTCCTACCTCAAGATGCCCTACTACAAGCCGATCGGCTATCCCGACGGGCTCTATCGGGTGGGGCCGCTGGGGCGCCTCAACGTGATCGAGCGTTGCGGCACGCCGAAGGCGGACAAGGAGCTCAAGGCCTTCCGCAAGGCCTACGGCGCCGTCGCCAAAAGCTCGTTCCTGTTCCATTACGCCCGGCTCATCGAGATCATCTTCTCGCTGGAGAAGCTGGAAGAACTGCTGAACGAGCCGGACATCCTGGACACCCGGGTGCGTGCCGAGGCGGGTCCCAACTGCAACGAGGGCGTCGGCATCTGCGAGGCGCCGCGCGGCACCCTGATCCATCACTACAAGATCGACGACAACGGCCTCGTCACCTGGGCCAACCTGATCATCGCCACCGGCAACAACAACCTGGCGATGAACAAAAGCATCAAGCAGGTGAGTCAGGCCTTCGTTGACGGCAACAACCTCAAGGAGGGCATGTTGAACCGCGTCGAGGCGGTGGTCAGGGCCTACGACCCATGTCTCAGCTGCTCGACGCACGCCCTGGGCCAGATGCCCATGCAGATCGACCTGGTGTCGCCCACGGGCGAGGTCCTCGATCAGGTCAGCCGGACGTCCGCGATGTGAGGTACCTGTTGGTCGGATACGGCAATCCCTTGCGGAGCGACGACGGGGTCGGTCCCGTCGTCGCGCGGCGCTTCCTCGATGAGGCCGAGGCCCTGATGGGGGCGGCGGCCAAGGAAGTGCGGGTGGTCGCCGTTCCCCAATTGGTTCCCGAACTGGCCGAGGCCTTCTCCGAGGCCGAACGGGTGGTGCTGGTCGACGCCTCGCGCGGCGATGCCCCGGGCGCCGTCCGCGTGCGGCGGGTCGAGCCCTCGACGGCAAGCGGCGAGCCGATGATCCACGCCTACGACCCCTCGACCCTGGCGACCTGGGCGGCCAAGCTGTATGGCCGGGCGCCCGAGATGCATGTCGTCGCCGTCGGCGCCGAGACCTTCGCCTTCGGCGAGGGACTGTCGCCCGATGTCGCCGCCGCCGTTCCCGAAATTCTCAGCACCGTTGCCGGCCTGTTTCGCGAAGGCCGGCCCGGCGGCGCGGAAGCCCCATAAGAAGAAGAAAACAAAAGAAGAAGAAGCGAGCGTAAAATAATAAAAATAATAATAAATAATAAGAAAACGTCCAAGAAAAGCAAAAAGAAATAAAGGCCGGTTGGGCGAAAGCCCCGCCGGCCTTTTTTCCCGTGAAGACGGTCGAAGGAGGCGCTTCCGCCCCTATGCCCCGAACGCCGTCTCGCGCATGGCGAGGTAGAGCTGGTCGCTCCACCGGCTCCATTCGCGCGCTTCGGCAAGGTAGGCCATGTAGGACTTGCTGACCTTGCCGACCATCTCGTCGGTGGCGGCCAGTTCGGCCAGCACTTCCTTGGCGGCCTTGCCCAGCGCCTTGACCACGTCCTCGGGCCAGGTGTGGAGCTGCACGCCGTGCTCCTTGACCAGCGTTTGCAGGAAGCGGGCGTTGTGCGCCGTGAAGTCGGCCAGCGACTCCTCGGCCGAGGCGGCCGCGGCGTATTCGATGATCTTCTGAAGATCGACCGGCAGCGCCTCGAACTTGGCCTTGTCGACGATGCATTCCAGCGCCGCCGAGCCTTCATGGAAGGAGGGCGCGTAATAATGCTTGGCGATCTTATGAAGCCCGAAGGCCAGGTCGTTCCACGGGCCGACCCACTCGGCGGCGTCGACCACGCCGGACTGCATGGCCGGGAAGATCTCGCCCGGAGGCGTCAGCACCACCTGGGTTCCCAGCTTGCGCATCACCGCGCCGCCCAGGCCGGCGATCCGCATCTTCAGGCCCTTCAAGTCATCCAGGCTCTTGATCTCCTTGCGGAACCAGCCGCCGGCCTGCACGCCACTGCTGCCCGCGTAGAAGGGTTTCAGGCCGAACTTGCCGTAAAGCTCGTCCCACAAGGCCTGGCCGCCGGCGAAATGAATCCAGGCGCTCATTTCCCAGGCGGTGACGCCGAACGGCACGCCGGTGAAAAAGTGCATGGCCTGGCTTTTGCCCTGCCAGAAATAGGGCGAGCCGTGCGCCATGTCGGCGGTGCCGGTCTGCACGGCATCGAAGCATTCGAAGGCGGGGACCAGTTCGCCGGCGGCGAACAGCTTGACGCCCAGGCGGCCGCCGCTCATCTCGGTGATCTTGTCGGCCAGCCGCTGCGCGTTGACGCCGACGCCGGGCGTGTTGCGGGGCCATGGCGTGACCATGCGCCATTCGATGGCGTTCTTGGCGATGGCCGGAGCCGGAAATTGCGATGTGGCACCCGCTACCGTCCCGACGGCGGCCGCGGCCTTCAGGAACTGACGACGTTTCACCTTCTCCCCCTATCTCAATGGAGTACGCGATCGGCCCTCCCTGGCCGGGCGGGCGGGGGGAAGTTTAACGGATCAGCGGGCTTGCGCGCCAGCGGGGAAACGCGCCAGGGGATGAACCGAAGGGGGCGCCTGGCCCGTCGAAGGCTGCTGGCCGGACGGCGTACGGCCGGGCGTCGCATGGCGGGCTGGTAAGGCAGGGCGCGGGTCATTGGATGGCGTGCCTATATCCTGAGTACGTCGCGAAGGATAAGCGCTATTTGTCACAGAGCTATGGCAGACGTGTTTAAAATGGTTTCAGATATGTAACATTCATGACACGGCGGAACCGCCGGCTTCGCGGGCGGCGGGACGATGGAGGTGGTCGTGACAGGAGACAGGAAGGCCGCCCTGGTCACGGGCGGCGCCCGCGGGATCGGGCGCGCGGTGGCCGGCCGGCTGGCCGGGGCCGGTTACGCCGTGGCCGTCGTCGATGTCGATGTTGAGGCCGGCCAGGTGGCGGCGCGCGAGATCGGGCGGGGCGGCCAAGGCGACGCGATCTTCATCCGGGCCGACGTGGCGATCGAGGCCGACGTCGAGACGGCCATCGTGGCGGCGGTCCGGCATTTCGGCGGCCTCGACCTGCTGGTGAACAACGCCGGCGTCAACTGCCGCAAGCCGCTGGCCGAGCTTTCCCTCGATGACTGGCAGCGGGTGATCGGCACCAACCTGACCGGTGTTTTCCTGTTTGCCAAGCATGCGGCAACCGCGCTCAAGGTGGCCCGGGGAGCCATCGTCAATATCGCCTCGACCCGCGCCCTGATGTCGGAGGCCGATACCGAGGCCTATGCCGCCTCCAAGGGCGGCATCGTGGCCTTGAGCCATGCGCTTGCCGTCAGCCTGGGGCCCGAGGTCAGGGTCAATTGTGTCAGTCCCGGCTGGATCGACGTCTCAGCGACCCGGCCCGGCGGCCCGATCCGGCTTTCCACCGAGGATCACGCCCAGCATCCGGCGGGCCGCGTGGGTTCGCCCGAGGATGTGGCGGACGCGGTTCTCTACCTGGCCGGGGCCGGGTTCGTCACCGGCGCCAACCTGGTGATCGACGGCGGCATGACCCGCAAGATGATCTACGTTTGAAGGGACGCCGGTTATTGCAGCCGCATCAGATGGCTGGCATGGCGGACCTGGCGGGGGTCGATCAGGCGGTGGCGCTCCACCCGCACCGAATGGATGGGGCCGTCGAGGTTTTCCTCCCAGTAGTCGAGGAAGCGGCGCAGCACGGGAAAGTCCGGCGCCATGTCCAGGTGCTGCCAGACGAAGCTTTGCAGAAGGTCCAGATGGTCGGGCAGGCGGTAGATGATTTCTGCCGTGGCCTGACAGTAGAGATCGAAGGAAACGGCGGTGGGTCGAAGATCGAGATCTCGCATGGTCGACATCTCCGTTCCTGAGGAACCCTCTTTAAGAGTGTTGGTCCGCGGGCCCCAAAGGTCAAGGGACGGCCGATAAATATATAGTCTAATCAAATAGTTAGCAGCGGATTGTGGCGAGTGCTGACATTTTTTCGACACTCCCCTTGACAGGCCGCGTCGGCAAAATAAATCGGCATTTTTGCAGGGCCCGCGCGGTCGGTCGTCGCGGGTCGCTGGCGTCAATAGTTGCGACCTTTGTCTGACGATTGGAGGAGGTTTACCGATGAAGTTCGTTCCGCTCCAGGACCGCATTCTCGTGCGGCGCATCGACGTGGACGAGAAGACGGCGGGGGGCATCATCATTCCCGATACCGCCAAGGAAAAGCCGATGAAGGGCGAAGTGATCGCCGTCGGGCCCGGCGCCCGCACCGAGAAGGGCGAGATCCTGCCGATGGAAATCAAGGCGGGGGATCATATCGTCTTCGGGAAGTGGTCCGGCACCGAGGTGAAGATCGACGGCGAGGACCTGGTCATCATGAAGGAATCCGACGTCCTCGGCATTCTTGAGGAATCGAAGTCGGCCCGGAAGGCCGCCTAGGCGAAGAGGGGAGATCAGATATGCCTGCCAAGGAAATCAGATTTGCCGGAAACGCCCGCGACAAGATGCTCAAGGGCGTCGACATCCTGGCCGATGCCGTGAAGGTGACGCTGGGCCCGAAGGGCCGCAACGTGGTGCTCGAGAAGTCGTTCGGCGCGCCGCGCATTACCAAGGACGGCGTGACGGTGGCCAAGGAAATCGAGTTGGCCGACAAGTTCGAGAACATGGGCGCCCAGATGGTGCGCGCGGTCGCCAGCAAGACCGCCGACCTGGTTGGCGACGGCACCACCACGGCGACGGTTCTGGCCCAGGCCATTGTGCGCGAAGGCGCCAAGGCGGTGGCTGCCGGCATGAACCCGATGGACTTGAAGCGCGGCGTCGACCTGGCCGTCGAGGCGGTGGTCGAGGACATCAGGAAACGCTCGCGCAAGATCGCGTCCAACGACGAGATCGCCCAGGTCGGCACCATTTCCGCCAACGGCGATTCCGAGATCGGCAGCTTCCTCGCCCAGGCCATGGAGAAGGTTGGCAAGGAGGGCGTCATCACGGTCGAGGAAGCCAAAAGCCTGCAGACCGAGCTTGACGTGGTCGAGGGCATGCAGTTCGACCGCGGCTACGTGTCGCCCTATTTCGTGACCAACGCCGAGAAGATGCAGGTCGAACTGGAAGACGCCTACATCCTGATCCACGAGAAGAAGCTGTCGGGCCTGCAGCCCCTGCTGCCGGTACTGGAAAAGGTGGTGCAGAGCGGCCGCCCGCTGCTGATCGTCGCCGAGGACATCGAGGGCGAGGCCCTGGCCACCCTGGTTGTCAACCGGCTGCGCGGCGGGCTGAAGGTTGCCGCCGTCAAGGCCCCCGGCTTCGGCGACCGCCGCAAGGCCATGCTGGGCGACATTGCCATCCTGACCGCTGGCCAAGTCATCTCGGAAGACGTCGGCATCAAGCTGGAGAACGTGACCATCGACATGCTGGGCCGCGCCAAGCGGGTGGTCATCGCCAAGGAGGATACCACCATCATCGAAGGGGCGGGGGCCAAGGCCGAGATCGCCGGTCGCTGCAGCGAGATCCGCAAGCAGATCGAGGACACCACCTCGGATTACGACCGCGAGAAGCTGCAGGAGCGGCTGGCCAAACTGGCCGGCGGCGTCGCGGTGATCCGCGTCGGTGGCGCCACCGAGGTCGAGGTGAAGGAGCGCAAGGACCGCGTCGACGACGCCCTGCACGCCACCCGCGCCGCGGTCGAGGAAGGCATCGTCGCCGGTGGCGGCGTGGCGCTTCTCTATGCCTCCGAGGTTCTCTCCAAGGTCAAGATCGACAACGAGGACCAGAAGGTCGGCGTCGACATCGTGCGCCGCGCCCTTCAGACGCCGGCCCGCCAGATCGCCGTCAACGCCGGGGTCGACGGCTCCATCGTTGTCGGCAAGTTGCTCGAAAAGCAGGATCGGAACCTGGGCTTCGACGCCCAGACCGGCGAGTACCGCGACATGCTCAAGGCCGGCATCATCGATCCCACCAAGGTGGTGCGCTCGGCCCTGCAGGACGCGGCGTCGGTGGCCGGTCTCCTGATCACCACCGAGGCCATGGTTGCCGAGAAGCCGGAACCCAAGAAGCCGCTGCCGGGCGGTGCCCCGGGCGGCATGGGCGACATGGACTTCTAGGCGAAGCAGGCGCCAACGCCGGCCTTCGGGCCGGACAAGCTAGGGGGCGGTCCCGTCGGGGCCGCCCCTATTTTGGGGACACCATACTTAATTAAGCTTAATTAAGTATGGTGTCCCCAAAATACTTGGCGGCTATTCGAAGTATTCGGGATGGCTGGTGCGCAGCACTTCCTGGATCACGAACACCTGTTGCAGGTGATGGCCCATCGCCTCGCCGGCGCCCGTTGGATCGCCCTTGGCGATGGCGTCGATGATGGCCTTGTGCTCCTTGACGATTTTTTTCGAACGGGACGGCATCGGCAGCACGAAATGGCGCAGCCGGTCCATCTGGAATTTCTGGACGTGCATCAGGCGCCAGACGCCCGGGTAGCCGGCGAAGTCGGCGATGGTGTGGTGGAAGAGCTCGTCCAGCTTATAAAAGCCGGGGACGTCTTCGCGGCCGACGCACTCCTTCTGCTGGCTCAGGATGCCGCGCAGGACCTTGACCTGGTCGAGGGTATGCTCGCGGGCGAGGTGGTGCACGAGGGCGGCCTCGACGGCGCGCCGCACGAAATACACCTCGCGCACGTCGCTCATGCGGATCGGCGAGACGCGCGTTCCCGACTGCGGGAAAATTTCGACCAGCCCCTCGTTCGCCAGTCGGATGATCGCCTCGCGAACCGGCGAGCGGCTGGTCCCGAACTGTGCCGCCAGATCGTTGACGGAAAGGGCCTCGCCGGGCTTGAGGCGCAACGAGACGATGTCGTCGCGGATGCGTTCGTAGACCTGCACGGTGGCCAGCCGGGTTCTGTCGAGAACGAGCGGGGCGGGAGCAGGCATCGCGGATTTCTCTTCCTTGGCTTTTGCCGCAGCGGAGCTGTCTTTCATGAGTCGCGGGCCTCTTCCTTCGCGCCAGAGCTCTGACCGGCGCATTCTGGCAAAACGGCTGGCCTTCAACAAGGCCGTTGCACTTCACATACTAATATATTAGTATGTTTAGTCGCTCGGCACCGAACCGTTCCGCCGGCGCGAACGAACAGAAGGCCGTCTCGACGACGGGTGGATAGGAAAAGAAATGGTTGCGATTAAGTCCGTAGTGTGTGCCCTGACCGATTGTCCGCTCAAGAACGCGGCGGTGTTCGCGACCCGGCGAGTTGCCTCGCGGCAATACCTCCTGGTCCGCATCCAGTGCGACGATGGTCACGAAGGCATCGGCGCGGCATATTGCGGCGATCGCGGCGGGGAAATCGCTTTTGCCGCCGTCGAACATCTGCTGGCCCGCAAGCTGATCGGCCAGGATCCCTACGCGACCGAAGCCCTGTGGCAGGAGATGTACCAGGAATCGCTGTTGCAGGGACGGGCGGGCGCCACCATCCGCGCGCTCAGCGCGCTAGACATCGCACTTTGGGACCACAACGCCCGGGCGGTCGGATTGCCTCTTTGGAAACTGCTCGGCGCCTTTTTCCGGGACACCGTGCCGATCTACGCCAGCGGCGGATATTACTATGGCGCCGACGAGCCCACGCATCTGGCCAAGGAACTGGGTGGATATGTCGCCGCTGGCTTCAAGGCGGTCAAGATGAAGGTTGGCCGGGCCGCCCTTTCCGAAGACCGGGCGCGGGTCGCTGCTGCCCGCGAGGCGATCGGCCCCGACGTCCGGCTGATGATGGACGCCAACAACGGCTGGACCGATGTGCCAGGCGCGCTGGGGTTTCTGCGGGCCGTCGAGCCATTCGATCCGTTCTGGATCGAAGAGCCCTTCGGCCCCGACGACATCGACAACCATGCCCGCCTGGCAAGGCAGACTTCTATTCCGATCGCCAGCGGCGAGATCGAAGTCGGCCGCTGGCGGTTCCGCGAATGGATTCGCCACGAGGCGATGCAGATCGCCCAGCCCGACGTCTTCGCTTGCGGCGGCATCACCGAATGGAAGCGTATCGCGGCCTTCGCGGCGGCGTGCGGCGTGCCCGTCTGCACTCACGCCTGGCACGACTTCCATGCTCCGCTGATCGCTTCGGTCCCCAACGGCATGTATGTCGAGGTTTTCACCGACGATCGGATCGTCAATCTCCAGTGGCTGCTGGACGAACCCCTGGAAATCCGGGACGGACGGATGGTCCTTTCCCAGAAACCGGGCCTCGGCTTCGGCTTTGCCGAAAAGACGGTCGCCAGGTTCGCCACGATTCCGTGGCGTGAAATGCGGGACGCCCGCTGAGCGTGTGCGGCGGAGTTTCCGCGCCAACATCGATGCAAATAGGGAGTGCAAAATGCCGAATCGTAAACTCTTGTTCGCAACGGCGGCGGGGCTGGCAATGGGCGTCCTCGCCAGTGGCGCGGCCAAAGCCGAATACCCGGAGCGCCCGATCAGCATGATCGTCGCCGCCGAGCCCGGCGGCGGAACCGACATCCTGGCCAGGACCTTTTCGCCCTTTGTCGAGAAGTATCTCGGCGGCGCCTCGATCACCATCATCAACAAGCCGGGCGCCGGCACCGAAATCGGCCTTACCGCCATCGCCAAGGCCAAGCCCGACGGCTACACCATCGGCATGATCAACGTGCCGTTCGTCGTCGCCATTCCGATCGAGCGCAAGGCCGCCTTCAATCTGGACAGCTTTGCCCTGATGGCCAATCTGGTCGACGACAGTTGCGCCTTCGCCGTGAACGCCAACAGCCCATTCAAGACACTGGCCGACCTGGTCGACTACGCCAAAAAGAATCCTGGCGCCGTGACGGTCGGCACCTCGGGGGTCGGCAGCGACGATCACTTCGCCATGGTGCTCTTCGAAAAGACGACCGGCATCAAACTGACCCACGTGCCGTTCGCCAGTGGCGCGCCGGTACGGGCGGCGACGTTGGGCGGCCACATCGCCGTTGGCGCCTTCAACATCAGCGAAACCCTCGACTATTTGAAGGAAGGGACGATCCGCGTCCTCGGCGTCATGTCCAAGCAGCGCTCGGAGTTGGCGCCCGATGTGCTCACCTTCAAGGAGCAGGGCTATGACGTCAGCATGTCGTCGCAGCGCGGCATGGGCGGCCCCGCCGGCATTCCGAAGGACCGTCTCGACAAGATCCTCTCGGCCATTTCCCAAGCCATGAAGGACCCCGATTTCCGCGCCGCTGTGAAGAAGATGAATATTCCCCTCGACTACATGGCGAGCACCGAATACGAGGCCTATCTGCGCAACATGGACACCCAGTTGCAGGCCATGTGGAAAGAAGATCCCTGGAAGAAGAAGTAACGTTTCGCCCAGCATCTAGGGTGGCGCCCACGGCGCCACCCGTCCTTTTCCGGGGCGCCGTTCGTGAAATGATTGCGGGTGCATCATGTTGCTGAAATCCAGGGAGCGGGTGGCCGCTCTGACCGTCTTTCTGCTTTGTGTCGCGGCGTGGAGCCACGTTCCCTCGATGCCGGCCGAGGCGGCGCTGTTCCCGGAATTGATCCTTGGCCTGGCGGCGATTCTGACCCTGGCGTGGGGTGGTTCGACCTTTTTTTCGCGTTCGGCCGCGGGTTCCGAAAAACTCCGGGAAGTGGCGCCGCCGTTTACCGAAAACCCCCGCAACCTGCTGTTGTTCGTGCTCTGTCTTGTCGCCTACGTCGGCCTGATCGATATCCTCGGTTATTTTACGTCGACCATCCTGTTCATGGCGGGATCGACCCTATGTCTGGGCTTCCGCAGGCCGGCGGCGATCGCCGGGGCCATTATCGGTTTTGTCGGATTCGTCTACGTCATTTTCGTCGTCATTTTTCAGCGCCCGCTGCCGATCGAATTTTTCCAGGCCTACTGACGCGCCCATCGGCTTGTTGATCGCGGACCATTGACTCAGCAGGGAACTCGTCATGGAAGCCTTCCTTTCGGCATTGCCCCACGTCCTGACCTTGGACGTCCTTCTCGCCATGGTGCTCGGCGTCATGGGCGGAATCATCATCGGCGCGCTGCCCGGCCTGACGGCGACCATGGGTGTCGCGGTGCTCATCCCGGTGACCTTTTCCCTCGAGCCGCTGACCGGTCTCGGCATGATCGCCGGCATCTACCAGGGCGGCATGTACGGCGGGGCGATTCCATCCATTCTGCTGCGCATCCCGGGAACGCCGGCGGCCATTGCGACGACCTTCGACGGCTACCCGATGGCGCAAAAGGGCGAGGCCGCCTACGCGTTGCGCATTTCCCTGGTGTCCTCGGCCCTGGGCGGCGTGGTCAGCGCCTTCGTCTTGATGGGGCTGGCCCCGCCGCTCTCCAAATTCGCCCTGAATTTTGGTCCGGCCGAGTATTTCGCCCTGGCGACCTTCGGGCTGGCAAGCATCTCGGTCCTGTTGGGCGGCTCGGCGATCAAGGGCCTGCTCAGTACCTGCTTCGGCCTATTCGTCGGCGTCGTCGGCATCGATCCGCTGACCGGCTACGAACGCTACACCTTCGACTCCATGCATCTGGTCAGCGGCTTCGACATGGTGGTGCTGTTGACCGGCCTTTACGCGGTGCCGCCCGCTCTGATCATGGCGGAGCAGGCCATCAAGACGGGGGCAAGCGGTGCCATCCTGGAACTAAAAGAGACGAATACCCGCTTCCGGGACTGGCTGAGGTTCTGGAAGGTTTGGCTCCGCTCGTCGATCATCGGATGCGTCATCGGCATCATCCCCGGTGCCGGCGGCAACATCGCGTCCATCATGGCGTGGAACGAAGCCAAGCGCACGTCGCCCACCCCGGAAAAGTTCGGCACAGGGATGCCCGAGGGCGTCGCCGCGCCGGAGTGCGCCAACAACGCCGACACCTCGACGGCTCTTATTCCCGCCGTGACGCTGGGCATTCCCGGCAACGCGGTGTCGGCAGTGATCCTGGGCGGCCTGCTGGTCCACGGCATGCAACCCGGACCCGGGCTGTTCCGCGACAATCCGGACATCATCTACGGGTTCATGATCGAGATGCTGCTGACCACCGTCATCATGTTCGTGCTCGGGCGGTACGGTGCCAGGCTCTTCATCCAGGTTCTGCGGGTGCCGCCGGTCCTGCTGGTGACCATGATCGTTCCGATGACCTTCATCGGCGCATTCTCGATCCAGAACAGCATGTTCGACATCTGGATGTGCCTGGCCTTCGGCGTGGTCGGCTACATCATGGAGAAGCTGGATATCTCGGTAGCGCCGGCCGTGCTGGCACTCATCCTCGGGCCGATGGCCGAAACCAATCTGCGCCGTGGTTTGTTGATCAACCACGGCGACTACAGCTTCCTGTTCCAGCGGCCGCTGTCCTTGTGCATTTTCCTGCTGACGGCGTTCGTCCTTTTCTACCCGTTCATCCGCACATGGTTCCACAAGCGGGATAAGGCGTAACCTGCGGGCGGTCCCGGCGGGGGCCGCCCCTTTCACGGCTAGTAGGTGGCCCGTCCTCCCGACAGGTCGAAGCAGAAGCCAGTGGTGAAGCTGCATTCCGGGGAAACGATCCATTCGATCATCGCCGCCGCCTCTTCCAGTTTGCCGGTCCGCTTCATCGGGATCTTGTCGGTCATGTACTTGACCTGATGGGCGGGCATGGCCGCCACCATGTCGGTCAGGATGACGGCCGGGGCCAGCGCGTTGATGGTGATGCCGGTTTCGGCGTAGTCCTTGCCGGCGCTTTTCACCAGCCCGATGAGCCCCGCCTTCGAGGCTGAATAGGCCAGCATCCCGGCGTTGCCGTCCTTGCCCGAGATGGAGGCCACGTGAAGGATGCGCCCGTAGCCCTGTTCGAGCATGACGGGCACCACCGCCTTGGTCAGCAGAAAGGCTCCGGTCAGGTTGATGCGCAAGACCGCTTCGAAGTTGGCGGCTTCGACCTGGTGGGCCGGGATGCCGGTCTTGCCGGTGATGCCGGCGCAGTTGACCAGGATGTGAATGCCCGAGTGATGGGCTCGCGTCCGCTCGATGGCGGCGGCGACGGCGGCCTCATCCGTGATGTCGACATCCTGGCATTCCAGAACCAGGCCTTTTTTGGCGAAAGCGGTGCCGGCTTCCGCCAATGCGCCGGCATCGCGGTCGTAGCCGGCCACGGCGGCGCCGCGTGCGGCCAGCCGCTCGGCCACCGCCCGCCCGATGCCGCGCGCCGCCCCGACGACGACGGCCGTCTGCTGCTCGAAAGTCATGGGTTGTCACTCCTGTCCGCCCGTTCCGGGTCGCCATACTAGCCGATTTGTCGCGAACATTTCATCCAACGGGAACGAAATCCCGGTTGATGGCGTTGCGGCGGCGACCATACTAGGGCGTCTCATCGCACGGAGCCTGCCATGCCGATACCCTCTCCCGACGCCCCGCTTCCCAATTCCACGGCGGCAAGGGACATCGCCTATCACCTGCACGGGTTCACCGATCTTGCGCGCCATCGCGAGGCGGGGCCGCTGGTCATCTGCCGCGGCGAGGGGGTCAGGGTATTCGACGAGGCCGGCAACGGCTACATCGAGGGCATGGCCGGACTGTGGTACGCCTCGCTGGGCTTCAGCGAACGGCGGCTGGCCGAGGCGGCGCACCGTCAGATGGAGCGGCTGCCTGCCTACCACACCTTTTCGGGCCGGGTGCCCGACGTCGTCGCCGAACTGGCCGAACGGCTGGTCGGCCTGGCGCCGGCGCCGCTGGCCCGGGCGATGTTCTGCAACTCGGGCTCGGAAGCCAACGACACCGCCATCAAGCTGATCTGGCAGGTCAACAACCTGCTGGGCCGCCCCGCCAAGAAGAAGATCGTCGCCCGCACCGGGGCCTATCACGGCGTCACCATCGCCGCCGGAAGCCTCAGCGGCCTGCCCTTCGTGCACGGCGGCTTCGACCTGCCGGTGCCGGGCTTCCTGCACACCACGCGGCCGCACCATTACCGCGAAGGCACGCCGGGCGAGAGCGAGGAGGCGTTCGCCAGCCGCTGCGCCGAAGACCTGGAGAAGCTCATCCTCGCCGAAGGCCCCGACACGGTCGCCGCCTTCTTCGCCGAGCCGGTGATCGGGGCGGGCGGCGTGGTGGTGCCGCCGGCCACCTATTTCGAGAAGATCCAGGCGGTGCTGAAGCGCCACGACGTGCTTCTCGTCGCCGACGAGGTGATCTGCGGCTTCGGGCGCACCGGCAACCTGTGGGGGTGCGATACCTATGGCATCACGCCCGACATCCTGACCACCGCCAAGGCGCTGTCGGCGGGTTGCGCGCCGATCGCCGCCGTGCTGGTATCGCAGGCGATCTATGACGTCCTGCTTGGCTCCAGCGAGCGTTACGGCATGCTCGGCCACGGCTTCACCTACGCCGGCCATCCGTTGAGCGCGGCAGTGGCGCTGGAGACGCTGAAGATCTACGAGGAGCGCGACATCCTGGGCCATGTGCGCGCCGTCGCGCCCCACTTCCAGAAGGGGCTGCGCGCCTTTGCCGGCAGTCCGCTGGTCGGCGAGGTGCGCGGCGTCGGTCTGGTCGGCGCCGTGCAACTGGTCAAGGACAAGCCGGCGCGCGCCTTTTTCGACCCCAAGCAGCGGGTCGGCCTGTACCTGATCGAGCGTGCCCAGGCCTATGGCCTGATCACGCGCAGCATGGCCGACGCAATTGCTTTTTCTCCGCCGCTGATCATTTCAGAGGCCGAAATCGACGAGATGCTGGACGCCTTCGGGCGGGCGATGCAGGATACGGAACGATGGGTCGCCGGCGGCATGCCCGCCGTCTGAGCGCGGCAAGGTGAGACAGCGGAACAAACGCCAACGAGAGGGGGCTTCGATGACCAAGATGATCGAGCATTTCTTTTCCATCACCTCGCCGTGGACCTTTCTCGGCTTCCAGCGCCTGAGCGAGATCGCGGCGCGCAACGGCGCCACCGTCGTCCACAAGCCGGTGGACCTGGGCAAGGTGTTTTCGGTTTCCGGCGGGCTTCCGCTACCCAAGCGGTCCCCGCAGCGCCAGGCCTACCGGTTGGTCGAACTGGCCCGCTGGCGCACCTACCTCGGCATTCCGATCAACGTCCAGCCGAAGTTCTTCCCGGTCAAGGGCTGGCCGGCCGCCGGCATGGTCATCGCGGCGCGCGAGCGCAACCAGGATTACGGCACGCTGGCCCACGCCATCCTGCGCGCCGTGTGGGTCGAGGAGCGCAACATCGACGACGCCGCCACGCTGGAGGCCATCGCCGCCGCCCAGGGCTTCGACGGCCGTGCCCTCATCGCGGCGGCCGAGGGAGAGGCGGTGAAGAAGACCTTCGAGGCCGACACCCAGGAGGCCATGGACCGCGGCGTGTTCGGCGCACCGACCTACATCTACAAGGGTGAGATGTTCTGGGGCCAGGACCGCCTCGACTTTCTGGAGCGGGCCGTCAAGCAGGGTTGAGGCCGGCATTCCATGCGTCGACAGGCCAAGCATGAGGTTTCTTATTGAATCCGGCAGCGCCCGGCGCCCTTAGAAGGCTTTGATCGGCAGCATGTCGGCGGCGTGCGTCAGCACGGTGACGCGCGCCCGCGGCCCGGCCAAGCTGAACGCCCGCTCCAGCGCCTGCCTCACGGACGGCGCGTGGATGTGCCCCAGTTTCTTCTTGTGCTCCGCCGGGATGCCAGGCGAATAGGTGATGATGGTGGCCTTCTCGCGCACCAGCGCCCAGGCGACGGCCAGCGCGGTGGCCACGCCGTCCTTGAGGACGCCCTTGCGGTAGGCCGCCTTGATCTCCTCGGCCGGCCAGGCCGTGAAGTCGAGAAGGTCGGTGTGCACCGGGCTGATGCCTTCCGGGGCTGGCGTGCAGACGATGATGACCCCGCCTCTCTTCACCATGCGCTGCGCCGGGTATTGTGCCTTATGCGACTGCCAGAAATCGATGTCGCAGGGGCAGGAGTTGGCGATCACGATGTCTGGCGTCTCGTGGTAGGGGATGCCATAGATCTCGCGAGCCAATGCGACGGCCTTTCGGAACGTCGGCCGCATTTCGCCGAAGAAGGCGCCGACCACGCCGCCCGCCGAGTTCATCACCACGTTGAAGATGGTCCTCATGCCGACCCGGTCGGCCATGGAGTCGAGATCGCGGCGCACCGGGTTGTCTTCCAGCCCCAAAAGCGAATCCCGCTCCGAGCATGACAGCAGATGGGTCTCGGCGGTGGTTTCGAAGCCGCAGATGCCCGGCTGAATGATCTTGGAGGACCCGGAGAAGCCGGGAATGTGGTGCGGCACGACGGCACCAATGCCGATGATGACGTCGGCCTCGACGGCCGCCCTGTTGACGACCAGCGGTGTGCCGTGCTCGGAGATGCCGAGATCGACCAACTGTTCGGGGTCCTTCCATTCGTGATTGACCACGCGGATGCGCCGGTAAACGGCCTCGCCCACCTTGGTCCCAAGCTCCGCCTCGGTCATGTAGCGGTGGGTGCCCAAGGCGATCATGCAGGTGATCTTGCCGTCCGCCACTCCGGCGGCGTTGAGGTGATCGAGGATCGGCGGGATGATGCGATCGGCCGGCGTCAGCCGGGTGACGTCGTCGGTGACCAGCAAGACCGTGTCGGTCGGTTTCACCCAGGCTTCCAGCGGCGGCTGGCCGATGGGGGCGGCGAGCGCGCGGGCGATCTCGCCGTCGATGTCGGCGACGGCCAGGCTTTCGCGTGGGCTCAGCACCTCGATCAGATTGGCATCGGGGACCTCGAAGGAGAGGGGCTTGCCGTCGAAGGGGATGGTGACCTTGGCCATAGCCGAACGCCTTCCGCCGGTAGCGCTACCGTCAAGGCTGTCACCCTAGCATGGCGTGTTCGTTCGAGCCAACGCTGCTCGGCACCGTCTGGTGCGGACTTTCCGGTAACGCTATCATAAGGTCGGCGAAGGTGAGGGGGACGATGACGAGGGACGAGGCCGTCCGGCCGCGGACCGGGCGCAACCGCAGTCGCAACCGCAAGAACCGGGTGACGGTCAAGGACGTGGCCGAGCGCGCCGGCGTCGGCACGATGACGGTGTCGCGCGCACTCCGGGCGCCCGACAGCGTGTCGGCGAAGTTGCGCGAGCGCATCGAGCAGGCGGTGGCCGACCTGGGCTACGTGCCCAACCGGCTGGCCGGCGGCTTGGCGTCGTCGCGCACCCGTACGGTGCCGGTGATCATCCCGTCGCTCTCCAACGCCGTCTTCCCCGACATCGTCGAGGGGATATCGAGCGTGCTCCAGCGCCACGACCTGCAGATCCTCCTCGGCAACACGCAGTATTCGCTGGCCGCCGAGGAGGCTTTGGTCTCGACCTTTCTCAGCTGGTCGCCCGACGGCGTCATCATCACCGGACTGGAGCACAGCGAGCGGACGCGCCGCATGCTGGCTGCCGCCGGTATCCCGGTGGTCGAGATCGTCGAGTGGGGCGAGGCCCCCATCGACATGAACGTCGGGCTGTCGCATGTCGCCGCCGGTCGGGCGATGGGCGAGTATCTGATCGGCCAAGGCTATCGGCGCATCGCCTTCGTCGGCCCGCAGATGGAGCGCGATGTGCGCGCCGCCAAGCGGCTGGAGGGGTTGCGTACCGCGCTCGCCGCCGCCGGGCAGGAAGGCGGGCCGGCGCTGTCGCTCGATCGGCCGTCGGCCGTACGGGCCGGCGGCGACGCGGTGTCGCAGCTTTTGGGCGAGGCCCCCGACATCGATGCCGTCTTCTTCGCCAACGACGACATGGCGGTGGGCGGCCTGCTGGAATGTCAGCGCCGCGGCATCGCGGTGCCGGGGTCGCTGGCGATCGCCGGGTTCAACGGCCTGGAATTCTCAGGCGAAGTGATGCCGCGCCTCACCACCATCCTGACGCCGCGCCACGAGATCGGCCGAAGGGCCGCCGAGATGCTGGTGGCCCGGCTGGCCGGCCAGGCGGTCGCCGAAACCCGCGTCGACGTCGGCTTTACCCTGCTCAGGCGCGAGAGCGCCTGACGCGCTGTCGGCGTTCTACGTGGCGGGCTGGATGCCGAACCGCTGATAAACGAGGTCGCGCCGGCGTTTCATTTCGTCGTCGGCGAACCCGGAATTGCAGATGATTTCCAGGCGTCCAATCCGGGACTTTCCCGAGTAGTAGGACGAATAGAACTCATTCAACTCCAGTTCCTCAAGAGCTGCGGTTGCCAGCCAGTCTCCGGACCTTTTGGGGTCCGGGATGGGCCACGCCTCGGAGCGCCTTCCCGGCGCCAGAAACGGTTCGGCCGGATCGACCTGGCGCCGTTCGAAAATGGCGGCGCAGAGCTGCCGGAGCGACGTGATGGCAACGTCCCTGGCACCGTACTCCCTGGCGATGCGGGCCAAGCTGCTGGCGCGGAGAAATGCCGTCGGCTCGGCGGCATAGCGCTGGAAATTCTCGAAGGCCGTCTTCAGGGCGGCAAGGCGAACCGCCATCGGCAACGAGCTGTCCTGCGCAAGGACGTATAACGCCAGCGATGCGATGACGTCGGCGCATCGGCCGACAATGGGAAAGCGATCCCACTTGGCGCTGAGAATCGCACCATAGGGGTGTCGGGTGAGCATCGAGCGCCAGTCGGCGCCGGTCGCGGCGGCAGGGTCCATGGCGATCTCGGCGCTGTCGACCAGCAAGCCGCGAGCGGCGAGTTGGGCGGCGCGGTCGGGCTTGCAGCAAAAGAGGTTCAACAAATAGCTGTCGGGCTGCTCACCGCTGACGACAGGAACCAAGGCATCCAAACCCGGGACAAGCCGGTATGAATGGTAGCCCAGCGCCAGAAACTCCTTGGCCAAGTCCAGGTGCCAGCCGTGCCCGTCCTTGATTTCGTACTGGATCAAGGGGGATTCAGACGCCAGGAAATCGCGGCCGCCCCGAAGCACATTCATTTCCTGGCCCTCGGCGTCGAGCTTGATGAAGTCGATGCCCCGCCAGCCGTGCTGCAATCTGGATTGGTCAAGAGTGACGACGGAAACCGTTTCAACGGCGCCGTCCGGCGCCGCGCCGTCCGCCAGTTTGTTCAACTCGGAATTGTCGCTGAGCGACAGTTCGGCGGTTCCAGAGAAGTCGGAGACGGCGCTTTGTTCAAGGGTGACATTGGAAAAGCCGTTGACGGTGACGCCTGCGGCCAGCAGTCGGGCGGTGCTGGATGCCGGCTCGAACGCCCACACGTGGCCGGCCGGCCCCGCCAGATTGGCGATGACCAGCGTATAGACCCCGTGATTGGCGCCGATGTCGATGGCTTGCCAACCTGGCTCGATGACGCGCCGCAGGAACTTAATCTCGTCCTCGAACCAGTCCTGTTGCTCGCGCAAGACATACGGTGTGATCAGGTGCGGGGAATCCGGGGCAACGATTTTCACGCCGTCGCTAAGCGGGTAGGTGGCGTCGGGGATCATTTGTTGGTTGGCCTCTGGCGGGTAACAGTGCATTGCCTTTTCACGCTACCACGCAGCCCGGTTTAGGACTAGGCGCCCGGTCGCCACCGCAGCGCCGCCACCTCTAGCGCGACAGCGCGGCCACCGCGAACCACGGGCGGCCGTCGGTCCACAGGCGGCGCACGGTCCAGCCGGCGCCGGCTGCCAGCGCCCTGAAGCGGGCCGGCGTGTACTTGTAGCTGTTTTCGGTATGGATGGTTTCGCCCTCGCGAAAGCGGACGGCCGCCCCGGCGATTCTGACCGTCAGGGGACGACGGGCCTTCAAGTGCATCTCGATGCGGCTTTCCTTCGGATTGAACCAGGCGCAATGGGCGAAGGCGTCGAGCGGGAAATCGCAGCCCAGCTCGCGGTTGAGGTGGGTGAGCGCGTTGAGATTGAAGGCCGCCGTCACCCCTTGGGAATCGTTGTAGGCTCTCTCCAGCACCGCGTGGTCCTTGATGAGGTCGAAGCCGACTACGAAGGTCGAGCCCGGCCCCAGCGTCCTGCCCGCCGTTTTCAGGAAGGCCGCCGCCTGTCGGGGGGTGAAATTGCCGATGGTCGAGCCGGGGAAAAAGCCGACCGGCCGTCCCGGCAGGTCGGGCAGGCTGAAGGCCTGCGTGAAATCGGCGGCCAGCGGATAAATGGGCAGGCCGGGATAGGCCCTGGCCAGACGTGCCGCTGACTGCTCGAGGTGGCGACGCGAGATATCGACCGGGACGTAGGCGGCCGGGTCGGCGAGCGCGTCGAGCAGGATGCGGATCTTTTCGCTGGAGCCGCTGCCGTACTCCACGATGGCCGCCCGCCGCCCCAGCGTCTCGGCGATCTCGGCGCGACAGTCGCTTAAGATCCCCGTCTCGGTGACGGTCGGATAGTATTCCGGCAGCCGGCAGATGCGTTCGAACAGGCGCGAGCCGCGCTCGTCGTAGAAGTACTTCGGCGACAGGGTCTTGGGGGTCGCCAGCAGCCCGGCCAGCACCTCGTCGCGCATGCCGGACGGCGGTTGCGGAGGGGGGCGAAGCCGGCCCGCGTCGACTTGGCCTTCCGGCGTGGCGTCGAACATCAGCCGTCCTCCGCCAGCCGGAGACCCATGAACTGCCAGCGCTGGTGCGGATAGAAGAAGTTGCGGTAGGTGGCGCGCACATGGCCGCGCGGGGTGACGCAGGAGCCGCCTCTCAGCACCATCTGGCTGCACATGAACTTGCCGTTGTATTCGCCGAGCGCCCCGATGGCCGGCTTGAAGCCGGGATACGGGCTGTAGGGCGATGCCGTCCATTCCCAGACTCCGCCGAAGAAGCCGGGCCCGCCGTCGCCAGCCGGGGCCGGCACCAGCCGCCCGTCCTCGACGAACTGGCCGGCGGCGGGGTCATGCTTCGCCGCCAGCGTTTCCCATTCCGCCTCGGTGGGCAGCCGCCTGCTGGCCCAGCGGGCGTAGGCGTCGGCCTCGTAGTAGCTGACGTGGCAGACGGGCGCCGCCGGATCGGGGGTGATCGGCCCGTGCAGGGTCAGGCACGCCCATCCGTCGTCGTCTTCCCGCCAATAGCGGGGCGCCCGCCAGCCGCGGATTTTCACCGTCGCCCAGCCGTCGGCCAGCCACAGTTCGGGCCGAAGGTAGGCGCCGTCGGCCATGAAGGCTATCCATTCGCCGTTGGTCACCGGGCGGTCGGCGACGCGGAAAGGCCGGAGCAGCGTTTCGAAGCGCGACCCCTCGTTGTCGAAGGCGAAGCCGGGACCGGCATGGCCGATCTCGACGCGCCCACCGGGATGTTCGATCCACCCGGCGTTCCCACCGGCGGCGCCGGCGAGGTGGGGCACCGGCGCCACATAGGCCGGCCGCAGCGGGTTGCGCGACAAAAGATCGAGGATATCGGTGAGGATGAGCTCCTGATGCTGCTGTTCGTGATTGAGGCCGATCACGACCAGGTCTTCAAGCTCGGCATCGACAGGGCCGTTCAGCAGATCGAGCATGGCGGCATCGACGAAGCGCCGGTATTCCTTGACCTCGTCGAGCGAGGGACGGGTCAGCATGCCGCGTTCGGGCCTCGGATGGCGCTCACCCAACGCCTCGTAATAGGAATTGAAAAGGTAATGCCATTCCGGCCGATAGGGGCGGTAGCCTGGCGCCCAACGGGCCAGCACCATGACTTCGAAGAACCAGGTGATGTGGGCCAGATGCCACTTGGCCGGGCTGGCGTCGGGCATTGACTGGACGGCGGCGTCTTCGGGGCTCAAGGGCGCGACCAGCCGCTCGCTGGCGCGGCGGACATCCTGGTAGCGGGCGGCGAGGCCGGTTCTCTCGGGATGTCTCTTCGCTTCTGGTTTGGGCATCTGTCCCTTTCCTTCGCGATGGTGACGGGGCCGTGGGAGAACTCAACCAACTGGGCATATGTTCCGCGAATTTCAACGTTTCCGGCGAACACTAGGGCGTGACCATTTGGGCGGCCAAATCACGGCTCTGAAATTTTATTTCGCGGTATTCCTTGACTTCCGGGATCGGCGGGCGCATTTACAGCCCTGCAATTGCTTGCGATCGCGTAAAGGGCTCCCGGCAACCGGGATACCCCAGTCTCAAGACAATTTCCGAAAATTTCCGTTTTCCAAGTGCGCGTGGAAAATCGGCCAACGCGCCAGGAGGCGTCTGCGTACCCGCGATGGGCGCGCTGCCCCGGCGCATAAGGAATGAACCCTTAATGACGACTCTGACTTTTACCGAACTCGGCGTTGCCGAGCCGTTGCGGCGCGTTCTGGTCGCCGAGAATTACACCACCCCCACCCCCATTCAAACCCAAGCCATTCCACTGCTGCTGGCCGGCCGCGACATCTTGGGCATCGCCCAGACCGGCACCGGCAAGACGGCGGCGTTCGCGTTGCCGATCCTTCAGCGTCTGGCCGAGGCCAAGGCGCCGGTGGCGCCCCATTCGGCGCTGGCGCTGATCCTGGCGCCGACCCGCGAATTGGCGCTGCAGATCGGCGACAGCTTGGCCACCTATGGCCGGCATCTCGGTCTGCGCCACACGGTGATCATGGGCGGCGTCAAGGCCAACGCCCAGATCAAGGCGATGGCCCGTGGCGTCCACATCCTGGTCGCAACCCCGGGCCGTCTGCTCGACCTCGTCAACCAGCGCCAGATCCGCCTCGACAAGGCGGCGACCCTGGTGCTCGACGAGGCCGACCGCATGCTCGACATGGGCTTCGTGCGCGACGTCCGTAAGATCGTGGCGTTCCTGCCCAAGGTCCGCCAATCGCTGCTGTTCTCGGCCACCATGCCCAACGACGTCGCCAAGCTGGCCGGCGAGATCCTGCACAATCCCACCCGTGTCGAGGTATCGCCGCGCACGATGACGGCCGATCGCGTCGAGCAGAGCGTCTTCTTCGTCGACACCGCTGCCAAGCGCGACCTGTTGGGCCAGCTGCTCAAGGCGCCTGAAATGTCGCGCGTCATCGTCTTCACCCGTACCAAGCACGGCGCCAACAAGGTCGCCAAGCAGCTGGGTCTGACGGGTGTCGAGGCCGAGGCCATTCACGGCAACAAGTCGCAGTCGGCGCGCCAGCGGGCGCTCGAGCGTTTCCGCAGCGGCGACGCCCGCGTTCTGGTCGCCACCGACATCGCGGCGCGGGGGCTGGACGTCGATGACGTCAGCCATGTCATCAACTACGAACTGCCGAACGAGCCGGAAAGCTATGTGCACCGCATCGGACGGACGGCGCGGGCCGGCGCCGGCGGCATCGCGCTGTCGTTCTGCGACCCCAGCGAGCGGGCTTATCTGCGCGACATCGAGAAACTGACCAAGACGCCGATCAAGGTGGCTGCCGGCCAACCGGTTCGCGCCACCGCGGCGCCAAGTGCGCGGCCGGCGGCATCCAACGCCTCCCGGGCCGCCGCGACGGCGCCCCAGACGCGCCGCCGCCGGTTCGACGACGGCCGGGCCCACCGCGCGGCCTGAACCACACACCATAGCGACCGATAGTTTTCGGGGGCGGGGGAGCTGACGCTTGGGAGTCGGCTCCCCCGCTGCCGTTTTGGGGCCACCGACTTAGCTTTCCGTCTGCGACGGCTTCTTGCGTCGGTTGCTCGACCAAAGATTGAGCGCCTCGACGCCGGCCGAGAAGGCAATGGCGAAGTATAGATAGCCGCGCGGCACGTGATAGTGCAGGCCGTCGGCGACCAGCGCCATGCCGACCAGCAGCAGGAAGCTTAGGGCCAGCATCTTGGACGTCGGGTGGTGCTGAATGAAGGTGCTGACCGGGCCGGCCGCCAGCAGCATGACCAGGATGGCGATGACGACGGCGGCGATCATCACCGGCAGGTGGTCGCTCATGCCCACCGCGGTGATTACCGAATCGATGGAAAACACGATGTCCAGGACCAGGATCTGGCCGATGGCGGCGGCGTAGCTCTGGGGCTTTTTCGCCGGGCCCTCGTGGCCGCTGCCTTCGACGGTATCGTGGATCTCCATGGTGCCCTTGGCCAGCAGGAACAGGCCGCCGGCGATAAGGATGATGTCGCGCCAGGAAACGGCGAAATCGCCGACCACGAACAGCGGCTGGGTCAGGCCGATGATCCATACCAGGCTGGCCAGCAGGACCACTCGGCCGAACAGGGCCAGCGCCAGGCCCAGCCGTTGGGCGGTCTTCTGCCGCTCGACCGGCAGGCGTGCGGTGACCACCGAGATGAAAATGACATTGTCGATGCCGAGCACGATTTCCAGCGCGGTCAGGGTCAGCAGGCTGGCCCAGATGTCGACGTCGAAGATCCAATCGAGCATGAGTGTGTCCATAGGTGTGGGGGTTGGAGTTCGTTAGGCGCGCGGCAGGAGGTCATTCCGCCAGCGGCGGATCGACCGCCGGCTCGGCGGCGGACAAGGGCGCTTCGGCGGCCGGCTCGCGGGGGGCGCGCACCGAGCGGCGGTGCGGGCGCCCGAAGACGCGCGATGCCAGGGGCGAGGGCACCGGCCGGGCCTTGCAGGCCGACCACATGGCCTTGATGCCGCCGGCTCGCAGGCGCGCCGTCATTTCCTCGATGGTGACGGCGCCGGCGACGGCGATGCGCAACAGCCGCCTGGCCGTCGCCAGCCATAACGGCGTGACGATGAGGGTGAAGGCCGTGATGGTGACGATCAGCTGAAAACCGGCGGCGTCGATCAGCCCGCTGTCGCGTCCGATGCCGCCCAGCAGGAACGAGAATTCGCCGATCTGGGCCAGCAGGACGCCGGCGATGAAGGCGTGCTGCCAGGGTTCGCGCAGCAGGATGAGGACGCCGATGTTGAAGCCGGTCTTGACGACGGTGATGATGAACAGGATAAGCAGCACGGTGCCGATGTTGGCCCATACGTAGTCGAGATCGATGAGCAGCCCGATCGACAGGAAAAAGACCATGATCAGGATGTCCTGGATCGAGCGTACGCTGCGCAGAAGGATGTTGCGCGCCGTGCTGTTGCCGACCACCAGGCCGGCCAGGAAGGCTCCGTAGGCCGCCGACAGGCCGATCAGGCCGGTCAGCGTCGCCGCCCCGAAGCAGAGCGTCAGGCCGTACAACGGCCTCAACTCGGGCGAGGCGACCAGCACGCCGGCAAGCGGCAGGCGCACCCGCTCCCGGCGGCTCAGGTACCAGACCAACGCCGCCAGCAGGAAGAGGGAGAGCGCGATCTTGCCAAGGCCGAGCGCGATGTCGCCGGTGCCGGCGAACAGGCCCAGGATCAGCATCATCGGCACGATCGCCAGGTCCTGCGCGATGAGGATGCCGACCGTGATCTGGCCGACCTGGGTGCGCAGGATGTTGAGCTGTTCCAGCATCTTGACGGCCACCGCGGTGCTGCTGACGGCAACCACGAAGCCCATCAGCACGGCCACCGCCAGCGGGAATCCCAGGGCCGCCGCGAAGAGGCCCATGACGGCGGTGGCGCAAAGGATCTGCAGCGCGGCGGCGGCCAGTGCGACGCCCCAGATGGCGCGGAAGCTGCGCAGGCTCAGTTCCATGCCAACCAGAAACAGCAGCAGCAGCACGCCCAAGTCGGCCAGGAAGCCGATGGCGTCGCGGATCTCGACCAGGCCGAACCCCGACGGGCCGAGCACGATTCCCGACAACAGATAGCCGACCAGCGCCGGCTGGCGCAGCCGGGTCAGCACCAGGCCGCAGACCAGGGCGACCAGGATGACGGCGGCCAGCGAGATGAGGTCGGCGGAAACGTGCACGGACGGACAGCTCCCTTTTGCGATGCGTCGTCCATGATATTGGGTGCTAGGCCGGCTCGCGCATGAGCGTGCGAGCGAAAAAGCGACAAAGCCGGCGAGGCGGCGCAAAAAAGAAGGCGTGAGCTGGGCTCACGCCTTAGTTTCAGTGCAGGAACGCTAAAGTGAGGGAGTATCACGGGCGGCCGCGTCGCTTGGGCCGCCAGGTCGGGCACTGAAGGTTAGTTGGATTCCTCGTCGAGCATGGGCAGCGACAGGTCCATCTCGGTCGGCAGGTCGATGACCTCCTCGAATTCCTTGATCTGGTCCAACGCCGGGCCCATGGCGATATCGGTCTTGCGTTCGGTGATGACCTCGACCACGACCGGCACCGACATCTTCTTCGATTCCTCGCGGGCCCACTCGATGGCCTCGCGGATCTTGCCGGGCTCCTTGACCCGGGTGGCGCGGCAGCCGAAGCCTTCCGCCACCTTGACGAAGTCGACGCCGTAGCCCTCGTTCTCGGGGTTGTTGATGTTGTCGAAGCTGAGCTGGATCTGGAAATCCATGTCGTAGGGCTTCGACGCCATGCGGATCAGGCCGAGGTAGGCGTTGTTGAAGAGGATGATGACGAACGGCACCTTGAACTGGGCGGCCACCGCCAGTTCCTCGATCAGGAACTGGAAGGAGTAGTCGCCGACCACGGTGACCGCCTCGATCTCGGGGTCGGCCAGCTTGGCGCCGATGGTCGCCGGGACTTCCCAGCCCAACGGTCCGGCCTGGCCGCAGATCAGGTATTTGCGCGGCTCGTAGACGCGCTGGAACTGCGCCGAGGCGATCTGATAAAGGCCGATGGCGGTGACGAAGCGGGTATTGCGCGGGAAGATCTCGTTGATCTCGTGGAACACCCGCTGGGGCTTGATCGGCACGTTGTCGAAGTCGGTGCGCCGGCGCATGGTACGCCGCCGTTCCTGGACGCGGGCCACCCAGTGGTTGGGACGCTTGAGGTGGCCGACGGCGTCCATCTCGCGGGCGACGTCGATGAACATCTGAAGCGTCGCCTTGGCGTCGCCGACGATGCCGAGGTCGGGGCAGAACACACGGCCGATCTGGGTCGGCTCGATGTCGACATGGACGAACGTGCGCTTGCCGCGATAGGCCTCCAGCGCCCCGGTGTGGCGGCTGGCCCAGCGGTTGCCGATGCCGAGCACGAAATCGCTTTCGAGGAACGAGGCGTTGCCGCAGCGCCGCTGCGTCTGGGTGCCGATCATGCCGGTGTTCAGCGGGTGGTCGTCGGGGATGGACGTCCAGCCCATCAGGGTCGGCGTGACCGGGCAGTTGAGCAGCTCGGCGAACTTGACCAATTCCTCCGACGCATCGCCGGAAACGACGCCGCCACCGGCGACGATGACCGGCCGCTTGGCGGCCATCATCATTTCCAGCGCCTTCTCGATCTGCTTGCGCTGCGGGACCGGCTTGAAGACCTCCAGCGGATGATCGACCTCGGGATCGTACTCGATGGTCTCCTTCTGGATGTCGATCGGAAGGTCGATATGGACCGGCCCCGGACGGCCAGAGCGCATGATCTGGAAGGCCTGGCGGAACACCCACGGGATCTGGGCGGCTTCCATGACCGTCACCGACCACTTGGTGACCGGCTTGGTGATGGCGGCGATGTCGACCGCCTGGAAATACTCGCGGTGCAGTTCGGCACGCGGCGCTTGGCCCGTGATGCAGAGGATCGGAATGCTGTCGGCCTGCGCCGAATAGAGGCCGGTCACCATGTCGGTGCCGGCCGGACCCGAGGTCCCCATGCAGACACCGATCTTGCCGCTGGCCCGGTTGTAGCCCTCGGCCATGTGGCTGGCCCCTTCCTCGTGGCGGGCGAGCACGTGGTTGATGCCGGAGCCGCGCAGGGCGTCATAGAGGGGCAGGATGGCGGCGCCGGGAATTCCGAATACGGTGGATACGCCCTCGCTGCGGAGGATGTGAACGACGGCTTCCATGGCGGTCATCTTGGGCATTGTCGGGCCTCCGGCGGGGGCGAGAAGTGAACTGCGAGAGATATTGGATTGCACTTCCGTTTGGCGCAATCGAAATTGGATTTGATTTCGTAATATGGTACGTATGCAAAAAAGCCGTTGAAAAACAGCAATCTATATGGTAACACTTTTTTCAAAATGGTTTCCAAATTTTTTCGGAAACGGCGGAATGAGCGAATTCGGCAGGGGTTCGGCCAGGTCTTCCGCAGCAGATTCGAGGGACGGACGCCTTCCGGCGTTGCAAAGAGGAATCGTGGATCATGGCAAGGAAGAGTAGCGGGCGGACGAACGGCCAACCCAGCGCCGGGTACGTCAAGTCTCTCGACAAGGCGCTGGCGTTGCTGGAGTACATCGGCGAGATGGACGACGGCCTGCAGCTTTCCGACCTGGCCCAGCGGGCCGGGCTGCCGCCGTCGACGGCGCACCGCCTGTTGACGACCCTGGAGCGGCGCCGTTTCGTGCAGTTCGACAACTCCAATCGCCGGTGGTGCATCGGGGTGCAGGCGTTCACGGTCGGCAGCGCCTTCCTGCCCCGGCGCGACCTCATCCGTTCGGCGCTGCCGTTCATGCGCCAGCTCATGGAGGAATCGGGAGAGACGGTCAACCTGGCCGTCGAATCGAACGGCGAGGCGGTGTTCCTGGCGCACGTCGAAAGCCACGAGATGATGCGCGCCTCCTCGCGGCCCGGGTCGCGGGTGCCGTTGCATGGCTCGGGGGTCGGCAAGGCGCTGCTGTCCACCATGTCGGAGCGCGAGGTGACCCGCATCCTGCACAAGCACGGCCTGCGCCGTCTCACGCCCAACACCATCGTTTCGCCGTCCGAGTTGCGGGTGGCGCTGGTCGAGGTGCGCGAGCGCGGATACGCCTTCGATAACGAGGAACATGCCTTCGGCGTGCGCTGCGTCGCCGCCCCCATCTTCGACGAGCGGGGCGAGGCGGTGGCGGCCATTTCGCTGCTCGGGCCGACGCCCCGCATTTCCGAGGAGCGGGCGGGCGAACTGGGGGCGCGGGTGCGCCGCGCCGCGCGCCTGATCACCAGCGAACTGGGCGGCCTGATGGCGGCGCCGGTTTCTGCCTGATCCCTCCTGACGGTTGTTTCGAAGGAAAGCCGGCCGGAATTTCCGGCCGGCTTCGTCGTCTCCGCTCAGTTCCTGGACGACCCGTTGGTCCGGCCATTGGCCTTGCTGGCCGCGTCGCTGGCGCGAAGGTTGGTCCGCACGGTGTCGATGAAATCCCACACCATCATCGCCAGGACCCCGAAGATGATGATCATCAGGGGGATCTCGGCGATCCGAATGGCGAGGTTGCCGAGGAAGGCGATGGCCAGGCCTACCGCCAGGGCGGCGGCCACCACGAACAGGGCTTTTCTTGGCATGAACTGAACTCCTTCCTTTACTCGCCCAGGCTTTCGGCCAGCCAGCGGGCTGTCCTCAGGAGCCGGGCGTCGTCGCCCTTCGGGCCGACCAGTTGCACGCCCATCGGCATGCCGTTCGATCCGCTGAGCAGCGGCAGACTGACGGCGGGCAGGCCGCAATAGGTCCACAGCGTGCAAAACATCGGGCTTCCCGTGCTGTCCAGGCCCTTCGGCGCGGTGCCGACGGTGGCTGGCGTCAGGATGGCGTCGTACTGCTTGAAAATGGGCTCGAGCAGACCTTCGAGCACGGCCCTATGTTCGATGGCCTCGTTGTAGGCCACCGCGCTCACCGTCTTGCCGCGGTCCATCATCTCGCGCAGGACGGGGCTGATCCTGTCCCGGCCCTTGTCCTCGTCGATGCGGAAGTTCTTGGCGAGGTCCGCCTCCATGATGTCGCGGTGCCAATCGTGGGCGCGCGCGAAGACATCCGGCAGATCGACTTCGCGGACCCGCTCGCCCAGATGCCCGCACAGCTCCTCGAAGGCTTCCCGTGTGTCGTCGTCGGCCTTGTTCCAGACCGGCGATTTGACGAAGGCGATGTCCGGCTCGACCGGCGGTTCGGAGCTGGCCGTCGCCGCCAGGGTGGGACGGGCGCGCGGACGCATGGCGGGATCGCGGGGATCGTAGGCCATCAGCGGTTCGGCCAGCAGCGCCGCGTCCTCCACCGTGCGGGCGAAGACGCCGACGGAATCGAGCGGCGGCGACTGGCGCAGCACCCGGTGGCGCGAGATCAGCCCAAAGCTGGGCTTGTAGCCGACGACGCCGCAGAACGATGCCGGGCGGATGACCGAGCCGTTGGTCTGGCTACCGACGGCCAGCGGCACCATGTGGGCGGCGACGGCGGCGGCCGATCCGCTGGACGAGCCGCCGGGCGTGTGCTCGGGGTTGTGCGGGTTGCGGGTCTTGCCGGGCGAATAGACGGCGAGTTCGGTGGTCACCGTCTTGCCCATGACGACGGCGCCGGCTTCGCGCAGCAGGGCGACCACCGCGCTGTCCTCCAGCGGCTGGCGGCCGGCGTGCAGCACGGTGCCATCCTCGGTCGGCATGTCGTCGGTGTCGAAGATGTCCTTGACGCCGACCGGAACCCCGTGCAGCGGCCCCAATGCCCTGCCTTCCTTGCGGGCGAGGTCGGCCGCCTGGGCCTGGCGGATCGCGTGGTCAGGGTCGAGGTAGGTCCAGGCGCCGACGGTTTTCTCGACCTCGTCGATCCGCGCCAGGCAGGCGCGGACCAGATCCTCGGACGTCAGCTCGCCGTTGCGGATGGCGGCTGCTGCCTGGATGGCGGTCATTTGGGTGAGCGTCATTCCATGTCTTCTCCCGCTTGGTTCGATCCCGCTACCGGCCTGGTCCGTACAGGTAATCCGGCAGGCCGGTCGCGATCTGCGGGAAGTTGTATAGGATGATCATGGCGAGCAACACCATGAACAGGAAAGGCATGCAGCCGCGGAAGATGCTCATGAGCTGCACGTGCGGCGGCGCCACGCCCTTCAGGTAATAGGCGGCCATCGCCATCGGCGGCGTCAGGAACGAGGTCTGCAGGTTGAGCGCCACCAGGATGCCGAAGAACAGCGGGTCGACGTTGAAGTGCCCCAGCATCGGCAGGAAGATCGGAACGAAGATGATGATGATCTCGCTCCATTCCAGCGGCCAGCCCAGCAGGAAGATGATTACCTGGGCGAGAATCAGGAACATCAGCGGCGACAGATCGAGCCCGATGACGAACTGCTGGATGACGTCGTGGCCGCCGAGGTACGAGAACACCGACGAGAAGGTCCACGAGCCGACGAACAGCCAGCACACCATGGCCGACGTGCGCATGGTGAGATAGACCGATTCCTTCAGCATCTTCCAGTTCAGCGCGCCATAGGCGAGGGCCAGCACCAGGCTGCCCGTGGCCCCGACGGCCGCCGCCTCGGTCGGCGTGGCCAGCCCGAACAGGATGGCGCCCAGCACCGCCAGGATGAGGATGGCCAGCGGCACGAACGAGGTCAGCAGCATGGTGATCAGCTGACCCATCGGCATCTCGGTCTCTTCCTTGGGTGGCTTGGGGGCGAGGCTCGGATTGATCAGCGCCCGGCCGATCGCGTAAAGGACGTAGAGTCCGGCCAGCATGAATCCAGGCGCCATGGCCGCGGCGTAGAGCTTGACCACCGAAACGGCGGCCGTCGCCCCATAGACGATCAGCATGATGCTGGGCGGGATGAGGATGCCCAGGCAGCCGCCGGCGCAGATGATGCCCGCCGAAAAGCGTTCGTCGTAGCCGGCCTTGAGCAGGGCCGGGAATGCCAGCAGGCCCATCAGGGTGACGACGGCGCCGACGATGCCTGTCGCCGTGGCGAAGATGGCGCAGGTCAACAGCGCAGCCACCGCCATCGAGGCCGGGATGTGCCGGGTGGCGATGTTCAGGCTGTAGAACAGTCGGTCCACGATGTTGGCCCGTTCGACCACGTAGCCCATGAACAGGAACAACGGCACCGCCACCAGCACGTCGTTGATCATGACCGAATAGGTCTGATTGACCATCAGGTCGAAAATTCGGTTGCGGAAGATGTGGTCCCACTGATCGGGGGTGGCGTAGGCGAAGTAGCCGAAGCCGAAGCCCATGGCCAGCAGGGTGAAGGCGATGGGGAAGCCCAACAGGATGACGAGGACGAAAATCCCCAGCATGAAAATGGCGACCTGGGGATCGGTCATCGGGGGTCTCCCTCCTTGTGGGCGACGACCTCCTGGCTGGCCAGTTCGGCTTCCAGTTCCTCCACCGAAATCCCCCGCAATGCCGCCATTTCGGCCATGCGCTTGCGTTCGTGCTCGACCTGCTGGAGGATCGCCGTTTCCGTTTCCTCGACGTCGTGGGCGCGTGGCGGCCACTGCCCGGTCCTAAGGCACCGGATGCAGCGCCCCACCTCGACGATGCCCTGCAGGAACACCGCCGCCGCGGCGATCGGCAGCAGAGTCTTCAGCGGATAGACGGGAATGCCGATCGGGCTGTTGATGCTGGCTTCCTTCCAGCGCCAGGAATCCATGGCGTAGTCGGTGCCGGCATAGACCAGCGCGGCCATGCCGGGAAACAGGAAGAGGAAGAGCAGGGTTATTTCGATGGCCGCCTGCATGCGCGGCGGCCACAGGCGGAAAATGACGTCGCCCCGGACGTGGGCGTCGCGGGAAAGGGTATAGGCGCCGGCCATCATGAACAGCGCGCCGTACATCATATAACTAATATCGAAGGCCCACGCCGTGGGGTCGCGCAGCACATAGCGCACGAACACCTCGTAGGTGGTGGCCAGGGCGAGGATCAGGATGCACCAGGCGAAGCTCTTGCCGGTCCACACGCTGATGCCCTCGATGAAATCAAGGATGTGTTTCATGGAATGGCTCTTGATGGGGGGTTCCGATGACAAGGGTGGGGTGACGCCGGGCGGCGTCACCCTCCATCCCATTGCCAGCTTTGGACACCGGCGAACCCTTGGCTTCTAGAAGCCAAGCTCGCCGGGGAAGTGGTGGTCGAAGGCGGCTTTGTAGTCCGCCGCGTTCAACAGTTCGTAGTAGGCGACCCGGTGCGACCATGCCTTCTGGGATTCCGCCACCTTCTTGAACAGCGGATCTTCCATCAGCTTGGCCGTTACCTTATCCCAGGCCTTGAGCTGGTCCTCGAAGACGCCCTTCGGTGTCCGCTTGATCGCGACACCCTTCTTCTTCAGCTCCTGAAGGTCACGCGAGTAGTTGTCGAGCGCCTTCGAGAAGTTGTTGGTCGAGGCCGCCTCGGCCGCGTACTCGAGGATCTTCTGCTGCTCGGGCGCCAGCGCGTCGAACTTGTCCTTGTTGAACAGGATCTCGAAGAACTCCGCCGCCTGATGGTAGCTGCCCATCATGTAGTTCTTGGCGACGTCGGCGGCGCCGAAGCGCATGTCCGAGGTGGGGTTGTTGTACTCGAAGGCGTCAATGACGCCCTTTTCCAGGGCCGGCACGATTTCGCCGCCGGGAAGCTGGGTCACTCGGACGCCCATTTCCTGGAAGACGTCGGCGGCCAAGCCCACCGTGCGGTACTTGAGGCCGTTCATGTCGGCACCGGTCGTCACCGCCTTTTTGAACCAGCCGAGGGGCTGGGTCGGCATCGGCATGGCGAAGAAGCCGACCACGTTGAGGCCGAGGGTTTTGATGACTTCGGCATAGAGTTCCTTGCCGCCGCCATAGTGGATCCAACCCAGGATGTGGTGGGCGTTCTGGCCCCACACGGGGCCGGTGCCGAACAGCGAGGCGACCTTGTTCTTGCCGTACCAGTACACCGTCACCTGATGGCCGGCGTCGAGCACGCCGCGATGCACGGCGTCCATGACCTGGAACGCCTTGACGACCGCGCCTTCGACCAGATAGTCGATCTTCATGCGACCGCCCGCCAGGTCGTTGACCCGCTTGACGTAATCGGCGGCCATCTCGTTGAAAATGTCGTTCGCGCCCCAGGCACCCTGCATCTTGAGGGTGACCGTCTGGGCACGGGACACGTTCGGCATCGCAACCGTCGCCGCGGCGCCGCCCGCCACGACGGCGCCCGCTTTCAGAAACTTACGGCGCGTTACGTTCTCTTTGGTCTTTTCCATCGTCTCACCTCCCCGTCTGTGAGAGTTGCGTGAAGCCATTGGGAAAACCGCGCCCTGAGAGTGGTTTTTTGATTTGTTGATTTCGCCTTGCGGCCTGTCCGTTGCCTCCGATTTTCCATCCTCCGGGACCGGATGTTGGACAATCGACGATTGCGAGAATGCGTCGTACGATCATTCAACACACCCTACAGTCCGGTATTTTTCGGCGTTCTTCAACCGATTTTATAAGATTTTCGTAATTTGAGAGAGCGCAGCATTATCACAATCTTTCTGAGGGCAATGTGCCTCAGGAATTTACACCGCAAGGCGCGTACGGGGCGGGCATGGCGAAACCGGCCGGCGGTATTCTATGCAATGAAAAACAACCATAGCGCACATAACGACCGGCGGCGCGACTCGACAGGCGGGCTTGCGACCCTTCTTAAGCCACCCGGTCCTTGGGTTGGCGGCCGGCGAAGATGGCGTCCAGATTGTCGAGCGCCCTGAAGCCCATGGCGTCCCGGGTCTCGCGGGTGGCGCTGCCGATGTGCGGCATCAGGAAGGCATTGGTCAGCTCGCGATAACCTGGCTTGATGTCGGGCTCGTCGTTGTAGACGTCGAGGCCAGCCGCCGCCAGATGGCCGGATTTCAGCGCGGCGATCAGGGCGTCGTCGTCGACGACGCTGCCGCGGCTGGCGTTGACCACGATGGCGCCTTTCGGCAGCCGCGAAATCAGCTTGGCGTTGACCAGCTTGTGGGTCTCAGGGCTGGCCACGCAATGAATGGCCAGGAAATCGCAATGGGGCATCAGGTCCTCAGGCGCGGGATGGAAGATGGCCCCCTCTTCGAGCTCCGCGGGAAGCCGGTGGAGGTCGTTGTAATGGATTTCCATCTCGAAGCCGCGGGCCCGTCTGGCGGTGACCCGCCCGACCCGGCCCATGCCCAGGATGCCCAACCGCTTGCCGGTCATCTGGGTGCCGACCATGAAGCTGGGGCTCCAGTCCTTCCACTGGCGGGTGCGCACCAGCCGTTCGCCCTCGCTGGCGCGGCGCGCGGCGCCCAGCATCAACATCAGGGTCAGTTCGGCGGTGGCGTCGGACAGCACGTCGGGGGTGTTGGTGACGACGAGGCCGCGCGCCTTGGCGGCCGCGACATCGACGTGGTCATAGCCGACCGAGAAGTTGGCGATGGCGCGCACGCTCTTGGGCAGGCGGGCGATCACCTCGGCGGTGAACTTCTCGGTGTGACAGGGCAGGATGGCGTCGGCGCCTTGGGCCCGTTCGATGATCTGCTCGGCCGAATAGAGGGTGTCGGTGGGGTTGAGGCGGGCCTCGTAATCGCGGCGAAGCCGCGCCTCGACGGCATCGGGCAACTTGCGGGTGACGAGAACGACAGGTTTCATGATCGGACCCCCCGGGAAGACTGCCACCGCACACGCGTGCCGGTCGCCATTTCACCCAATAACGGCCGGCGGAGCAATCTGGAATCCGTTTAATTCACAAAATAGCGGTCGATGCCTTCAGGCGGAACCGCGCAGGCGCTCCAGGCAGGCTGCGGCGGCGGCATCCAGGATGGCGGCGGCATCGATACCGTGCGTCCGATAGAGGTCGGGGATGTCGCCGGACTGCCCGAAACGCTCGACCCCCAACGGATAGGCGCGGTAACGGCCGACGCCGCCGATCCAGGCCAGCGTCGCCGGATGGCCGTCGATCACGGAAATCAGCGCGGCGTCGGAAGCCAGTCGGCCGAGCAGGGTCTCGACGCGGGCCGGATCGCCGCCCATCCCCTGGGCACGGGCGCGCTGAGCGGCCCGCCAGCCGGCATGCAGGCGGTCGGCCGAGGTGACGGCCAGCAGCCCGGCACCGGGAATGTCCTCCTGGATCTGTTCGAAGGCTGCCAGCGCCTCGGGCGCCACGACGCCGGTATAGACGACGGCCAGTTCGGCGCCGGGGGCGGGTTCGCGGAGCCAGTAGCCGCCCGACAGCACGGCGTCGCGAAGATCCTCCGTCATCGGGCGCGCCGGCTGATGGACGGGCCGGGTACTGAGGCGCAGGTAGACCGAGCCGCCCTTTTCCGCCTGCATGTGGGCGAAGCCCCATTCCATGACGGCGGCCAGTTCGTCGGCGAAGGCCGGTTCGAAGGCGGTCAGTCCCGGCTGGCCGAGGCCGATCAGCGGCGTGGTGACGGACTGGTGCGCGCCCCCCTCGGGGGCCAGCGAGATGCCCGACGGCGTGCCGACCACCATGAAGCGGGCATCGGCGTAGCAGCCGTAGGTGAGCGCATCGAGGCCGCGGGCGATGAAGGGATCGTAGAGCGCGCCCACCGGCAGCAGCCGCTCGCCGAACAAGCGGTCGGAAAGTCCCAGGGCGGAAAGCAGCAGGAACAGGTTGTTCTCGGCGATGCCCAACTCGATGTGCTGGCCTTCCGGCCGCTTGCCCCAGCGCTGCGGCGAGGGCACGCCCTCCAGGCGGAAGACGTCCTGCTGGCGCTCGCGGCTGAACAGGCGCTTGTGGTTCACCCAGCCACCCAGGTTCGTCGACACCGTGACGTCGGGCGACGTGGTGACGACGCGCCGGCCCAACTCGTCGTCGCGCTTGCCGAGATCGGTCATGATGCGCCCGAAGGCTTCCTGGGTCGACATCGTCTCGGCCGCCGGCGCGGAGATGGGGGCGACGGCGATGGCGGGCGGCAGCGCGGCCGGCTTGGTGCGGGCCAGGGGCGTGTCTTCCAGGAAGGTCCGCAGGGCCGCCTCGTCGTAGGAGAGCCCGGCGAAGCGGTCCCATTCGCGGCCGGGCTCGATGCCCATGGCGGCCCGGAAGGCTTCCATCTGGTCGGGCGTCATCAGTCCCGAATGGTTGTCCTTGTGGCCGGCCAGCGGCAGGCCCATGCCCTTGATGGTATAGGCGACGAAACAATGGGGGGCGTCGGATTTGACCGCGTGGAAGGCCTCCAGCATCGATTCCATGTCGTGGCCGGCCAGATTGGTCATGAGCGCGTGGAGCGAGGCGTCGTCATGGCCATCGAGGAAGGTTCGAAATCCGCTGGTGCCGCCCAAGTCGTGGGCCAGATGCTGGCGCCACGCGGCGCCGCCCTTGAAGCAGAGCGCCGAGTAGAGCGGGTTGGGGCAGTCGTCGATCCATTTCTTCAGCGCCTCTCCGGCCGGCCCCTCGAAGGCGGCCTCCAGCCGCTTGCCATACTTCAGGATGATCACCTTCCAGCCGACGGTGCGGAAGAAGTCCCGGATCTTCCTGAACAGGAAATCGTTGGTCACGCCGTCCAGGCTCTGGCGGTTGTAGTCGATGATCCACCACAGGTTCCGGACATCGTGCTTCCAGCCTTCGAGAAGCGCCTCGAAGACGTTGCCCTCGTCGAGTTCGGCGTCGCCCATGACGGCGATCATCCGGCCGTCCGGCCGTGCGGCGGGAAGCCAGCCGTGCAGGCGGACGTAATCCTGCACCAGCGCGGCGAACAGCGTCGCCCCGACGCCAAGGCCGACCGAGCCGGTCGAGAAGTCGACGTCGTCGGCGTCCTTGGTGCGCGACGGATAGGACTGGGCGCCGCCGAGGGCCCGGAAATTGACCAGATGATCCAGCGGCTCGCGGCCCAACAGATATTGCAGGGCGTGGAACACCGGCGCCGCGTGGGGCTTGACCGCCACCCGGTCCTCGGGCCTCAGCACGTTGAGGTAAAGGGCGGTGAGCGCGGTGGCCGACGAGGCGCAGGAGGCCTGATGGCCGCCGACCTTGAGGCCGTCCCGCGAGGGACGCACATGGTTGGCGTGATGGATCATCCAGCACGACAGCCACAGGGCCTTGCGCTCCATCTCCCGCAGCACGGCGAGGGTATCGGGGCCGACTGCCGGCGTCGCGTCGGCGGGACGGCGTAGCGGCTTGCCGCCGGCGATGGCGGTGAGGGCAGGAGCGGTTCCGACAGTCATAGGCGTCTTCCGTGGCGGCAGTGATCGATCGGCGGATGATAGCACGGCCGGTAACGCCGATGGTTGCGAAGATTGCCGGAAAGTGGCATATGCTCGCAATATCTTGTCTAATAATCCCGATAGAAAGGCGCAATCGTTGCAAAATCGTCATCTAGACGCAATCGACCGCCGCATCCTGGAGCGTCTCCAGGAGGATGCCCGCATCTCCAACGCCGATCTGGCGCGGACCGTCGGATTGTCCGCCTCGGCCTGCCTGCGCCGCGTCCGCGAGCTGGAGGAATCGGGAGTGATCGCGCGCTACGCCACCCTGCTCGACCCGGTCGTCGCCGGCATGCCGGTCAGCGTGTTCGTCAGCGTCACCCTGGAAAAGCAGGTGGAGACGGGGCTGGAGGCCTTCGAACGCGCGGTACGGGCCCTGCCGGAAGTCATGGAGTGCTATCTGATGACGGGGGACTCCGACTATCTGCTGCGGGTGGTGGCGGCCGACGTGGCGACTTTCCGGCGCTTTCTGCTCGACCACCTGACGCGCATCGCCGGCGTCGCCAACATCCGATCCAGCTTCGCGCTGAACCAGGTGAAGTACCGCACCGCCCTGCCGTTGCCCGGCAACCCGTGACGACGGCGCCGCACTAAACCATTGGCGCAGGGCCGCCCCCGCGCTTATCTTTCGCTCACATTCGGCCGAAGGAAAAAAGACCATGAGCGCTCATAAGACCCCGATCATCCGCCTGGCCCCCACGGACAACGTGGTGGTGGCCCGCGAGGCGTTGGCCGCCGGTTCCGTCCTGGAGAGCGAGGGTGTGACCCTTGTCCAGCCGGTGGGGGCCGGCCACAAGGTGGCGACAGCGGCCATCGCCAAGGGCGAGCCGGTCCGCAAGTACGGCCAGATCATCGGGTTCGCCACCGCCGCCATCAAGCCCGGCGAGCACGTCCATCTGCACAACCTCGGCATGGGCAGCTTCGATCGCGACTACGCCTTCGGGTCCGACTGCCGCGACCCCGGGATGGTTCCGCCGGCCGAGCGTGCCACCTTCGAAGGCTATGTGCGGGCCGACGGCCGGGTGGGCACGCGCAACTACATCGCGGTGATCAGCACGGTCAACTGCTCGGCCACGGTGACCAACCGCATCGCCGACGCCTTCCGCGGCGACGCGCTCTCGGCCTTTCCTCACGTCGACGGCGTCTTTCCGGTGACCCACGGCGGCGGCTGCGGGCGCGGCGTCGATACCGAGGACGTCCACATCCTGCAACGCTGCACCATCGGTTACGCCACCAATCCCAACGTCGCCGGTTTCGTGCTGGTCGGGCTGGGCTGCGAGAGCAACCTGGTGGACAGCATCGTCGAGCGCTACGGGCTCAAGGACACCCGGATGAGCCGCTTCATCAACATCCAGGATGCCGGCGGCTCGATGGAAACCATCCGCCGCGGCGTCGAGCTGGTGCGCGAGATGCTGCCCGAGGCCGACAAGGCCCGGCGGCAGACGGTGTCGGCCGACCGCCTGATGCTGGGGCTGCAGTGCGGCGGCTCCGACGGCTATTCCGGCATCACCGCCAACCCGGCCTTGGGGGCGGCGGCCGATCTTCTGGTGCGCCACGGCGGCACCGCCGTGCTGGGCGAGACGCCCGAGGTTTACGGCGCCGAACATCTGCTGACGCGCCGCGCCGTGTCGCGCACCGTCGGTGAAAAGCTGGTCGAGCGCATCCACTGGTGGGAAGACTACACCGCCAAGCGGGGCGGCGAGATGGACAACAACCCCTCGCCCGGCAACAAGGAAGGCGGGCTTACCACCATCCTCGAAAAATCCCTGGGCGCGGTGTCGAAGGGCGGTACCACCAACATGGTCGAGGTGGTCGAATACGCCGAGCCGGTCACGTCCAAGGGGTTCGTCTTCATGGATACACCCGGCTACGATCCCCACTCGGTCACCGGTATCAACGCCGGTGGCGCCACCATCAACTGCTTCACCACCGGCCGCGGCTCGGGCTGGGGGTGCAAGCCCTCGCCGGTCATCAAGCTGGCCACCAACACGCCGATGTTCACGCGGCTCACCGGCGACATGGACATCAACTGCGGGGTCATCGCCGACGGCGAGGCAACGGTGGCCGAGATGGGCGAGCGCATTTTCCGGGAGATCCTGGCCGTCGCCTCCGGCAAGAAGTCGAAGAGCGAGGAATTGGGCCTCGGCGACAGCGAGTTTTCACCGTGGCAGTACGGCCCCGGCATGTAAAACATCTGCGCGCTTAAAGCCGATCTTTTCAGTTCAGAAGGGCGCGAATTTCTTCCGGGGTCAATATCGCCTCGGTGGACGATTGCGATGATTCGGCGACGGCCCGGCGTTCGTCACTGGCCCGGCGGTCCTTGGCGGCGCGTCGGTCGGCGAACGGCAGCGGCGCGACATCGGCCTGTCGGCGGTCGCCGCTCCGCCGGTCGAAGGCGCCCCGCCGGTCTTCCCACAGCGGCTGCATGCGGCGGAGCTGCGGGACCGCGACGACGGGGCTCTCCTGCCGGATCGTTTGCGGCGTACCGTTGGGATCGAGGCCATAGTCTTTGGCGGCCTGCACGAAAAGTTGCTGGTTGGTGGAGAAGCCGTAACGAGAGCGCGCCGAATCGAGGTGGAAACGTACCGTGCGATAGGAAAGCCCCATGACGGCGGCGATTTCTGAAAGCGTGCGGCCGGTCACCGCCCAACGAATGCACTCGATCTCGCGCGACTTGAGCGCGACGTCTGGCTCGTGGCGCCGTCCGCTTTCCCAAAGGGCCTGCTGCGTGAAATAGAGGCCGGCCGAGGCATGAAGGAAGCGGACCTCGTCGGCATCGAGGACGGTCCCCGACAGGAAGATCAAGGCGCGACCCGGGGCAGAGCTTCCCGACAACCGGGGAATGACGAGGAGATCGTTGATCCCGTTGGCGCCATCAGCGCCAAAAATGCGCGCACAGCCATCGCAGCCGCTTCCAGCCCTGTCGTGGCGCGACATCCGGAACGGAATTCCCGAGTGCATCCCGCCCGCGCACGGGAAGTCGGCGCCCGGCCCGGCCAAGCCGGGGCAGAGCGAGGTGAAGCTTTCGACGAAGTCCTTGATGGCGGCCGCCGTTCCCGACGACGCCTGCGGCGCGATGTCGAGCCACGAGCCATCCGTCGGCTCCGTCTGGCATGTAAGGGGGTCTGCGGTGCTCACGACGACGGACCCGATGGCCATGAGCCCAAGTCGCATCCTGACGTCGGCCCATGTCTGAAACAGGGCGGCGGGAGCGTTCGTCCGCATGAAGCGGTCGTAGATTCGTGTCTTTGTGGCGGACTCAATCACCGGAAACAGCGCACCTGCAAAGAAAACCGCTTCATCGTAAACATAGTCATTCTACACCGTCGGCGCCGCTACGGCGAGCCTTTACTGGCAGATATGCCGCAATCGTGATCAAAGGCCCTGCGGGACCGCTCGCTCCGTCAGGCCCGGCTTTTGGGCGGCGGGCAGATGAGCGGGTCGAGCCCGTAATCGACGGAGGCGCGGACATACGTCTGGAGGTTGCTCGTATACCCATACCGTTCGCGCGCCTGATCGATTTGATAGCGGACGCTGCGGTAGGAAAGACCGGTGATGTCGGCGATGTCCTGGATGGATTTTCCGGCGACGGCCCAGCGGATGCATTCGATCTCCTGCGGGCGCAGGCTGACGGCTCGGCCGTTCTCCTCCTTGGACGCCAGAACGGCGGCCCGCCCGGCGTAGGCGCCGGCGACGCTACCCAGCAGCGAGACGACGTCCGGGCTCAGCGGTTCGGTGGCGAAGAAATTCAGGAATTCGGCAACGGTGTCCGCCTCGGTCGGGGTTCCCGGCACGGTCAGGATCGTCTTGAAGAGGATGCCGTGATGGTCCTGCAGCGCGCGGGCGAACCGTTCGACAAAAGGGTCGCTGGCGTCCGCCGAATCATGCACCGTCACCGGAAGTCCGTTGAGGTCGCGGGGCGGGGCCACGACTTCGCCCGCGGCCGGCGCGACCAGCCAAAGGACGGCCGGCGGCGGGGAAGACGTCGAAACCGCCGGGATGTCGGCGCACCGCGAAGTCAGCTCGGGATCGAGATAAAGCCGCGCCAGTTCCAACCGGGCCCCGCCGTTGGCGTTCGTTTGTCCGATCGGCCGGTATTTCGTCTTGACGATGGCGGCGACGCCGACGCCTCGGGCCAACTCGACGACGGCGCTCCAGGCCGCCTCCAGGTTTTCAGCCTGGATGACTTGCGAGAGAAGGGATAGCTGCATGGCCGCCAACACCCCCCGCCAGCCCGGCGAGACTCAAGGCCAACTTCGCCGTCCAGGGTCGCCCATGGCGGAAAAGCTGTCAACCATGGCACCGGCCGCCGAATTCGCGGACATCGTTGCGGGGCGAGGGGGCCAATGGGGGTCGCTAGACCAGGATATCGATCAGCTGCCCGCGCTGGACTGGCGCCGGTTCCGCGGTAAGGTCGATCACCGGACCCGTCCACTGGGGTGACGGGACCTCGCGGCTCGGTTTGGCCGGTGGCCGCTGGCGGGACGAGGCCACGATACCGAGACTACGGATGCCTCCGCGCGTTCCATCGTCGCGATCGGTGGACTGGTGGACCAGTTGCAAAGGTGCACCGCCAGCCACGGGATGGACGGAAGCACGAAAGCCGACGCTCCCCGGCGTCTCACGCAAGCCAATCCCTAAACTCATGTAGAGCCACATAAAAACACCCCCCCGCAAGCAATTCCCTGATTTATCTGTCGCCGCCCCCCGGTGTTCCCGATTGGATATTGCGGATGATTATCATTTGTGATTTTTACGGAGGCACAATAACTGGCAGGAGTGACGGAGTGGCAGATTTGACAGGTCGGGCTTGGCCGGGATGCGGCGCGCACCGTCCGTCCGTCCAGCTATGATGAGGGCGAACCTTCCATCACCGGACGAGGGGAGTCTGCCATGGATGTCAATGTCTATCGCAAGGTCGGCGACAAGGCATTTCGCGAGGATTTCGGGCTCTATTACGAGGACTTCGTCGAGGGGACGGAGATCGAGCACCGGCCGGGCCGGACCATCACCGAAACCGACAACTACTGGTTCACGCTGCTGACGATGAACACGGCGCCGCTGCATTTCGACGCCCACTACTCGGCGCAGACGGAATGGGGCAAGCCGCTGGTCGACAGTACGCTGACCTTTGCGGTGGTGACCGGAATGACGGTCAACTCGATCAGCAAGCACGTGGTGGCCAACCTCGGCTGGGACGAGGTCAAGCTGACCCGGCCGGTGTTCGCCGGCGACACGCTTTATGCCACCACCCGCGTGCTGGCCAAGCGCGAGTCGCGCTCCCGCCCCGACCAAGGCATCGTCACCGTGCTGACGGAAGGCCTCAACCAGAAGGGCGAGACGGTGATGAGCTTCAAGCGCACCGTGCTGGTCTATCGCCGTGGCCGCGGCCCGGCCTACGACATCTAGGCTCGGGCGGCGAGGCGCCGCTTAAAGCCCGAAGATCGACGTCAGACCGGCGTTGGCGCCGAAGGCCTCCATGGCTGCCGCGTCGGGGACCGGCGGCCGTTCCGCCGCCGCCTTGAGGATCATGGGCAGGACATGCGTATCCCCGGTGGAAATCAGGAAGATGTCGGGCCTGCCCAGCACCCAGGCGACGGCGGTGCGAATGTCGGCTTCCTGGTCGAGGGGCTGGTACCAGGTGGTGCGGGTCCGCGACTGGCCGGCTGCCCAGGCGCCCCGCGCGCACGACTTGATGGTCTGCACGGCGACGCCCCGCTCGGCGCACAGCGCCGCCGTCGCTTCGAAGTCGCGGCCGTACGTGGGGTGGTTCGCGGCGAACCAGTTCCACGGCATCAGGACCGAATCGAAGGCGAAGCGTTCGAGCGCCCGGCGATGCATCGCCGCCACCGTCCAACCATGGCCGGTCACGCCGATGAAGCGGGTCAGCCCCTGTTCGCGGGCCTCGATCGCCGCCTCCAGCGCGCCGCCCGGCGAGAGCGCCTGTTCCCACTCGTCGGGATGGGTGAGGGAGTGGAGTTGCAACAGGTCTACATGATCGGTTTGCAGGCGCTCGAGAGAACGATGGATATCGTCGCGCGCGCCGGCGTAATCGCGCTCGCCGGTCTTGGTGGCGAGAAAGAAGTTTTTACGGTGACGCGCCATCCACGGCCCGATGCGCAACTCGGCGTCGCCATAGCGAGGCGCGGTGTCGATGTGGTTGATGCCGTACTCCAGCAACAGGTCGAGCACCCGGTCGGCGGTGCTTTGGCTTTCCGACCACAAGGCCGCTCCCCCGAAGATCACCTCCGAACTCAGGTACCCGGTGGATCCGAATGCGCGCATCCCGATTGTCATGTCCGCCTCCTGTACCAAGATCCTGGCTCTGGCGTCATAGATAGGTGTCCGCGGCCCATCCCGCATCGTCGCCGCGGCGGTCGGCAGGTTGTTCAGGCCCTTTGCGGCTCGAACAACAGGGAATCCAGTCCGCGGTGCAGCCCCGGTTGAGTGGCCACCCGCCGGGCTGCGAAAAGGGTTCCGAAGACGAAGGGCTCGGCGCTTTCGGCGCAGTCCTGGCGAAGGCTCAGGCGTTCGCCAGGCATGCCGAAGACGACCTCGCAGGCCGAGGCGAAGCCGGCGAGCCGTACCGAGTGCACGCGGGTTCCGGCGATGACGGCGCCGCGGGCCTCGTCATGGGGGCCGATGGGATGGGTATCGGCCACGGCCGCTTGCGGATGGCGGATCGCACCCAGCATTTCGGCCAGTTCTCCGGCGGTGCCGCTCGGCACGTCGGGCTTGACGGCCTTGTTGTATTCGACGATCTCCCACTGGGGCACGTGGCGGGCGGCGATTTTGGCCAGGTGCTGGAGCAGCGCCGCGGTGAGCGAGAAGTTGCCGGTGGCGACGCCGACGCCGGCGGTCGCCGCGGCGACGGCAATTTCGGGGTAGTCGGCGGCCTTGAGCCCCGACGTGCCGACGACGACGGCTACGCCGCCGGCGAGCGCCGCCCGCACGTGGGCCAGCACCGCCGTCGGATGGGTGTAATCGATCAGCACGTCGGCAGGGGTGCGGGCCAGCGCCTCTTCAACGCTGCCCTGGAGGGCGATGCCCAGGGAGGGACCGCCGAGCGCCTCGCCAAGGTCGTTCCCCGCCGCCCGCCGCGCCACCGCCGAGACCAGCTTGAGGTCCGCGGCCTCAAGGATGGCCGGGACCAGCCGCCGCCCGATCTGACCGGTCGCGCCCGCCAGACACACCCTGATTTCACCCATTGCCGATGCCTTTTCTCGCCGTTCGCCGCTTTCCCGGTCCCCTCATTCTGATCATTCGATTCCGGGGATGCAACCGCGAGGAAGCGGTACTATCTCATAAGGCGATCCACTTCGCGCGTCCGATCCCGACGGCGGGGTGGCGGAGCTCGTCCCAACAGGGCTTTTTTTAGGAGATATGGCCATGGCCAAGAGCACTAAGCTGACTGTCAGCGAAGCCGAAATCGGTCTGCGCGCGTACCACATCTGGGAAGCCGAGGGCAAACCGGCGGGCAAGGATTTCGATCACTGGCTACGCGCCGAAGCCGAGTTGGCGGGCACCGCCGCGGCGAAGAAAGGGGGGGAGGCCAAACGGGCGCCGGCCAAGCGGACCCAGGCCAGAAAGCATTAGGGCACCGATCCCGGCGACCGGCGCGCCGCCGTTTCCAACTGATTGGTGAGGAAGGCGTGGGCGTGGCTGGCCATGTCGACGCTGTCGGACCATGTCTGGCGCCAGATGGCGAGACGCGCTGAATGCTCGGCGTTGACTACCGCCGAAGAGAAGACCTCGAGCGCGATCGGCCCGCCGTAGCCGATATCGGCCAGGGCCCGGAAGATGGCGCCGAAATCGATGCTGCCGGTGCCGAGATAGCCGCGGTCGTTTTCCGCCACGTGCAGGTAGCCGAGGCGCCGCCCGCAGGCGCGAATGGCCGCTGCCGGGTCGGCCTCCTCGATGTTCATGTGAAAGGTGTCGAGGTGGACGGTGAGGTTGTCCGCCCCGATGGCCTCGATCAGGGCCAAGGCCTGGGCGGCGGTGTTGACGAAATTGCTCTCGTAGCGGTTGAGCGCCTCGCAGCACATGACAAGGCCCATGTCCCTGGCGCGGCCGGCGACACGGGCCAGGATGTCGATGGCCCGCTGCCGGCCGGCGGCGCCGCGCGGCCTGTCGTGCTTGGCCAGCGACGAATGCCAGGCGCCGACCAGACGGCTCGAACCGAGGTCGCGCGCCTTGGCCAGCGCCTCGATCATCAGGGCCTCGCCCTTGGCCGCGACGTCGGCGTCGTCGCCGGCGATGTCGGTGGCGGGCGTATGGATGAAGGACGCCGTGCAGGTAAGTTCGGCGGCGGCGAGAATGCGGGCGATGGCGTCGGCGTCCACCGTTTGCGGGGCGCGCACCGGCAATTCCAGGAACGCGTAACCGGCGGCGGCGGCGCCGGCGGCGGCGCGGCGCACCGCCTCGGGCGTCCAGCCGCCTTCCCACACCTGCACGTGTGTGCCGAGCGGATTGGCCGCCATGGTCATGCCTCCTTGTCCGGCGCGGTGGCGGGCGTGGATACCGTCACGATAAAGGGCAACTCGCGGTAGCGCTCGGCATAATCGATTCCATAGCCGGCGATGAACAGGTCGCCGATGGTGAATCCCTTGAAATCGAGGCGCACCGTGACCCGCCGCCGGCTCGGCTTGTCGATCAGCGCGCAGGTCGAAATCCGCCCAACCTCCCGCTGGTCGAGCAGCGCCATGGCGTAGGTCAGCGACTGGCCGGTATCGACGATGTCGTCGACCAGAAGGACGGCGCGCCCGGAAACGTCGCCGGGCACGTCGCCCAGCAGATGGACCTCACCGCCGCTGGTCGTGCCCAGGCCATAGCTGCTGAGTCGCATGAATTCCACTTGCGGTGCCAAGCCCCGTCGATGCAGCGCCCGTACCAGGTCGGCGACGAAGACGAAGCTGCCCTTGAGCAGGCCGACGATCAGCAAATCCTTGGGCAGACGCCGGGCGATGTCGGCGGCCAGTTCGTCGACTCGTTGGGCAATGGCGGCTTCATCGAACAGCACGGGCATATCGGCCATGGTCATTCCTGCCTTCTTCCTTTCATGGACACGGGCCGAAAGACCTGCCAGCGCAACCCGGCCCTCGACCCGGCCCCTTGAATGGCATAAGAAAAGGAGCTTGACCAGCCGCAGTCGGATTTTGCCGCACCGCGGCTCCCGCCGAAAAGGGAGAGAACCGTGTCAGGCACCATCGAGCACTTCATCGACGGCCTGCCGAAGGCCGAGCTTCATCTGCATATCGAGGGCACGCTGGAGCCCGAGATGGTCTTCGCCTTGGCCGAACGAAATGGGCTGAAACTGCCCTACGCCTCCATCGAGGCGTTGCGCGCCGCCTATCGCTTCAAAGACCTTCAGGACTTCCTCAACCTCTATTACCAGGCCGCGCAGGTGCTGGTGACCGAGCGGGACTTCTTCGATCTGACCCGCGCCTATCTGGCGCGCGCCGCCGCCGACGGCGTGCGCCATGCCGAGATCTTCTTCGATCCGCAGACCCACACCAAACGGGGGGTGCCGATGGCGGCTGTCGTCGATGGCATCGTAGCGGCGCTGGCCGAGGCGGAACGCGAGCGGGGCCTGACCTCGCGGCTCATCCTTTGCTTCCTGCGTGATCTCGATGCCGCCGACGCCATGGCGACGCTCGATGCCGCGCTGCCGTTCCGCCGGCATATTGCCGGCGTCGGGCTGGATTCGGCCGAGGCCGGCAATCCGCCCGCCAAGTTCGCCGAGGTTTTCCAGCGCGCCCGCGCGCTCGGCTTCAAGGGGGTGGCGCACGCCGGCGAAGAAGGGCCGGCCGCTTACGTCACGGCGGCGCTGGACGATCTCGGCGCCCTGCGCATCGACCATGGGGTGCGCTCGATCGACGATGCCGCCCTGGTGGAACGTCTCGCCCGATCACAGGTGCCGCTCACCGTCTGCCCGCTGTCCAACCAGTATCTCAGGGTCACCCCCGACCTTTCCCGCCACCCGCTGCGCGAACTGATGGCGGCCGGCGTCCTGGTGACGATCAATTCCGACGATCCCGCCTATTTCGGCGGCTACGTGAACGCCAACTACCGGGCGGTGCAGAAGGCCTTCGACTTGAGCCGTGCCGAATTGGCCGGGCTGGCCCGGGCCTCGTTTGCTGCCTCATGGCTGGATGCCGGGGCCAAGGCGAAGCGTATCGCCGAGGTCGAGGCCTACGCCGCGGCGGGGTGAGGCTTTAGCGGCCAAAAAACCGGCCGCGCCCACCGGGGGGTGGCGGCGCGGCCGGATGGGCCGTTCCCCAACGGGGATGGGTGGTGTCGGGAACGGCCCCACTGCCCGTCACACCTGACGTCTCGGTGCTCAGGCCCCCTCCGTACCGATGCCTGCCGCCAGAAGTTCGGCCAGGGAAACGACGCCGTCCTGGTTGGTATCCAGCGAATCGTAATCCTCGTCCTCCTCTTCCGACGAGGCGCCGCCGGCCTGGGGCGGCGGGGCGGCCTCGCTCGCGGCCGCTGCGAATTCCTCCTCGTCGACCGACCCGTCGCCGTTGGCGTCGAGTTCGGTAAACACTTCTTTCAGCTGGTCGTCCGAGATGCCGCTGCCCGCTTCCTCGGCGGCGGCCAGGAATTCCTCTTCGTCGATGGCGCCGTCACCATTGGCATCCATTTTGGCGAACAGGTCTTCCGGCGGTGTGAAGCGATCCTCCTGGGCGGACAGCAGCACCGCCATGTCCGCCGGGTCGAGCTGTTGCGCGGCCGACACGAATTCCAGTTGACTCAAGGTGCCGTCGCCGTCGGTGTCGAGGCCGGCGAACACCTCCGCCGCCGTCGTCGAGGCGCTCGACGCCCCGTCCATCGCCGACAGGAATTCGCTTTCGGTCACGGCGGCGTCGCCGTCGGTGTCCATCCGTTGGAAAAGCTGCGCCAGCAACGAAGCCGCCGAGCCATCGAAGTAGGAACTGGTACCGGAAATCATTGTTGAAACCTCCTTGGACGCTGGGCGCGATCCCGTACGCCCGGCAAAACCGCCATCCAGGAAGGTTACACGGCGGGGGCGCCGAAACCTGGCGCTCCAAATTTGCCTTGCCCCGGAAAAGCGAACGCCCGCGCCGAAGGCCGGCGCGGGCGTCTGAAGCTTACCGAGGAAGGGACGGCGTCTACTGAAGGATGCCGGCCTCCTTGGCCGAGGTCAGGATGTCCTTCCTGGCCTTGGCCATGAACTTGTCCAGCTCGGGGCCGTAGGGGGCGTTGAGCATGGCGAAGCCGGCGTCTTCCATCTGCTTGATAAAGGCCGGATCATGGTTGATGGCCTCGAACATCTCACCCAGCTTCTTGCGGACGGGCTCGGGCGTCGATTTCGGCACGGCGATGCCGCGATAGGTGCCGTCGACCAGGTCGAAACCCAGTTCCTTGAAGGTCGGCACGTTGGGGAAGCCGGAATGGCGCTTGTCCATGGCCACCGCCAGCATGCGGGTGCCGGGATACTGGGCGGGGACAGTGGGGTATCCCCACTGGGCCGAGACCTGTCCGCCGAGCAGCGCGGTTGCCGCCGGTGCAGTGCCGGAGAACGCCACATAAGTGGTCTTGACGCCTGCCATCTTGTCGAAGGTGACGGAGACGAGATGGGAGGTGGTGCCCTTGCCGGTGCCCGACATGGTGATCTTGCCGGGATTGGCCTTGGCGTAGTCGATGAAGTCCTTGAGCGTCTTGAACTCGCTGTCGTCCTTCACCACGATGGCGCTCGGCGTGTAGTGGAACATGTGGATGTTGACCAACTCCTCGGTCTTGTATCCGACATCCTTCTGCGCCGGCTGCAGGACGATGTGGGGCAGATTGGTGCCCATGACGACGTAGCCATTGCCGGCCATGCCGTTGATCTGGGCCCAGGCCACCGCGCCGCCGCCGCCGTCCTTGTAGGAAATCACCAGGTCCTGGCCGAACATCTTTTTGAAGAATGGCTGCTGGAAGCGGGCCGTGACGTCGGATTCGCCACCAGGCTTGAAGGGGATGATGTAGCTCACCGGCTTGTCCGGGAATTCCGCCGCAGCGGGAACTGCCAGCGCGAAAGTTGCGGCGAGTACCGCGGCCGCCGCCGTTATTGTGATTTTCTTGAAAGACGTCATAGTTCCTCCCATTGGATTATGTCTTTGGCACCCCGCGATCCCGCGGAGGGCGTCGACACCTTCGACTATAGGGCCGGCCCGGCGCCGTCGGGTATCGGCAAATACCCTTAAGCGGGCCGGCGGTCGCGGGGGCGAACGGGCGATTCGTCATTCCCGGTATCTCCGCCGTCCGTGATCGGCTACAATCGAGTGGCGATCGGCTGGGGCCGAACCGGCAGGGGCCGGTTCCGGGAGCCCGGTGCCGCCAGTTCCCGTCTGCCTTGCTAGCCGGTGTGCCGGCGGCAGAACCGCTTTCGGCGGCAGGACGACCCCTAGGGGCGCCCGCCGCTGTTTCACCGTCATCGGCGCGCCATCGCGCCCCGTCATCCTGCCTGAACCGGAGGACCGCCACATGAAATCGGGACACAAGGCCGAAGAAGCCCGCCGCCGCGCCCACGCGCAGTTCGCCAAGCCGAAGGCGGGGGAAGCCAAGGGGCTCAGCGACTACGAGAAAGCCAAGCGGGTGACGGCGGCCAAGACGGTGCGCCTCAGGGCGCTCCGTCTGGAAAAGGAAGCGGCCGACCGCGAGGTCGCCGAAAAAGCCGTGGCCGCTGGCGTCAAGCCGCCGAAGAAAACCAAGGCAGGCCGCAGCGAGCCCGTCGTCGAGGAAGAGGATGCGGAGGCCGATGCCGAAGGCGAGCGCGAGATCGGCGAGCCTCATTTCGAGGAAGGGGGCGAATCCGAGTTCGACGAATAACGGGCGATACTCCGTCCGGTTCCCATTCATCGGCATACCCGTACTTGGGGCGGGCGCCTGTCTCCTTACGCTCCCTTAAGTCGTTATGGCCGGGCTTGATTCGGCCATCTACGTCTTTGCTTCCGGCGTTTATGAAGACGTGGGCCTGCCTTCGCCGAAGCGAAGCCGCTTCGGTTTCGCGCAGGCAGGTGCCAGCAAAAAGATGCGGTGATCGGGCGTGACGGGAGGAAGGGGAGAGGGGGCCCTAGAACCTCGGGATGTCCGGGAATCGGGTCTGGCCGCCCTTGACGTGGACGCGGCCCAACTCGGCGCAGTTGTGCAGCGTCGGGAAGACCTTGCCAGGATTGAGCAGGCCGCCCGGGTCGAAGGCGCACTTCAAGCGTTCCTGGTGGGCGAGGTCGGCCTCGTCGAACATGGTGCCCATCAGGTCGCGCTTCTCGACCCCCACCCCGTGCTCACCGGTCAGGACGCCGCCCACCTCGACGCACAAGGTCAGGATGTCGGCGCCGAAGGCTTCGGCTTTCTCCAACTCGCCGGGATTGTTGGCGTCGTAGAGAATCAGCGGGTGCAGGTTGCCGTCACCGGCGTGAAAGACATTGGCGACGTCGAGCCCATAGCGGCCGGTCATCTGGCGGATGGCGGACAGCACCTCGGCCAGCCGGTGGCGCGGGATGGTGCCATCCATACAGTAGTAGTCGGGGGCCAGGCGGCCCACCGCCGGGAAGGCCGCCTTGCGGCCGGCCCAGAATTTCAGCCGCTCGGCCTCGCTCTCGCTGACCCTGACGGAGACGGCGCCGCAGTCCTCGGCGATGGAGCGCACGCGCTCGATCAGGTGGGCGACCTCGGCCCCCGGGCCGTCCAGTTCGACGATCAGAATGGCCTCGACGTCGAGCGGATAGCCGGCATGGACGAAATCCTCACTGGCCTTGGTGGCCAGGCGGTCCATCATCTCCATGCCGCCAGGGATGATGCCGGCCGAGATGATGGCGGCGACGCAGTCGCCGGCCGATTCGTTGGAGGGAAAGCCGATGAGCAGCGCGCGGGCGATTTCCGGCTTCTGGAGGATGCGCACCGTGACTTCGGTGATGACGCCCAGGAGGCCCTCCGAGCCGGTAGCGATGCCCAGCAGGTCGTACGCCTCGGAGTCCATGTGGCGGCCGCCCAGGCGGACCACTTCGCCGTTCATCAGCACCATCTCGACGCCGAGCAGGTTGTTGGTGGTCAACCCGTACTTCAGGCAATGCACGCCGCCGGCATTCTCGGCGACGTTGCCGCCGATCGAACAGGCAATCTGGCTGGACGGATCGGGCGCGTAGTAGAAGCCCTTGTGCTGCACGGCGCCGGTCAGGGCCAGGTTGGTGACGCCGGGCTGGGTGACGACGCAGCGGTTGTCCCAGTCGATCTCGAGGATCTTGTTGAACTTGCCCATGGCCAGCGTGATGCCGTCGGCCACCGGCAGGGCGCCGCCGGAAAGCGAGGTGCCAGCCCCGCGCGGCACCACCTTGACCCCGGCATCGTGGCAGTATTTGAGGATCTTCGAGACTTGGCCGACGGTCTCGGGCAGTACCACGATGAGGGGCAACTGGTGATACGCGGTCAGCCCGTCGCATTCATAGACGCGCAGCGCGTCCTCATCCACGATCACGCCATCGCCCGGCACGATCGCCTTGATCGCCGCGATGATCTCGTCGCGCTTGGCGATGACGGTGGAATCGGGGATGGGCATCTTCATGATCGGGCGTTCCTTGCGAACAGGCGGAGACGGCCAGCATAGCACGACTGGGCGGCGGCGGTCATCCTGCGGGTGGCGATTATTTGCATCCCAAAGGGCTGGAATTGGCGATCCAAAGGATTATGCTGGGGGAGGCCGGCCCGCCATGGGCCGGGGGAGAACACGGGAGCCCCACTGCTTAGGGGGCCGTCGAGGAAATGGTCCATCGAAGGATGCGGTTGCGCCACCCGCTGGCGCGCGAGATTGCGGTCGTGCTGGTCGTCAAGGTGCTGGCGCTGGCTGCCCTCTACATTGCCTTTTTCGGCCCGGCCCATCGCCCAGAGGTGACTCCCGAAACGATGGAGCGGGCCATCCTCGGTGCCGCTTCCCCCGTCGTCCCCGCCGGCCCGTCGCCGACCCTGTTCTGCCATTCGACCGATTCGCGGAGGACCGTCCATCATGTTTGACCTCGACGTGGTCGAGTTGTCGCGCCTGCAGTTCGCGCTGACCGCCCTTTACCACTTCCTGTTCGTGCCGCTGACGCTGGGGCTCAGCCTCATCGTCGCCATCATGGAAAGCGTCTATGTGATGACCGGGCGCCCCGTCTGGCGCGACATGACCAAGTTCTGGGGCCTGCTGTTCGGCATCAATTTCGCCATGGGGGTGGCCACCGGCATCACCATGGAATTCCAGTTCGGCACCAACTGGGCCTACTACTCGCAGTACGTCGGCGACATCTTCGGCGTGCCGCTGGCCGTCGAGGGGCTGATGGCGTTTTTCCTGGAGGCCACCTTCGTCGGGCTTTTCTTCTTCGGCTGGGACAAACTCTCGAAGCTTGGGCACCTGACCGTGACCTGGCTGGTCGCTATCGGCTCCAACCTCTCGGCGCTGTGGATTCTCATCGCCAACGCCTGGATGCAGAATCCGGTGGGGGCGCATTTCAACTACCAGACCATGCGCATGGAGCTGACCGACTTCTACGACGTCTTCTTCAACCCGGTGGCGCAGTCGAAATTCGTCCACACGGTGGGTGCCGGCTACGTGACGGGCGCCATCTTCGTGATGGCGATCAGCGCCTTCTACGTCCTGCGCGGGCGCGACCTGGCCTTCGCCAAGCGCTCGATGACGGTGGCCGCCAGCTTCGGCCTGGCCTCGGCGCTTTCCGTCGTCGTCCTGGGCGACGAGAGCGGCTACACAGCGACCGAGCACCAGAAGATGAAGATCGCCGCCATCGAGGGCATGTGGGAAACCGAGGAGGCGCCGGCGGCCTTCACCGTCTTCGGCCTGCCCGACCGCGAGGCCCGCACCACCCATTACGAGGTCAAGATCCCCTGGATGCTGGGGCTGATTGCGACGCGCTCGATCAGCAAGGAGGTTCCCGGCATCAACGAACTGGTGCAGAGGGCCGAAGGCAAGGTGCGCACCGGCATCATGGCCTATACCGCCCTGCGCGAACTCAGGGCCGATCCGAACAACACTCAGGCTCGCGACCTTCTCGAAGCTACTTCGGATACCCTGGGATACGGCCTGCTGCTCAAGCGCCACGCCGAAGACCCGGCGAAGGCCACCGACGAACAGATCCGGGCGGCGGCGTGGGACACGGTGCCCAATGTGGCGCCGCTGTTCTGGTCGTTCCGGATCATGGTGGGCTTGGGCTTCTACTTCATCGCCTTCTTCGCCTTCGCCTTTTACCTGTCGGCGCGGCGGCGGCTCGACCGTTACCGCTGGTACCTCAAGCTCGCCGTCCTCAGCCTGCCGCTGCCGTGGATTTCCTCGGAACTCGGCTGGATCGTCGCCGAGTACGGGCGCCAGCCGTGGGCGATCGAGGGCGTGCTGCCGACCTTCGCCGGGGTTTCCGGGGTATCGGCCGGCATGGTGTCGCTGAGCCTCGTCGGCTTCATCGTGTTCTATTCGGCGCTGGCCGTCGTCGACGTCTTCCTGATGGTCAAGTACGCGCGCATCGGGCCCTACGGCGAGCATCCGACGTCCAAGCCCGAGTTGGCGGCATAGGGAAGGGAGGCAGCTATGACGTTCCTCGATTACGAAACGCTGCGCGTCATCTGGTGGGTGCTGCTGGGCGTGCTCTTGATCGGCTTTGCCATCATGGACGGCTTCGACCTCGGCGTGGCGGCGCTGCTGCCGGTGGTCGGGCGCACCGACACCGAACGGCGCGTGCTCATCAACTGCCTGGGCCCGGTGTGGGAGGGAAACCAGGTGTGGTTCATCCTGGGTGGCGGCGCCATCTTCGCCGCCTGGCCGCCGCTCTACGCGGTCAGCTTTTCGGGCTTCTACATTGCCATGTTCCTGGTGCTGGTGGCCCTCATCCTGCGCCCCGTCGGCTTCAAATTCCGGGGCAAGCTGCCGTCGCCCCGCTGGCGCAACGCCTGGGACGGCGCGCTCACCGTCGGGGGCTTCGTGCCATCTCTCATCTTCGGGGTGGCGGTGGGCAACGTACTGCAGGGGGTGCCGTTCGCCTTCGACGAGACGCTCAGGGTCACCTACACCGGCGGCTTCTTCGACTTGCTCAACCCGTTCGCCCTGCTTTGCGGGGTGATCAGCGTCGCCATGCTCGTCATGCACGGCGGCATTTTCATCGCGCTCAAGACCGAAGGGGTCATCGCGGCGCGCGGGGCGTTTGCGGCGATGCTGGCGGCACCGCTCATGGTGGCCCTCTTCGTCGCCGCCGGGGCGTGGATCGCCTATGGCATCGACGGCTACGCCTTCGCGGCGGCCTCGATCAACGACGGGCCCTCCAACCCCCTGGGCAAGGAGGTGGTGGTCAGGACCGGCGGCTGGCTCGCCAACTACGCCGCGTGGCCGTTGACGATGGTGGTGCCGGGCCTCGGCATCGTTGGCGCCGTCGGCGCCGTGCTGCTGCTGAAAATGCGCCGCCCGGGGGCGGCGTTCGTGGCCAGTGCTGCCGGCGTTGCCGGCGTCGTCGGCACGGTGGGCGTCAGCATGTTCCCGTTCCTGCTTCCGTCCAGTACCGACCCGGGCAGCAGCCTGACGGTGTGGGACTCGTCTTCCAGTCACCTCACCCTATTTATCATGCTGGTCGCGACGCTCGTTTTCATGCCGATCATCCTTGCCTACACGTCGTGGGTATTCCGGGTGTTGCGGGGCAAGGTGACGGCCGAATACGTCGAAGGCAACCCGAGCGGAACCTACTGAGGAGGCCAAGGCTATGTGGTATTTCGCGTGGGTTCTGGGACTGGGGTTCATCGTCGTGCTGGCCATCCTCAACGCCATGTGGATGGAACTCGACGCCGACGACACCGGCGGCAAATAACCGGCCGATGCCGTGCCTGCCCCGGCTGCGCCTGGTCCTGTTCCTGGCCGTCGCGCCGGGATGGACGATGGTGGCCGGCGGGACTGGCGCCGCCGACATCGAGGGGCGGCTGGAAGCGGGAGGTTCGGCCGCCGTCATCGAGGTGATCGACGGCGACACGCTGCGGCTGGGTGACGGCCGCCAGGTCCGTCTGGTCGGCCTCCAGGCGCCAAAATTACCCTTGGGCCGCCCCGGCTTCGTCGAATGGCCGCTGGCCGAAACCGCCCGCCAGGCACTTGCCGAACTGACCCGGGGGCGTACCGTGCGCCTCGCCTATGGCGGCGCCCGCATGGACCGCTACCGCCGCGCACTGGCCCATCTGTTCGTCGGCGCCGACACCTGGGTGCAGGGCGAGATGCTGAGCCGTGGCTTGGCCCGGGTCTACACCTTCCCCGACAACCGGGCGCTGGCCGCCGAGATGTACGCCCGCGAAGAGGTGGCGCGCCGCCAAGGGCGGGGAATCTGGGGCCATCCTTTCTATCGGCTGCGTACCGCCGAAACGGTCAAGCGCGACGAGGGAACCTTTCAGATCGTCGAGGCCGGCGTGCTGCGGGCGGCGCGCGTGCGCGACCGCGTGTTCCTCAACTTCGCCCAGGACTGGCGCGACGATTTCACGGTGACGATCGATGCCGACATCCTGGCGTCCTTCGTCGCCGCCGGGCTCGATCCGCTGGCGCTGGAGGGGACGCAAATCCGCGTGCGCGGCTGGATCAAGACCTGGAACGGCCCGCTGATCGAGGCGACCCACCCCGAGCAGATCGAGGTGCTGTCGGGGCGGTGACGGGAAATCAGGCGGCGGCGGCCTTGAGGGCGGCGTTCACCGCCGCGATCTGGTCCTCGACCGAGATATCGATCATCGAGGTGACTTCCAGTGCCCGGTGCTCGAAGACGTCGGTGCCGGGGTGGCGGTCCTGCCAGTCGGCGATGGCGGCGTCGCGCTGGACGAGCAGCGTCTCGATCTGCGGCAGGAACAGTTGCACCATGGCGGTGATCCAGATGTTGACCGGCCACGACGGATAGGCGAGGTCCATGCGGAAGCGGTCGAGCAGGCGGGCGACGTCGGGGGCGGCGTACCAGGTTTCGCCGGTGACCCAGCGGTTGGTTGTGAACAGCCGGACGGGATAGCCGGCCCGGTCCATGGAAATCGCCACCAGATGGCAAGGCGAGTCGTCGGGGTCGCCGGACGGCGCGGCGCCGGCGGCCGGCTTCATCCCCGCCGGCATGCCCTTGGGGCGCAGGAAGCAGTGAAAATGGCCGTGCTCGCCCTCCCGCTCTTCGACAGGGTGGGCGTGATAGTAGTACTGGGCGTGGGTTTCCCAGTCGTAGACGTCGCCCTTCGGGTAGTGGTCCCATTCGTAGAAGGTGTCCTGGCCGCGCAGGATCTCGCCCACCACGTTGGCGTCGGACTTGCCCAGCACCCGATAGCATTCGAGGATATCAAGGCCGGCTTCGGCCATCCGTTCAAGCCGGTCGCGGGGATGGTCGGTCACATCGCGCATCGTCGCTGTCCTTTCGCGGCGCCTGTTCCTTGTCCTTATGTCGGGGGTGGCACGGCGCCGTGCCACCCTTTGCCAGCGGAAACCGCGGGCGACGCTGCCGCCCGCGGTCTCCGTGCTTCAAGCAGGTCGAGTCGGGGGCCGGACTCTCCCTATTTCTTGGCGGCGCACGGGTTGGCCGGCTTGGCCGCACAGGGATTGGCGGCGTTCTTGGCGGCGCAGGGGTTGGTGCCGGCCTTGGCCGCGCACGGGTTGGCCTTGGCCGCGCAGGGATTGGCCGGGCCGCAGGCGGCCAGCTGAACGCCGGCCACCGGGGTCGACGACTTCGCCTGCGCCTGCGGCAAAACTTTCGCCTGTGCCTGCGGCAGGGCGACGAGGGTTCCGGCTCCGGTCAGGGCGGCGACACCAAGGGCGGCAACGGATTTCCTGAACATGATGAGTCTCTCCTGTGGGTGGATCGGTTGTTTCGGGGATCGTTCGGTTCATTGCGAATGAATGACAGTCGCAGATTTCCGGAGGACCGGCCAATCACGCCCCTTCAAAACGGCGTGATGGCGGCCGGTCTGCTGGGTAGCTGGTGTGATGCTGCCATAAGGCAAGCCCCACGGAGCATCTGAGCGCGTATTTTTATATTGATATCCATTATCAACATGTATAAAATAATTAAACAACATGATTATAATGTAAATAAGGTGTGGACATGGACAGGCGATTGATCGGTGCGTTTTTGGCGTGGGTGGTTCTTGGAGTGTCGGCGGCGTCGGCCGCGCCGCTGGTCGATGCGGCGTGGCTGCAGGCCAGCCTCAAGACCCCCAACCTGGTGGTCCTCGACATCCGCAACAAGATCGACGGCGGCTCGCGCGAGGTTTTCGAGGCCGGCCACATCCCCGGCGCCGTCTACAGCGATTACGGCACGGGCGGCTGGCGCACCGCGCAAAACGGCGTGCCCGGCATGCTGCCACCTCTGCCCGATCTGGAAAAGCTGATCGGCGGGCTGGGCATCGGCAACGGCTCGCACGTCGTCATCGTGCCGGGCGGGGTCAGCGCGCTCGATTACGGCAGCGCCACCCGGGTCTACTGGACCTTCAAGGTGCTGGGTCACGACGCCGTCTCCATTCTCGACGGCGGGTACAAGGGCTGGACCGCCGATCCGGCGCGTCCCGTGGAAAAGGGTGCCGCCTCGCCCCGGGCGGTGGCATTCAAAGCCGATTTCAGGCCCGAGCTGCTGGCCAGCAAGGACGACGTCAAGAAGGCCCTCGATGGCTCGGCTGCCCTGGTCGACAACCGCCCGGCCGAGCAGTTCGCGGGCCAGGCCAAGACCGACGTCGTGGCGCGGGCCGGCACCATCCCCGGCGCCGTCAGCATTCCGCAGGACGAGTTCTTCGACTCGCCCAGCGGCCGCTTTGCCGGGCTCGGCCGCTTGGCCGAGCTGTGGAAGACCAAGAAGGTCAGCGGCGAGACCGAGCAGATCACCTTCTGCAATACCGGCCATTGGGCGTCACTCGGCTGGTTCGCCTCGCACGAGCTGCTGGGCAACACCAAGACGCGCCTTTACGACGGTTCGATGAGCGAGTGGGCCGGACAGGCCGACCTGCCGGTCGAGAAGGGGTCGGGCTCGTGACCCCGACGCCCGTTCACCCGACGGGGACGCCCGCCTTCATCACAATGGCGTGCGTCCCTGTTTTTCCCCGTCGCCCCGGACCATCTGACAGGTTGATATTCCAGGAGTTACGTTCATGAACACGCTTGTTCAGGCCTTGAGGTTGCGCCCGTCGGCGATCGGCGTCGGCGCCGACGCGCGGACGGTGGCGGTCGCCGCCGGCGGCCTGCTGGTGGGGGCTCTTCTCTTACTGCGGGGCGTTTCCGGGCAAATGGCCGCCCTCCTTCTGATCGGCGGCGCGCTCGGCCTCGTTCTCTATCATGCCGCCTTCGGCTTCACTTCGGCGTGGCGCGTCTTCATCGCCGACCGCCAGGGCGCCGGCCTCAGGGCCCAGATGCTGATGCTGGCGGTGGCCACCCTATTGTTCCTGCCGGTCCTGGCGACCGGCAGCCTGTTCGGCCAGCCGGTGGCCGGCGCCGTGGCCCCGGTCGGGGTGTCGCTGCTGGTCGGCGCCTTTATGTTCGGCGCCGGCATGCAACTGGGTGGCGGCTGCGCTTCGGGCACGCTCTTCACGGCCGGCGGCGGCAACACCCGCATGTGGATCACGCTCGCCGCCTTCATCGCCGGCTCGGTGATCGCCACCGCGCACGTGCCGTGGTGGTTCGAACAGCCGGCGCTGCCGACGATCTCGCTGCTGGACACCTTTGGGCTCGAAGGTGCCATCGCCCTGCAGCTGGCGGCCTTCGCCGCCATCGCCGGGCTGACCGTGGTATTGGAGCGCCGCCGTCACGGGCGGCTTCTCCCCGAGGGGCAGACGGATCGCCGCGGCCTGGCACGCCTGATCGCTGGGCCGTGGCCCCTGGTGTGGGGGGCGCTTGCCCTGGCCGGGCTCAATTTCCTGACCCTGGGTGTGGCCGGCCATCCGTGGGGCATCACCTACGGGCTGACCCTGTGGGGCGCCAAGATTGCCTCGGGGCTGGGTGTCGACGTCGCCGCATGGGAATTCTGGACCTGGCCGTTCCACAAGAACGCCCTGGCCGGCAGCGTATTTGCCAACACCACTTCGGTGATGAACTTCGGGATCGTCGCCGGCGCCCTGCTGGCGGCCGGCCTGGCCGGACGCTTCGCGCCCTCGGCCCCGTGGCGGCTGCCCGTACGCTCGGTATTGGCCGCCATCATCGGCGGCCTGCTGATGGGCTATGGGGCGAGGCTCGCCTTCGGGTGCAACATCGGCGCCTATTTCAGCGGCATCGCCTCGGCCAGCCTGCACGGCTGGGTGTGGTTCGTGGCGGCGATGGCGGGATCGGTGCTGGGCACCCGGCTTCGGCCCCTATTCGGGCTTGCCGTCGAACGGGCCCGCCTGACCGGCTGCTGATCCTCGCCCATCCCCGCCGGCGGGTCAGCCGTTGGCGGGGAGATCCTGGGCGCAATTGATGCAAACCGGCGTCGTCGGGTCGTTTTCCAGGCGCTTGGCGGCGATCTCTTCCCCGCAGGCGACGCAGTCGCCGTACGTTCCCTCATTGATCCGCTGCAGCGCCGCGTCGATGCGCTGGAGCTCCCGTTGGCGGCGCCGCTCGATCTCGATGTCCATGGCCTGGGATTGGAGGGCGTCCATGCGCGACAGCCGGCCGGTGGTGGTCTGATCGACCTCGACCGGTTTCAGGGAATCCTGGTCGGCGGCGCTTCGCTTGACCAACTCGCGCCGGCGCGCCTGCATCCAGGCCTTCAGCTTCTTGATGTCGATGTCGGTTCTGTCGCTCATGGTCTTCCCAGTATTATCCTCGCTGTTTGTCGGCCAACTCGCCGCACCATCTCCCCGACGGGACCATCGGTCACTCGCATCAAAGAGGGTCGGACGAGGGGAATGTCAGGAGGCCATGCGATCAATCGCGTGCAGCCACCCTTGTTCCGGCTGTGGAGGCGGCCATTTTCGGGACCACCCGTACCATTCCCCGAACCACACATTTTCCACCCGGCTTCGGCGATACCGGGTGTGCCATGACCATTTCAGGTGCATCCAAAGGCACGCAGGCTTTAGTCTGAACTGTTCGTGCGCGAATAGCAACCGCCCGGGGGCGGTAGCGGTGGGCGAGCGGAGAGGAGGAGCGGCATGTTTCGGCGTGCCGAACGTGCCTGGACGGACTTCGCGGAATGGTGCCGCGGCCGGGGCCTGAAGGCCCTGCCGGCCCATCCGTGGACGGTCGCGGTGTTCGCCCGCTGGTGCGAGCCGCGCCTGCCGGCCGTCCAGATCGCGCGCAACCTCAAGGCTATCGCGCGCGTCCACCTGCTGGCCGGCCACCCGGTACCCGACCGCCACCCGACGGTGCGCCGCACGCTGCGCGCCATCGAAGCCCGCCAGGCCGGCGCGGCGCTGTTCCGCGCCGAGGACTTCATCCCCTCCGACACCCCGCCCCCGAAACGACGGTCCGCCGTCGCCGAAGCGCCGCGGCGCGGCCGCCTGGTCATGCCGAGCCGCCCGAAACTGACGTCGCGCCGCCCGCCGCGGGCGTGACAATGCCCTCAGCGCAAGGTCGCGCGCACCGTCATCTCGGAGGGTCGGGCGGCGGGAGCGCCGTCGCCCCCCTCCAAACGAATTACCCCTTCATAGTCGCCGGCCGGCCATTGGCTGCCTTTCAAAGGCTTGCCGGCGAAGATGAACAGGCGGGCCTGGTCCTTCTCCACGGGGTATGTGGATTCGCTGACCGTCTGCCCGTCCGGCCCGCGGATGCTCAGCACGATGCGATGGCCGGTCCGTACGTTGAACAGATCGGCCCACAACACGAGGGCGGGAATGCTGCGGGCCAACGCGGAGTCCGCATAGCCGCCGTCGCGGGCCTTAGCAGCCGCCGGTTTTTCATCTGCGAATCCGGCGTGGTAGACGACGTTGAGGGTGTAAGGCAGCGCGGCCAGTGTCGGCGGCCTCCACAGCGGGGCCTCGCCCAGGCCGCACCCTGATGAACGGATGGTCCCGACGAAGGGATCGATGGTCTTGCCGGCGTGCCGGACCGTCATGTGCAGGTGGGGGAACTGGGTGAAGCCGGAAAGGCCGACCAGGCCCAGCCGCTCGCCGGCCCGCACCTTTCGGCGCGGCGCCACCGCCACGCTTCCCCGGCGCAGGTGGCAGTATTGGGTTTCCCAGCCGTTGCCGTGGTCGAGGACGACGCCGTTGCCGCATTCCTTGCCGCCCGAAACGGGCGGCGCGGAGGCCTTGAGGTCGGCATCGGCCTCGCCGTCGCGCGCCGCAGTGACGACGCCGTCGGCCGCCGCCAGCACGGCGACGCCTTCGCGCATCGCCCGGCCGTCTCGGATGGCGAAATCGGTGCCGTTGTGGGCGTTGCCCCCGGCGCCATTATAAGTGGCCTGGCCGCAGGCGTAGTCGCGAACCCCGGGGCCGGGGTCGTGATCGACGTAGTTGACGATCCAGCAGGTTTCGCCGGGAACGCAATCGATCGGCAGGGCAAGCGCCAGCGCCGGGTCTGCCGCCGCCGACGGTCCGGCGCCGAAGGCCGTCGCCAGCAGGATCAACCCGCCGAGGACTTGGCGCCGGAAAGGGGGTGTGCGGTCGCGCATCGCCGGAGACTAGCCCGGATCGGTCGCCCCTGGAAATGGGATGAAGCTGCCTTCCCGGTGCTTCCCCCTTGACCCGGGCGGGGGGCGCTGACACTTTCAGCGGCCATGCGCATCTTTCGCCATTTCGACCGCTTGCCCGAGCAGGCCCGGGGCGCCGTCATCGCCGTCGGCAACTTCGACGGCGTGCACCGCGGCCATCAGGCGGTGATCGGCGAGGCCGGCCGCATCGCCCACACGGCGGGCCGGCCGTGGGCGGTCATGACCTTCGAGCCGCACCCGCGCACCGTGTTCAAGCCGGACACACCGCCCTTCCGCCTGACGCCCCTGCGCGCCAAGGCGCGCGAGATCGCGGCCCTGGGTGTCGATCATCTGGTCGTGCTGCGCTTCAACCGCGCCTTTTCGCAGATGCCGGCCGAGGCGTTCGTCCATGACGTGATCGTCGATGGATTGGCGGCCCATCATGTGGTGTGCGGTTACGATTTCGCTTTCGGGCATGGCCGCACCGGGACGCCCGAGTTCCTGCTCCACATGGGCAAGAGCGAAGGGTTCGGCTTCACCTGCGTGCCGCAGTTGAAGGACGGCGAGGGCGAGGGCTTTTCCTCGACCCGGGCCCGCGAATGCCTGATTAACGGCGATCCCAGCGGTGCCACCCATGTGCTGGGGCGGCCGTTCGAGATCGAGGGGCGGGTGGTGGTCGGCGACCGCCGGGGGCGCACGCTGGGCTACCCCACGATCAACATCAGGCTCGGCGAATTCCTGCGCCCGGCCACCGGCGTCTATGCGACCCGCATCGGTATCGAGGACAACGGCAGGACGGTCTGGCACGACGGCGTCGCCAACCTCGGCTACCGGCCGACTTTCGCCGGCGCCGACATCGGCCTTGAGGCGCATATCTTCGATTTTTCCGGCGATCTTTACGGGCGGCGTGTGCGGGTCGCCCTCGTCGACTTTTTGCGGCCGGAACAGAAGTTCGACGGCCTTGAGCAACTGAAGAAGCAGATCGCCGAGGACAGCGAACGGGCCCGCAGGATCTTGGCGCGGCCGTAAAATGCTTTATAACGCCACGTAACGCGGCCCCCGTCGGGGCGCGGCAATCAGCGAGCCATCCCATGAGCGTGAATTACAAGCCGACCATCTTTCTGCCGAAGACCGACTTCCCGATGAAAGCGGGGCTGCCCGAGCACGAGCCCGAGTTTCTGGCCCGCTGGGAGAAGATGGACATTTACGGCCGCCATCGCGAGCAGGGCAAGGACCGCGAAAAGTTTGTGCTGCACGACGGCCCGCCCTACGCCAACGGCAACATCCACATGGGAACGGCGCTCAACAAGATCCTCAAGGACGTGATTGTGCGCTCGCGCCAGATGCTGGGCTACGACGCCAATTACGTCCCCGGCTGGGACTGCCATGGCCTGCCCATCGAATGGAAGATCGAGGAGAAGTACCGGGCGGCCGGCCAGGACAAGGACCAGGTGCCGGTGGTCAAGTTCCGCCAGGAATGCCGCGAATTCGCCGCCCGCTGGATCGAGGTCCAGAAGGAGGAGTTCAAGCGCCTGGGCGGGGTCGGCGACTGGGATCATCCCTACACCACCATGGCCTTCGACGCCGAGGCCACCATCGTGCGCGAGTTCGGCAAGTTCCTGATGAGCGGGGCGCTTTACAAAGGTGCCAAGCCGGTGTTGTGGTCGGTCGAGGAGAAGACCGCGCTGGCCGAGGCCGAGGTCGAGTACTACGACCACACGTCGACCACCATCTATGTGCGCTTCCCCATCGCGAAAACCGCCGCCCAGGGACTGGACGGCGCCGCCATCGTGATCTGGACCACCACGCCGTGGACCATCCCCGGCAACCGCGCGGTCGCCTATGGGGAAGGCATCGACTACGTGGTGGTCGAGGTCAAGGCGGTGACGGAAAAGAGCTTGGCCAAGGTCGGCGAGCGCATGATCTTCGCCGAGGCGCTGGTGCCCGAGATCGCCAAGGCGGCCGGCATCGCCGAGCATGCCATCGTGCGTAGGCTCAAGGGGGGCGAGCTGGCCGGCACCGTCTGCCATCACCCATTGCATGGTCACGGCTACGAGTTCGAGGTGCCGGCGCTGCCCGCCCATTTCGTCGAGATCGACACCGGCACCGGCTTCGTGCATATCGCGCCCGGCCATGGCGCCGACGACTGGGAACTGGGCATGAAGAACGGCGTGCCGGTGCCCGAGACGGTGGACGGCGACGGCCGCTTCTTCGCCCACGTGCCGATGTTCGCCGGCAAGCATGTGTTCGACGTGAATGCCGAGGTCGTCGAGGTGCTGAAAGGGATGGGCGCGCTGCTGGCCTCGGGCACGCTGGTGCACAGCTATCCGCATTCCTGGCGTTCCAAGGCGCCGCTGATCTTCCGCAACACCGCCCAGTGGTTCATCAGCATGGAGAACACCGGGCTTCGGGATACCGCGCTCAAGGCCATCGAGACGACCCGTTTCGTGCCGGCGGCCGGCAAGACGCGGCTTTACGGCATGATCGATTCGCGGCCCGACTGGTGCGTGTCGCGCCAGCGCGCCTGGGGCGTGCCGTTGACGGTATTCGTCAATCGCATCACCGGCGAGCCGCTGCGCGACCAGAAGGTCCTGGACCGTATCGTCGCCGCCGTCGAGAAGGAGGGCGTGGACGCCTGGTTCACGGCCGACCCGGCCCGTTTCCTGGCTCCCGAGTACGACGCCAGGGACTACGAGCAGGTGACCGACATCCTGGACGTGTGGTTCGATTCCGGCTGTACCCACGCCTTCGTGCTGAAGGCGCGGCCCGACCTCAAATGGCCGGCGTCCCTCTATCTGGAAGGTTCCGACCAGCATCGCGGCTGGTTCCATTCCTCGCTTTTGGAATCCTGCGGCACCACCGGCCAGGCGCCCTACGAGGCGGTGTTGACCCACGGCTTCGTCATGGCCGAGGACGGCCAGAAGATGTCGAAATCGCTCGGCAACACCATTCTGCCGCAGGACGTGATGAAGGAACACGGTGCCGACATCCTGCGCCTGTGGGTGGTGGGGTCGGACTATTCCGAAGACCTGCGCATCGGCCCCGAGATCCTGAAACGCAATGCCGACATCTACCGGCGGCTGCGCAATACGCTGCGCTATCTCTTGGGCAACCTGAACGGCTTTACCGAGGCCGAGCGCCTGCCGGTCGATCAGATGCCCGAGCTGGAGCGCTGGATCCTGCACCGCCTGTGGGAAATGGACGGTCAACTGCGCCAAGCGTGCGCCGACTTCCAGTACCATCCGTTCTTCGGCGAATTGCACAACTTCTGCGCCGTAGACCTGTCGGCCTTCTATTTCGACGTCCGCAAGGACTCGCTTTATTGCGACGCCGCCGATTCGGTGACCCGGCGGGCGGCGCGCACCGTGCTGGACGAACTGTTCAACTGCCTGACCGCGTGGCTGGCCCCCTTCATCTGCTTCACCGCAGAAGAAGCCTGGCTGATGCGCCATCCCGGCACGGACGAGAGCGTCCATCTGCGCCAGTTCCCCACCATCCCAGCGGTGTGGCGCGACGATGCGCTGGCCGCCAAGTGGACGACGGTGCGCGACTTGAGGCGCGTGGTGACCGGCGCGCTGGAACTGGAACGCGCCGCCAAGCGCATCGGCTCCAGCCTCGAAGCCCACGTCGATGTCTTCGCGACGGCGGCGCACGTTCAGGCCATGGCCGGCGTCGATCTCGCCGAGATCGCCATCACGTCGAGCGCCGCATTGCGTGAAGGCGAGGCGCCGGCGGAAGCCTTCCGGTTGAGCGACGTCGCCGGCGTCGGTGTGGTCCCGGGCCCGGCCGATGGCAAGAAATGCGCGCGCTGCTGGAAGGTCCTGGACGACGTGGGTGCCGATTCCACCTACCCTGACGTCTGCGGCCGCTGTGCCGACGCCGTGCACAAGCATCCGGAGCCGCTGACCTGACCGGCGAAAGCGGAAACGGGAGGACGCCATGCGATCCAAGAGCGTAGTCCGGCTGGGGATTGGCATGGTGCTTCTGGTCTTTGGGCTCGATCAGGCGACCAAGTGGTGGATTCTCGAATCCGTCATGCGGCCGCCCCGCGTTCTGCCGGTGACCCCCTTCTTCAACCTGGTGATGGGGTGGAATCGCGGTGTCAGCTTCGGCATGTTCAATCAGGACAGTGCCTACAATGCCTGGATCTTCACGGGCTTGGCGCTGGTGATCGCCGCCGTGCTGGTGGTCTGGATGTGGCGGGCCGAGAGCCGGCTCGTCGGCATCGCCATCGGCCTCATCGTCGGCGGCGCGCTCGGCAATGCGGTCGATCGCGTGCGTTTCGGCGCGGTTGCCGACTTTCTGGATTTCCACGTCGCCGGTTACCATTGGCCGGCCTTCAACGTCGCCGACTCGGGCATTACCATCGGCGCCGTTCTATTGCTGGCGGATGCCTTGTTTAGCCGGCCGGAAAAGCCTAAAAATAAGGCGACGAACCAAGCGAGCGAACCATGATGAGCCGAACACTGTGGACAATTGTTGCCGTTTGTGCGGCCATTGGGTTGGGGGGCTGCGAGCAGACGCGGGGCATGCTCGGCCTCAACAAGAGGTCGCCCGACGAGTTTGCCGTCTATTCGCGCGCGCCGCTGAGCCTGCCGCCCAATTATGGCCTCAGGCCCCCCGAACCGGGCAGCGACCGCCCGAATCTGGTGATGCCGCGCGACGAGGCGCAGAGCGCGTTGACCGGTACCCGGGCGGCGCCCAGGCAGCCGGTTTCGCGGGTCGGACCCGACGAGGTCGCCGTGATGGCCTTGCTGCGCGACCTTCGGGCCAACGAAGCCGATCCCAACATTCGCGTCGAGGTCGACCGCGAGACCTCGGTGCTGGCCGCCGAGAGCCGCACGTTTACCGATAAGCTGATCTTCTGGCGCGACCCCGAGCCTTACGGGGAGGCGGTCGATCCCGGCAAGGAAACCAAGCGCATCCAGGAGGCCAAGGCCCTGGGCCAGCCTCTCAACAAGGGCGACGTGCCGATTATTTCCCGCAAGAAGCGCAGCCTTCTCGAAGGTATTTTCTGAGGCGACGGCCACGGCCCATCTTTCGACCCGCGCCGCTCAAGCGGCGCGGGTCGGGATAAGGAGGCCGTGTCGCCTGCCTGCGCGAAGCCGAAGCGGCTTCGCTTCGGCGAAGGCAGGAAGGATGGCCGGGCGCTTGCCGTCGGGGGATCAGACCCCATATCCAAGCCATTGCCGTCAACGCCGCACGAAAGGAATTCGATGAAGCCGTTTTCGCGCCTGGGATCGGGACTGCGTGCCGCGCTGGCTGCGGCGGCCTTCGTGGCCACGGGGCTGGCCGGGCCGTTCGCCGGGGCCGCCGTCTTCAATCCCGAAACCTTCACGCTCGCCAACGGCATGCAGGTGGTGGTCGTCCCCAACCATCGGATGCCGGTCGTCACCCACATGGTCTGGTACAGGGTGGGCGCGGCCGACGAGGCGGACGGCGAATCGGGCAGCGCCCACTTCCTGGAACACCTGATGTTCAAGGGGACCGAGACCCTTCCCGCCGGCGTTTTCTCGCAGACCGTGGCGCGCAACGGGGGCCGCGAGAACGCCTTCACGGCGTCGGACTACACCGCCTATCACCAGACGGTAGCGAAGGACCGGCTCGAACTGGTCATGCGCATGGAAGCCGACCGCATGACCCACCTGATCCTCAACCCCGAGCAGGTGGAACCGGAGCGCCAAGTGATCCTCGAGGAGCGGCGCATGCGCACCGAGAGCGACCCCGGCGCCCTGCTCGGCGAATACGTCGATGCCTCGCTGTTCCTCAATTATCCGTACCGGCGGCCGGTCATCGGCTGGGAACAAGAGATCCGCTCCCTGTCGGTCGGCGGCATCATGGCCTTCTATCGGAAATGGTACGCGCCGAACAATGCGATCCTGGTGGTGGCCGGCGACATCACTGCCGCCGAACTCAAGCCGTTGGCCGAGAAGTATTATGGCGTCATCCCGCGCGGTCCCGACATCCAGCGGCTGCGCCCGCAGGAGCCCGAACAGCGGGCGCCGCGCCGTGTCGTCTTCAAGGATGACCGCGTCCGCCAGCCGGAATGGAGCCGCGTCTACCTGGCGCCCAGCTATTTCTTCGGCGACGCCAGACAGATCTACGCCCTGGAGGTGCTGGCCGACGTTCTGGGCAGCGGCGCCACCAGCCGCTTCTACCGGCACTTCGTGGTCGAAGGACAGAAGGCCGTTTCGGCCGGCGTGTCCTACAGCGGGCGCGCCGTCGGCCCGGGCCGTTTCGGCCTGTACGTCAGCCCGCGGCCGGGGGTGACCCTGGCCGAAACCGAAACGGCGGTCGACGCCCTGCTGGCCGAGGCCGTGAAGACGGGGATCACCGCCGAGGAGGTGCAGCGGGCCAAGGATCGCATCATCGCCGGCGCCATCTATGCCCGCGATTCGCTGGGTGGCGGCGCCAGGGTGCTGGGGGCGGCGCTGGCCATCGGGCTCAAGGTCGAGGACGTCGAGGAATGGCCGGAGCGCATCCGTGCGGTGACCACCGAAGAGGTCAACGCCGCGTTGCGGGCCGTGCTCGATCCCGGCCGTTCGGTGACGTCCGAACTGCTGCCGGCCAATGCCGCGGACGGAAAGGTCTGATCATGACGGGCGCAAGGCATATCCGCCGGATCGGCCGGCTGCTTTTCCTCATCGTCGGCCTGCTGGCCGTCGGGCCGCGGCCGGCTTCGGCCATCGACATCCAGCGGGTGACCAGCGCGGGCGGCATCGAGGCGTGGCTGATCGAGGATCACACCAATCCCATCATCTCGGTCAATTTCGCCTTCCGCGGCGGCTCGGCGCTCGATCCGGCCGGCAAGGAGGGGTTGGCCGACATGGTTTCCGGCCTACTCGACGAGGGGGCCGGCCCCCTGGACAGCATGGCCTTCCAGACCAAGCTCGAGGATCTGGCCATCACGCTGCGCTTCGAAGCCGGGCGCGACACCTTCGGCGGGCGCCTGGCGACCCTGACCGAGAACCGTGACGCCGCCTTCGACCTGCTGCGTCTGGCGCTGACCGAGCCGCGATTCGATACCGAGCCGGTGGAGCGCATCCGCGGCCAGATTCTTTCCAACCTGCGCCACCAGACCGAAGATCCCAACAGCCTCGCCTACAAGGCCCTTTTCGCCGAGCTGTTTCCCGGCCATCCCTACGGCCGGCCGTCGGAGGGCACCGAGGACAGTATCAACGCCATCACGGCGGCGGATCTGCGTGGCTTCAGCGTCGGCCGGCTGGCCCGCGACAATCTGGTGATCGGCGCCGTCGGCGACATCTCGCCCCGGGAACTGGCCTCGGCGCTCGATCAGGCGTTCGGGAAGCTTCCCGAACGCGCGGCGCCATGGCAGGTGGCGGCGGCGACGCCCCGCGCCAGCGGCACGGTCTCGGTCGTCAAGAAGGCCTTCCCGCAAAGCACCATCGTCTTCGCCCAGCGAGGGCTGATGCGCGACGACCCGGATTATTACGTGGCCTATGTGCTCAACCACATTCTCGGCGGCGGCGGCTTCACGTCGCGTCTGTATACCGAGGTGCGCGACAAGCGGGGCCTCGCCTATTCGGTCTACTCGGCCCTGGTGCCGATGGACTTCGCGGGACTGGTGATGGGCGGGGCGGGCACGCGCAACGACCGCGCCGCCGACACCGTCAAGGTGATCCAGGACGAATGGCGGCGGATGGCCACCGAGGGGCCGACGGCCAAGGAACTGGACGACGCCAAGCTGTACCTGACCGGCTCATTCCCGTTGCAGTTTTCCTCGAGCGATCGCATCAGCGGCATCCTGACCGCCATCCAGCTCGACGACCTGGGCATCGACTACCTGGACAAGCGCAACGCGATGATCGAGGCGGTCACGCTGGAGGACGCCCGACGGCTGGCCCGCAGCCTGCTCGATCCCGCCGGCCTGCGCTTCGTGGTGGTGGGCCAGCCGGCCGGCATCGGGACCGGCGGCTGAGTCCTTTCCCGGCGACGGGTAGTCGTTGGCCCGGCCAGCCGCGTCGTGCTATGGTCCCGCCGCTTTCCACGATGGATTCCGGGACCTTGAACACAGCCGTCGAAAACCCGCGACATCAGTCGACCTACGCGCTCATGCGCCGGCTGGCCCGCGAGCACATGCGGCCCTATCTCGGCCGCTTCGCGCTGGCCGTGGTGTTCATGGCCGTGATGTCGGCATCGACCGCCTTTCAGGCGTGGCTGATGCAACCGATGGTCAACGAGGTGTTCGTCGCGCGCAATGCCAACGTCCTGTGGCTGGTGGCTGGCGCCGTGGTGGGGGCCTTCCTGGTCAAGGGCATCGCCACTTACGTGCAGGCGGCGATCATGGCCGGCGTCGGCCTTTCCATCATCGCCGACCTGCAGAACCGGCTTTACGCCCACTTGGCGTGCATGGACCTGGCGTTCTTTCACGCCAACCAGACCGGCGCGCTCATCTCGCGTTTCACCAACGACATCAACCAGATGCGCACGGCGGTCTCGAACGCCATCACCAGCGTCGGCAAGGACGTCCTGACATTGATCGGGCTGGTCTTTGTCATGTTCTATCAGAACTGGGAACTGGCCCTCATTTCCTTCTTTGCCTTCCCGGTGGCCATCTATCCCATCGCCCGCCTGGGCCGGCGCATCCGCAAGGTGACCGCCAACACCCAGGAGGAGACCGGCCTGTTCATGACGTTGCTGGAACAGACCTTCCAGGGCATCCGCGTGGTCAAGGCCTATGGCATGGAGGATTACGAGAAGTCGCGGATCGGCCGCATCGTCGAAACTATCCGCGGCCTCCAGGTGCGGGCTGAACGCATCCGCGCGTTCTCCAGCCCGATCATGGAAACGCTGGGCGGGCTCGCCATCGCCGTCGTCATCGTTTACGGCGGCCAGCAGGTGATCGACGAGGGCAAGGACCCCGGCTCCTTCTTCTCGTTCGTCGCCGCGCTGGTCATGGCCTATGAACCGATGAAGCGGCTGGCCAACGTCAACATGAGCATCCAGCAGGGCCTGGCCGGCGCCCAGCGCCTGTTCGACCTTCTGGATATCGAGCCCGAGATTCGCGAGAGGCCCGACGCCAAGCTGTTGGCCATGGCCGGCGGTGGTATTCGCCTGGAGGGCGTGCGGTTTTCCTATGGCCCCCGCTCGCCGGCGCTGAACGGCGTTTCCATCGAGGTGCCAGCCGGCAAGACGGTGGCCCTGGTCGGGCCGTCGGGGGCGGGCAAGTCGACCATTCTCAACCTCATCCCCCGCTTCTACGACGTCAACGACGGCCGAGTTATGATCGACGGCGTCGACGTGCGCGACGTCACCTTTGCCTCGCTGCACGCCGCCATCGCCCTGGTCAGCCAGGAGGTCATGCTGTTCGACGATACGGTGCGCGCCAACATCGCCTATGGCCGGGCCGGCGCCAGCGAGGAAGACATTGTGCAAGCGGCGCGCCACGCCGCCGCGCACGATTTCATCACGGCGCTGCCCGAAGGCTACGACACGATGGTCGGCGAGCAGGGCGTCAAACTGTCGGGCGGCCAGCGCCAGCGCCTGGCCATCGCCCGAGCCATGCTGAAGAACGCGCCCATCCTGCTGCTCGACGAGGCGACCTCGGCGCTGGACACCGAATCGGAGCGCCAGGTGCAGGCGGCCCTGGGCCTTCTGATGCGCGGCCGCACGACGCTGGTCATCGCGCACCGATTGTCCACCGTGGTCGACGCCGACCTGATTTACGTGATCGACGATGGGCGCATCATCGAGGCCGGCTCGCACGCCGAACTGCTGGCGCGCGAAGGCATGTACGCCCGGCTCTATGCGCTGCAGTTCGCCGACCAGAACGGCGAGGACGCCGCCGTCGCCGCGTCGGCGTAGCGGCCGGCGCGGAAAGGCGGGCGGGGTGCAGGGCCACAAGCGCATACTCGGAAGCGACGCCGTCCGCCGGATGCTGTGCTGGCTGGGCGCCCAATACATCCGTTTCGTCCACGCGACCGGCCGGTGGTCGGTGGTGAGGGGCGACGTCCCCCAGGCCTTATGGGAACGGGGCGAGCCTTTCATCCTCTGCTTCTGGCATGGGCGGCTTCTGATGATGCCCTATTGCTGGAACCGCCGGGTGGCCATCCACATGCTGATTTCCCAGCACCGCGACGGCCAGATCATTGCGCGCACCGTCGGCCACTTCGGCATCCACGCCATCGCCGGATCGAGCAAGCGGGGCGGCGCCGGGGCCCTGCGGGCCATGCTCAAGGCCTTGCAGGCGGGCGAATGCGTCGGCATCACGCCGGACGGCCCGCGCGGCCCGCGCATGCGGGCCAGCGACGGCATTGTCTCGGTGGCCAGGCTGGCCGGCGTTCCCGTCGTTCCGGCGACCTTCGCGGTCGACCGGCGCAAGGTTCTGGGAAGCTGGGACCGCTTTGTCGTCGCCTGGCCGTTCGCCCGCGGCGTTCTGGTGTGGGGCGAGCCGATCACGGTCGAACGCGACGCCGACGATGCCGCAATCGAGGCGGCACGCGCCCGCGTCGAGACGGCGCTCAACGCCATTACGGCGGAAGCCGACGGCCTGGTCGGCGCCTCCCCCATCGAGCCGGCGCCGACGGGGACCGAAGAGGCGGCGCCATGATGCTTTCGCTCTACCGTTGGGCAACGACGCTGGGCGGGCCGGCCATCCGTTTCTATCTCGACCGGCGCATGGCGCGGGGCAAGGAAGATCCCGAGCGTTTCGGCGAGCGTCTGGGCCGGGCGGGGCGGCCGCGTCCTGCCGGGCCGGTGGTATGGATGCACGCAGCCAGCGTCGGCGAAGCGATTTCCGTGCTGCCGTTGATCGAGCGGGTGCGGGCAATGCGCCCGGACAGCGCAGTTCTGCTGACCACCGGTACCGTCACCTCGGCCCGACTGATGGCCAAGCGGCTGCCGGAAGGTGCGCTGCATCAGTTCGTACCCGTCGATCGCGTCGCCTACGTTCGCGCCTTTCTCGACCATTGGCAGCCGGACCTCGCCCTGTGGGCGGAATCGGAATTCTGGCCCAACCTGATCGGCGAGACCGCCAAGCGGGGGGTTCCCATCGTGCTGGTCAACGGCCGGGTGTCGGATCGCTCGTTCGTCCGCTGGCGGCGCCATCGCAAGACCATCGGGAAGATTCTGGGCGGCTTCAAGTTGTGCCTGGGCCAGTCGCAGATGGACGCCGAGCGGCTGGGCGAACTGGGGGCCCCCGCGGTGGCCGCTCCAGGCAATCTCAAGCTGGCGGCACCGCCACTGCCGGCCGATCCGGCGACGCTGGCCGATCTTAAGGCCCAGGTCGCCGGCCGCCCGGTGTGGGTGGCGGCCAGCACGCATGCCGGCGAAGAAGCGCTGTGTGGCCGCGTGCACCGGCAGTTGGCGCTGAGCCACCCCGGGCTTTTGACCCTCATCGTGCCGCGCCATCCCGATCGTGGGCCGGGCATCGCCCAGGAGCTCGCCGCCGAGGGGCTCGTCGTTGCCAGGCGCTCGGCCGGCGGCGCGATCACCGCCGCCACCGACGTCTACGTCGCCGACACCATCGGCGAACTGGGGCTGTTCTATCGGCTGGCCGGGGTCGCCTTCATCGGCAAGTCGTTGGTGCCCCTCGGCGGCCAGAACCCGCTGGAGGCGGCGTGCCTCGATTGCGCGGTGCTGTTCGGCCCGCACATGGGCAACTTCCGCGAGATCGCGGCCCGCTTGAAGGAAAGCGGCGGCGCCGAGGAGGTGGCCGACGAGGCGGCGCTGGTGGCCGTGCTGGGGCGGCTTTTGACTGACGGCGAGGCGCGGCGCGGCCAGGGGGCCGCCGCTTCGGCATTCGCCAAGGCCGAAGCCCGAGTGCTGGAGCGCATCGTCGGTGAGTTGGCGCCCTTCCTGGAGGGGCTGCCCGCAGGAAAGGATGGCCATGCGCGCGCCTGATTTCTGGTGGCAGCCGCAAGGCGGCATTGCGACTGCGTTGCTGGAGCCGGCGGCCCGGGCCTATCAGGCTATCGCGGCGCTCCGTGCTGGCACCGTGCGGCCATGGCGGGCCGGGGTGCCGGTGCTGTGCGTCGGCAACCTGGTGGTCGGCGGCGCCGGAAAGACACCGGTGGCCATTGATGTGGCGACCCGGCTGGCGGCACGCGGTGTCGCCCCGCATTTCCTGTCGCGGGGCTATGGCGGCCGCCTGGCCGGCCCGGTTCGGGTCGAACCCAACCGTCACGGCTATGCCGAGGTCGGCGACGAGCCGCTGCTGCTGGCCCGCCAGGCACCGACATGGGTCTCGTGCGACCGCGCGGCCGGGGCGCGGGCCGCCGTTGCCGCCGGGGCCGGGGCCATCGTCATGGACGACGGCTTCCAGAACCCGTCGGTAGCCAAGGACGTCTCCTTCGTCGTCGTCGACGGAAGGCGGGGCTTCGGCAACGGGCGCTGCCTGCCGGCCGGGCCGCTGCGCGAAAGCCTGGCCTCCGGGCTGGCCCGCGCCGACGCAGTGGTGTTGATGGGGGTGGACGAGAGCGGGGCCGCCCAGGCCATCGCGGCCGTCAGGCGTGCGCTGCCGATCCTGCGTGCCCGCGCCGTGCCCGGCCCGGAACTGGCCGAACTGGCTGGCAAGCCGGTGGTCGCCTTCGCCGGCATCGGCGATCCCGGGAAGTTCTTCGGCACGCTCAGGGCCGCCGGTTGCCGGATGCAGGGCGAGGTTGCCTTTGCCGACCATCACCCCTATTCGGCGGCCGATCTCGTGTCTCTTCGCGAGCGCGCCCGGGTGACGGCCGGCCTGCTGGTGACCACCGCCAAGGATGCAGCGCGCCTGCCCGCCGGGGCGGCGGCGGACGTTCGGGTCTTGACAATCGGGGTCGAATGGGAGGACGAGGCGGTTCTGGAAACATGTCTCGAACCGATGATAGCCAATTCCGCTCGATGACGCCCACCCTGATGCCCCTCATTCGCCGTTTCGTCGTCCATCCGATCGAGGCGTTCGGCACCTTCCTGGTCTATGCATTCTTCCGCGTTCTGCCGCTGGACGTGGCCTCCGCCATCGGTGGCTGGCTGGGTCGGACGGTGGGGCCTCGGCTGTCGCTGTCGGACCGCGCGGTGCGCAATCTTTCGCGTGTCTATCCTGACAAGCCGCAAGCCGAGATAGGCGCCATCGTGCGCGGCATGTGGGACAACCTGGGGCGGCTTGCCGCCGAGTTCCCCCACCTGGAGGAGTTCCGTTTATACGAGAAGGGCGGCCGCGTCGAGGTGATCGGCGTCGAGCACGTCGATCAACTGCGCGACGACGGGCTTCCCGGCATCTTCTTCTCGGCGCACATCGGCAACTGGGAAATCATCTCGCTGGGGGTCACGCAGCGCGGCATGCCGCTCGATCGCGTCTACCGGGCGGCCAACAACCGCTTGGTCGAATGGCTGTACCGGCAGGGCCGCTCGGCGGCGAAAGGCGCCCTGATTCCCAAAGGAATGGCGGGGGTGAGGATGCTCCTGAAGTCGCTGAAGGACGGCAATCACCTTGCCATCATGGTCGACCAGAAGATGAACAACGGCATTGCCGTCCCCTTCATGGGGCGTCCCGCCATGACCGCCCCGGCGCTGGCCGAATTGGCCCTCAGGTTCGGCTGTCCGGTGGTGCCGGGACGTGTCCGGCGGCTCAAGGGGGCACGTTTCCAGGTCGAGGTCCTGCCTCCACTTGATCTGCCCGACACCGGCGATCGCCATGCCGACATCCTGGCCACCATGACCCGGGTGAATGAGATCGTCGAGGCGTGGGTCAGGGAAACCCCCGAACAATGGCTGTGGCTGCACAACCGCTGGCCGGACTGACGGGCGTAAATGGCCATCCTTCGACACGGGCCCTTTGGGCCCTGCTCAGGATGAGGTCGAATATGTAACTTTCTCATCCTGAGCCGCGCCGCGTAAGCGGTGCGAGTCGAAGGATGCGTCAGCGCAAAAGAAAAACGGCCGGAGGGGCTCCGGCCGTTTTCCCTTGAAGGAATGAGAAGAACTTTTCCTCAGCCCTTGCCGCTCTGGGTGGCGGGAGGGGTTGGGGTCGGCTGTTCGATCGATACGGTCTTGCCGTGGCTGGACGAACATTCCGCGGCGGCGATGCCGGGAAGCGAGAACGCCGCCACGGCGGCCAATGGGAGAATCAGTTTCCGAAAGCTCAGCATGACATCACTCCCATGATATAAGAATGCATCTTATTATCATGGGGACCCGGCCGGGCCATTTCAAGCAAGCGGATTCCCCCTCATTGCCCGGCCAGGACGGGCGTTGCCAGCAGGGCGGGGTCGAGGCGCACCTCGAACAGGCTGACGCCCCAGTGCAGATGGGGACCGGTGGCCCGCCCGCTGGCGCCGACCGTGCCGATGGGGGCGCCCTTGGCGACGGTCTGGCCCGGGTGCACCGAAACGGTATCGAGGTGGGCATAGACCGAGGCGAGCCCGAAGCCGTGGTCGATCATCACCGTTTTGCCGGTGAAGAAGAGGTTGTTTTGGACCAGCGACACGGTGCCGTCGGCGGTCGCCATCACCGGGGCACCCTTCGGCGCGGCGATGTCGACGCCGCCGTGCGGGGCGCGCGGCTCTCCATTGAGGATACGCTGGCTGCCGTAGACGCCGGAAACGCGGCCGGCGACCGGCCAGACGAAGCCCGAGCGGAAGAAGGGAGTAGCCGAATCCCGGGCCTTGGCGGCGGCGACCAGGGCCGCCTCCTCGTTGATGCGCTTGAGGGTTTTCGGATCGGGGGTCACCTGCTCGGGGGGCAGGCCGTCGATGCGCTGCACCGGGAAGTCGCGGCGGGCCACGGCAAGGGTGCGGGCTTGGCGGGCGCCGGCCGCATCGATAATGGAAATCTCGACGCTGGCCGGCGCGTCGCGATCGAACCCCAGCAGGAATTCGCCATCCGCCGAGACGCGGACCGCCCGCCCGTTGACGGTGACGGACGATCCGGGATCGGCGTGGCCGATGGCGAGCCCGCCCTGGGCGAGGTTGCCGTCGAAGCGCACCTCGGCGGCGGCGGAAAGCCCGGGGACGGCCAGCAGGAGGGCGGCGGCGAAAAGAAAGGTGGGGCGGATCATAGAAGTTTTCTCTGGCGATCGTCGTTGGCGGCGGTGCTGCGCCGGGTCCTGGTGGCCGTCCGTCCCTGGCCGCCGGCCGGCGCCTTGCTGACGGTGACCCCGGCGGCGCCGTCATGCAGGCGCAGCGTCAGGTCCATGCCCGCCGAGAGCGCCGTCACCGAGGAAACCGCGGCTCCATCGGCGGTGAGGACCAGCGCGAAGCCGCGCTCCAGCACGCGGGCATAGGAGAAGCTTTCGAGCAGGGCGGTCGCGTGGGCGAGGCGGGTTTGGCGCTCGCGGGTGAAGGTGGCGGCAAGTCGTGCCAGGGTCTGGGCTTCGCGGGTCAGCCGCTGGCCGGCCACCGCGATCTCGCGCTGCGGGGAAGGGATGCGCGCCGCGACGTGCTCGAGGCGCGTGCGCCGCCGCTCTAGGCCGGCCCTGAGGCTGTTGCCCAGCCGCTCGGCCCAGTCGTCCAGGCGCTGCGAGGCGCTCTCCAGCACGCGGCGCAGGTTGGGAAGGCCGCGGGCCAGCCCTTCGAGGCGCTGCCGGCGATCGGCCAGCAGGCGGCCGACGGCGCCGATCAGGCGGGTGCCGTCGTCGCCCACCTGGGCCATCAGCTCCAGGCGCACGGGCACCGCCATCTCGGCCGCCGCCGTCGGAGTGGGGGCGCGCAGATCGGCGGCCAAGTCGATCAGCGTGAAGTCGGTCTCATGCCCCACCGCCGAGATTAGCGGAATGGCGCTTTCCGCCGCGACACGGGCGACGATTTCCTCGTTGAAGGCCCACAGGTCCTCCAGGCTGCCGCCGCCGCGCGCCACGATCAGCAAGTCGGGACGGGGCACCGGGCCGCCTTCGGGCAGCGCGTTGAAGCCGGCGATGGCGGCGGCGATCTCGGCCGCCGCGCCATCGCCCTGCACCCGCACCGGCCAGACGATGACGCGGCGCGGGAAGCGGTCGGCCAGGCGATGCAGAATGTCACGGATGACGGCGCCGGTCGGCGACGTGACGACGCCGATCACGGAAGGCAGGAAGGGCAGCGGCCGCTTGCGCGCCGGGTCGAACAAGCCCTCGGCGGCCAGCCGCCGCTTGCGATCCTCCAGCAGCTTCAGGAGTGCGCCCTCGCCGGCCAGCTCCAGGCCCTCGATGACGAGCTGGTACTTCGAGCGGCCGGGATAGGTGGTGAGCCGGCCCACCGCGATCACCTCCATGCCGTCCTCGGGACTGAGGCCGAGGCGGCCCGCCGTGCCCTTCCAGCACACCGCGTCGATCACCGCCTCGGCATCCTTGAGGCAGAGATAGAGATGCCCGGAAGTGGCCCGCTTGAAGCCCGAGATTTCGCCCCTCACGCGCACCCACGAGAAGGTTTCCTCAACCACCGTTTTCAGGGCCTGCGAAATCTCGCTCACCGTGAAAATCGGCAGGTTGTGGTCGGCCCCGGCGTCAGGTAGGGTTTCACTCATGGCGGCAGTATCCATGATCGCCGCCGAAGCGGCAATAACACCGAAACCGGAGGGACGGCCCATGAAAATCCTGGTGGTCGGCTCGGGTGGCCGCGAACATGCTTTGTGCTGGGCCATCGCCAAATCGCCACGCTGCGGGAAGCTTTACTGCGCGCCGGGCAACGCGGGCATCGCGGCGATCGCCAAGTGCGTCCCCTTGGATGCCATGGACATCGACGGCATCGTGCGTTTCGCCGCCGAGAACAAGATCAGCCTGGTGGTGGTCGGACCCGAAGGCCCCCTGGTGGCCGGACTGGTCGACCGCCTGGAAGCGGCCGGGATCAGGGCCTTCGGGCCGCGCGCCAACGCGGCCGCGTTGGAAGGCTCCAAGGGCTTCATGAAGGACCTGTGCGAGAAGTACGCCATCCCGACGGCGGAATTCCAGCGCTTCGACGAGCCGGCCGCGGCCAAGGAATACATCCGCCGCAAGGGGGCGCCGATCGTGGTCAAGGCCGACGGGCTGGCCGCCGGCAAGGGCGTCATCCTGTGCCGCAACGAGCTGGAAGCCTATGCGGCGGTCGACCACATCATGGTCGAGCGGGCCTTCGGCGGGGCCGGTGACGAGGTCATCGTCGAGGAATTCCTGACCGGCGAGGAGGCCAGCTTCTTCGCCCTGGTCGATGGCGTGCGCGCCGTGCCGTTGGTCTCCGCCCAGGACCACAAGGCGGCCTACGACGGCGACGAGGGGCCGAACACCGGGGGCATGGGCGCCTATTCGCCGGCCCCGGTGGTGACGGCGGCCATCGCCAAAACCGTCATGAACACCATCATCACGCCGACCATCGAAGGCATGGCGGCGGAAGGGTGCGCCTACAAGGGCGTGCTGTTCGCCGGGCTGATGATCGACAAGGGGGTCCCCAAGCTTCTCGAATACAACGTCCGCTTCGGCGATCCCGAATGCCAGCCACTGATGCTGCGCCTCAAGTCGGACCTGCTGGAGGCGCTGTTGGCCTGTGCGGATGGCAGCCTGGACAAGGTGACTCTCGACTGGCATTCCGATGCCGCCCTGACCGTGGTGATGGCGGCCAAGGGATACCCGGGGGTCTATGAAAAAGGCTCGGAAATCCGGGGGCTGGCGGCGGCCAATGCCGTGGAGGGCGTCACCGTCTTTCACGCCGGTACCAAGGCGGCCGACGACACCATCATCGCCAACGGCGGACGGGTGCTCAACGTCACCGCGCGGGGCAAGACGGTGGCCGAGGCCCAGAAGCGGGCCTACAAGGCGGTGGATGCGATCGACTGGCCGGACGGCTTCTGCCGGCGCGACATCGGCTGGCGCGCGCTCAAGCGCTGAGACCGCTCTTGCGTCTTCCGGTTCCGTGGCCGCACCCCATATGAGGGGCATCACCGCGAGGAGGAAGGCGATGGACGATAAGACCCGCACCGAGCTTGAGGCCGCCGCCTTTCGCGGCTTGGTCGCGCACTTAAGGAAGCGCACCGACGTTCAGAATATCGACCTGATGAACCTGGCCGGCTTCTGCCGCAATTGCCTGTCCAAATGGTACCGGGCGGCGGCCGAGGAGCGGGGGCTGGCCATGACCGAGGGCGAGGCGCGCGAGATCGTCTATGGCATGCCCTATGCCGAGTGGCAGGCCAAGCATCAGAAGGAAGCGACGGCCGATCAGAAGCGCCGCTTCGAGGAAACCAAGCCGTTGCACGCCGACATCAGCGGCCACCGCTGACCCTTCGACTCGGGCCCTGTGGGCCCGGCTCAGGGTGAGGTTCTCTATCGGTCCTCATTCTGAGCAGCCGGCGAAGCCGGCGTGTCGAAGGATGGTTTCAGTTGGTGGCGTAGCCGAGCGCCTCGGGCAGCCACAGCGCGATCCCCGGCACCATGATGACGAACACCATCGCCAGGGCCATCGAGGCGACGAACCAGATCGCCCAGCGGATCGAGGATTCCATGGTGACGCCGCCGATCTGGGTGCTGACCATCAGGTTGACGGCAACGGGGGGCGTGAACTGGCCGATGGCGATGTTCATGGCCATCAGGACGCCGAACCAAGTGGGGTTCCAGGCGAAGGTCTTCATCAGGGGGATAAGCAGCGGCAGGAAGATCAGGTAGATCGAGATGCCGTCCAACACCATGCCTGCCAGCAGCAGCACGACCATGACGATGGCCATGATGACGTAGCCGTTGTCCGATAGCGCGAACAGCGCCTTGGCCGCCATGTCGAAGGCGCCCAGCGTGCTGCCGGCCCAGGCGAAGATGCCGGCCAGCGAGACGATGATCATGATCACCGCCGAGGTCTTGGCGGCATCGGCCATGGTGGCGTAAATGTCCCGCCAGCCCATGGTGCGGTAAATGAAGACGCCGACGATGAGGCCGTAGAAGACGGCGACCACCGCCGCCTCGGTCGGGGTAAACAGCCCGCTACGCAGGCCGCCCAGGATGATGACCGGAGCCAGCAGGCCGGGCACGGCGCCCATGAAGCTGGGCCAGAAGTCCGGCCGGCTCTTTTCCTCGCGCGCCCCGAAGTCGTGGCGGCGCGACAGCCAGACGGTGGGCACGGCAATCGCCAGGCCGGCCAGCAGTCCCGGCACCAGGCCGGCCGCGAAGAGGGCACGCAGGTCCATCCCCGGTACCATGATCGAATAGATGATCAGCGCGATGGACGGCGGGATCAGGATGGCGGTCGAGGCCGAGGCGGCGATAACGCTGGCCGAGAAGGCGCGTGGATAGCCGGCCTTGGCCATGCTGGGGATCATCACGGTGGCGACGGCCGCGGCGTCGGCCGGCCCCGACCCCGACATGCCGCCCATCAGCATGCACACCAGCACGGCGACGACGGCGAGCCCACCGCGCCGCGGCCCGACGATGGCGCCGGCGAAGCGCACCAGCTTGGCCGCCACGCCCGAGCGCTCGAAGATCATGCCGGTCAGGATGAACAGCGGCACCGCGATCAGCGGATACTTGGCGATACCGTTGTAGGTGTTGGTGCCGATGGTGGCCAAGGCATAGGCGTCGAGCCCGGTCAGGATGCCGACGACGCCGGCCAGACCCAGGGCCACGGCGATGGGCGTGCCCAGACAGAGAAGGGCGGCGAAGGAGCCTAGCAGGGCCAGGTTGGCGGCGATCATGGCCGGTCCTTTCGCATCCGCACGGCCCGCTGGATGACGCGCAGGATGACGACGCCGGCCAGGATCGGCAGCCACACGCTGTAGATCCAGGTCGGGTAACCGAGGCCAGCCGAGGTTTCCTCGAATTCCCACTGATCGAAGGCGAACAGCGCCCCGAACCACAGGACGAGCGAGAAGACCAGCACCGTCGCCGCCAGCGACAGCAGGCCGGCGATCCGGCGCGCCTTCGGGCCCATGCGCTGAACAAAGAAGGTGATGCGGATGTGATCGTCGGTGGCAAATGCCAGCGCGGTACCGATCATCGTCATGAAGACCAGCAGGAAGACCGAGAACTCTTCGGTGAAGGCGAAGGAGATGTCGGTGGCATAACGCACGACGACATTGGCGATGCTGATGACGCAGATGATCGCCATGGCGGTGGCACCGAGGATCTCATCGATCTTGGGTGGGCGCGGACGGGCAGCCGGGCGATCCGGGCTGCCGGTATCTTGAAGGTCGGTCACGGGCTTCTCTTGGTTTCGGCAGCCGGTCCGGCCGCCGCCCCCGCGCGGGACGGCGGCCGGCCGACGGTCAGCGTTTGGCGACGGCCTGCTCGGCCAGCTTGACGAGGTCCTCGCCGATCTTCTTCGACCAGTCGGCGTAGACGCCGCGGGTGGCGTCTACGAAGGCCTTGCGCTCGGCCGCGGTCAGGGTGGTGATCTTGACGCCCGAGGCGATGGCTTCCTTGGCGGCGACGTCGTCACCCTCGCGCGAGGCGGCGATGCCGACCTTGCCGGCCTCGGCGGCGGCGTCCTTGAGGATCTTCTGGTCGGCGGCCGAGAATTCCTTCCAGACGCGCGGGTTAACCGCGAAGATCAGCGGATCGGCGACGTAGTCCCAGCGGGTCATGAACAACTGGCCGACGGTCTCGATCTTAGCGATTTTGAACACCGTGATCGGGTTTTCCTGGCCGTCCACCGCCTTGGTGGTCAGCGCCGGCTTGGCGTCGGCCCAGCTCATCTGGGTGGGGTTGGCGCCGAGCGCCGAGAAAATGTCGTTATAGAGCGGCGAGCCGACGACGCGGATCTTCAAGCCCTTGAGGTCGGCCGGCGTGCGGATCTCGTGCTTGGAATTGGTCACCTGGCGGAAGCCGTTCTCGGCCCAGCCGATGGGCTCGGCGCCCTTGTCGCGGATCGCCGCGAAAATCCTGTCGGCCACCGCGCCCCGGGTCAGCGCGTCGAGCGCCTTGGTGTCGGGCATCAGGAAAGGCAGCGAGAAGAGGTTGAGTTCCTTGACCTGCGGCGACCAGTTGATGGTCGAGCCCAGCGCCATGTCGATGATGCCCTGACGAAGGGCGGTGAATTCCTTGGTCTGGTCGCCCTGCACCAGTTGGCTGTTGGAGTAGATCTTGAGGTTGATGCGGCCCTGGGTGCGCTCCTTGACCAACTCGACCCACTTCTCGGCGGCGATGCCCCACGGGAACGGCGCCGGCAGCACCGTGGAGACGGTGTATTCCGGCTTGTAGTCGGCCGCCCACGCGGATGCCGCGACGGTGATGGCCGTTACGGTGACGGCGAGGGACTTCAGAATACGCATCGATCTTTCCTCCGGGTTGCGGGCGCGTTACTCGGCGGGCGGGCCTTCGACGTCGGGAGAGCCGGACGTCCGGGGGTCGCGTCCTTTTTCAAGTCTGTGGTTTTGTCCGACGCAGGGGAAAGAATCAATGCCTTTTCCGCCATATGGCGATAGAAAATTGCATTTTTTGCGCGAAAGGCATGGGTGGCCGCAACAAGTGCGGCCATGACGACAAAAAATAACCGTCCTGCCCGGACGGGTTCCGGGCATCCACGACTTCAACGGGCCGAGGACGCGCCGAGCCTAGGCCACCAGGCTTTGCTTGAGGAAGCCGACGGTCCTTTCCCAGGCCAGCTTGGCCGCCGCGGCGTCGTAGCGGGCGGTGTTGGTGTCGTTGTTGAAGGCGTGGTTGACGCCGTCATAGACGAACACCTGGTAATTGACACCGGCCTTCTTCAGCGCCTCCTCGTAGGCTGGGATGCCGGCGTTGATGCGCTCGTCCAGGCCGGCGTAGTGCAGCATCACCCGGGCCTTGATCTTGGCCGCGTCCGCGGCCGTGGGCTGGCTGCCGTAATAGGCGACGGCGGCGGCCAGCTCCGGCGAGCGCACGGCCATCATGTTGGCCATGGCGCCGCCCCAGCAGAAGCCGACGCAGCCGACCTTGCCCGCCGCCTCGGGGCGCTTGGCCATGTAAGGCACAGCGGCGACCAGGCCGGCGACGGTCTTCTCGCGGTCGAGCTTGCCGATCATGTCGCGCGCCGCATCCTCGTCGGCGGGGGTGCCGCCCACCGGGGACAGCATGTCGGGGGCGAGCGCCAGGAAGCCCTCGGCGGCCATGCGCCGGGCGACGTCCTGGATGTGCGGGTTGAGGCCGCGGTTCTCGTGGATGACGATGACCGCCCCCAGCTTCGTGCCGCTCTTCGGTTTGGCCAGGTAGCCGTTGATGGCCTGACCCGTGGCGTCCCAGGAGACCTTTTCCACCTCGATGCGCGGGTCGGTCTCGGCCACCATGGCGGCGTGGGCGTAGTTGTTCTCCAGCACGGGCAACAGCGCGGCGGCGGCGGCGCTGCTGCCGGCCAGCACCGACAGCCGCTCGAGGAAGACGCGGCGCGGCAGCGGCGCATGGGTGTATTCGTCGTAAAGCCGGATGATGTCCTGATTCATCGCATACCCCGTCCCAATCGTTTCCCAGAGCCTCGGCGACGGCGCGACGGCGCTGCCGCCCGGCCCAGAAGAGATGGGAGGGGGGCGGGAGCGATTCAGGACGCTCACGAAATCGTGACCGGGGATGCCGGCCGCAGGCGTTTCAGCGCAGTTCGCGGAAGAAGACCTGGAGCAGGTCGGCGCAGCGGGTTTCTTCGAGTCCGCCCACCACTTCCGGCCGATGATGACAGGTGGTCTGCTGAAAGATCCGGGGTCCATGCTCGACGCCGCCGCCCTTGGGGTCGTAGGCGCCGAAATAAAGGCGCCGGATGCGCGCGAACGACAGCGCCGCGGCGCACATCGGGCAGGGTTCCAGCGTCACGTACAAATCGCAGGCCACCAGGCGGGGACGGCCGAACAGGCGCGCGCCATCGCGGATCACTTCCATCTCGGCATGGGCCGTCGGGTCGCCGCGCTCCTCGACCCGGTTGCCGGCCACGGCGATGATGGCGCCCGACACCGAATCCACCAGCACGGCGCCCACAGGCACCTCGCCGCGCACGCCGGCGGCCTGGGCCTCGCGCAACGCATGTTCCATGTAGGGAGGTTTCGCCATCGGCCAAGCTTGCGGGCTTTGGCGGCGGCGGTCAAGAGAGGCGCTTGCCCGGGGCGGACGCGGGCCGTAGAGTGCCGGCCATGAAAAAACCCCTCATCGGCATCACGCTCGATAGCGAGCAACCTGGCGGCTATTCGAAGTTTCCGTGGTACGCGGCGCGCGAGAATTATTGCGGCGCCGTTGCCCGCGCCGGCGGCGTGCCGCTGCTGCTGCCCCACGAAACCGAACTTGCCGACCGCTATCTGGCGGCGATCGACGGGCTGATCATCACGGGCGGCAATTTCGATGTCGACCCGGCCCTGTTCGGGGCGGGCGATCGCCATCCGACCGTCCATACCAAGGATCGGCGTACCGCCTTCGAACTGGCGATGACGCGGGGCGCGCTCACGCAAGATCTGCCGATTCTAGGCATCTGCGGCGGCCAGCAGCTTTTGCACGTGGCGCTGGGCGGCACCCTGATCCAGCATATCCCCGACACCATCAAGGGCGCGTTGGCCCACGAGCAGGCGAACCCGCGCAACGAGCCCGGCCACACGGTGGCGATCAAGGCGGGCAGCCGGCTGCGCCAGATCGTCGGCGCCGACAGCCTGGCGGTCAACAGCGCGCATCATCAGGCGGCCGCGGACGAGCCGGCCGGCATTGTGGTCAATGCGGTGGCGCCCGACGGTGTCATCGAGGGCATCGAGGCGCCGGGGCGGCGTTTTTGTTTCGGCGTGCAGTGGCACCCCGAATTCGCCATCAGCGAGGGCGACGTGAAACTCATCGCCGCCTTCGTCGCGGCGGCCAGCGAGGGCGGGAAGCCATGAGCGAGGAAAAGGCCGAACGTATCGCCAAGGTGCTGGCCCGGGCCGGCGTCTGCTCGCGCCGCGAGGCCGAGCGCTGGATCGCCGATGGGCGCGTCGCGGTCAACGGCAACGTGCTGGCCACCCCGGCCGTCACGGTGACGGGCGCCGACACCATCATGGTCGACGGCAAGCCGCTGCCGAAGGCCGACGTCACCCGGCTGTGGCGCTATCACAAGCCGACGGGCTTGGTGACCAGCCATTCCGATCCGCAGGGCCGGCCGACCATCTTCGCCGCGCTGCCGACCTCCATCGGCCGGGTCATCTCGGTCGGCAGGCTCGACCTCAACTCGGAGGGCCTGCTGCTTCTCACCAACGACGGCGAGTTGGCCCGCCGCCTGGAACTTCCGGCCACCGGCTGGACGCGGCGCTACCGGGTACGGGTCCACGGCAAGGTCGACGAGGCGCAACTGGCGGCGCTGGAAAAGGGCGTCACCATCAGCGGCATCCGCTACGAGCCGATCCAGGCCCATCTGGACAAGGTCCAGGGCTCCAACGCCTGGCTGACGGTCGGCCTGCGCGAAGGCAAGAACCGCGAGATCCGCAAGATCATGGAGTACCTGGGCCTGGCGGTGACGCGGCTGATACGCACCACCTACGGCCCCTTCCAACTGGGCAAGCTGGAACCCGGCGAGGCCTACGAGGTGCCGGCCAAGGTGCTGCGCGAGCAGTTGGGTGTCGGGGTCGAGCACCTTGATCTGCGCGCCTCGCAAGGGGTGCGGCGGCGCAAGGAGACATCGAAATGAGGATTGTCGGCGGCGAGTTCAGGGGACGGCGCCTGACGGTGCCCGAGGGCAAGGACATCCGCCCGACTTCGGACCGGGCGCGCGAGGCGGTGTTCAACATCCTGGTCCACGGGCTCGCCGTCGAGTGGGAGGCGCTGAGCGTGCTCGACGTCTTCGCCGGCACCGGGGCGGTCGGGCTGGAGGCGCTTTCCAGGGGTGCCGCGCACGCCACCTTCATCGACAACAACGGGGCGGCGATCCATTGCATCCGCGAGAACGCCGGGCTGGTCGGCGCAGCCAGCACCATCACCGTGCTCAAGCTCGACGCCACCCGCCTGCCGCCGCCGCCCTTGGTGGCGGAAGCTCCGTGCGGGCTGGCCTTCCTCGACCCGCCCTACGGTTCCGGCCTGGTGGCGCCGACGCTGGCCAGCCTGGCGGCGCGCGGCTGGATTGGCCCGGGGGCGATTTGCGTGGTCGAGATGGGAGCCAAGGAGGCCTTCAAGGCGCCGGACGGCTTCGAGACCCTGGATGACCGCCGCTACGGCGCGGCGCGCGTGGTGTTCCTGGAAAAGGGCTGATAGATCCTCAGCCGGCGGCCATTCCCGCCGTTGCCACGACCCGAAAGCGCACGTCATAACGCCGATGGATCTCGGGCCGCGGCGCGATATCCCACAGCCATTCCCGGGTCGGCAGGCCTATTTTGAGGCCACGGAGCGGATCAAAGGTCTGGACGGTGTCGGGGCCGTCGCAAAGGCGGTGCTCGACCTCCGTGATCAGGCAGACCCGGCCGGCCAAGCGGGCCAGGGACTGCAGATGCTGGCGCATCAGCGCGCGCCCGAAGGCGTCGATGCCGTCGGGCGATATCACCTTCCGCCGGCGCAGCCAGCGGCAGGGCAGGTAGGGCAGCTGGGTCAGCAAATTGGCCGACACCACGAAGTCGGCGTCGCCTTCCGGCAGGTCCAGCGAAGGCGGTGTGCCGGAGGGGTCGGCAAGCCGGGCGATCACGCCGCTGACATCGGCCTCGACAAGCCGAACGTTAGGGAAGCGGGCGGCGGCGCGACGGGCCGAGCGCATGTGCAGGACGTCGACGAGCGCCACCTCCTCGAATGTTGCCGCCAGTTCGGCCAACGGCACGTCGAGCAGCAGGCCGGATCCGAGGACGGTGGCCTTGCGGTGGTCGGCAACGGATCGGGCGGCTTCGAGGATCGCCTGGCGGCAGTTCTCGAGATGCGGGGCCCAGGCCGAGCGGCATCGGCGGAAGCGGGACTGGGTGCCAATGACTTGCCCCAGATAGCCCAGGCGGCGTAGCGGCCGGGGGCATGGGGTGGTCAGGAAGGTGAGGCATTCGGCAAGCATGGCGCCGCCTTGTGTGGGGTCGTCAAAAAAGACGTGGATGCCCGGACCAAGTCCGGGCATGACGGAAAGGAGAAACCCTCATCATGGCCGGACTTGTTCCGGCCATCCACGACTTTCTGCTTTTTTACCGCCGGCCGAACAGTTTTTCGATGTCGGCGATCTTGAGCTCGACGTAGGTCGGGCGGCCGTGGCTGCACTGGCCGGAATGGGGGGTGCGCTCCATCTCGCGCAGCAGCGCGTTCATCTCGGCCCCGTTGAGCGACCGCCCGGCCCGGATGCTGCCGTGGCAGGCCATGGTGGCGCACACCTCGGCCAGCCGGTCCTTCAAGGACAGCGTTTCCTCCATCTCGGCCAACTCGGCGGCGAGGTCGCGGATCAGGCCCTGGATGTCGACCTCGCCCAGCAGCGCAGGCGTCTCGCGCACCACCAGGGCGCCCGGTCCGAAGCCGTCGATGACGAGGCCCAGTTCGGCCAGTTCGTCGGCGCGGGCCAGCAGCCGGCCGGCGGCGGCCTCGTCCAGCTCCACCACCTCGGGGATCAACAGGCCCTGGCGGGCGACGCCGGCTCCGGCTAAAGCCTTCATGATGCGCTCGTGGACCAGTCGCTCGTGGGCGGCGTGCTGATCGACGATGACGATGCCGTCGGCGGTCTGCGAGACGATGTAGGTGGCATGCAACTGGCCGCGCGCCACCCCCAGCGGATAATCCTCGGCTAGGTTGCCTGCGGGGGCGGTCTCGCCGGCCGGGCGGGCGGCGGGCGGGGCGTCAAGCTCGGGCAGCGGCGCATGGTAAGTGGCGGCGCGTTCGGAGAGGCCGCGCGGCGGCGCCGACGGGCGGAAGGCGTAGGACAGGGAGGAGCCCCCCTGCGGCCGGGCGGCGCCCAGTGCGGCGGTCGCCACCGTAGTGGCGGCGCGATGCCCGGCCGCGGCCAGGGCGTGCTTCAGGGCCCCGACGATGAGGCCGCGCACCAGGCCGGAATCGCGGAAGCGCACCTCGGTTTTGGCCGGATGGACGTTGACGTCGACGGCCTCGGGCGGCACCTCCAGGAAGAGGGCGAGAAGCGGGTGGCGGTCGGAAACCAGGAAGTCGCGATAGGCGCCGCGCACGGCACCAAAGAACAGCTTGTCCCGGACCGGCCGGCCGTTGACGAACAGGAATTGCATCGTCGCGGTGGAACGGTTGAGCGTCGGCAGCCCGACGTGGCCGGAGAGCTGGATCCCTTCGCGCTCGGCCTCGACGGGCAGCGCGTTCTCGGCGAAGTCGCGGCCCATGATGGCGCCCAGGCGTCCGAGGCGGCTGGCGAACAGATCCCCCGTCTCGGCGGCGAGGTTCAGCGCCCGGCGGCTGCCGTCGGAAAGCGAGAAGCCGATTTCGGGGTGAGCCATGGCCAGGCGCTGGAGCGTTTCCAGCACGTGGCCGAATTCGGTGCGCTCCACTTTCAAGAACTTGAGGCGGGCCGGGGTGGCGAAGAAGAGGTCGCGCACCTCGATGCGGGTGCCTGGCGGTTGCGCGGCCGGGCGGGGGCCGTCTTTGCTGCCGCCCTCGACGACGAGCGTCCAGGCAGAATCGGCGCCGCGCGGCCGGCTGGTCAGGGTGAGGCGGCTGACGGCGCCGATGGAGGGTAAGGCCTCGCCCCGAAAGCCCAGGGTGGCGATGTGGGTGAGGTCGTCGTCGGGGAGCTTGGAGGTGGCGTGGCGCTCGACCGCGAGGGCCAGTTCGTCGGGACCCATGCCGCAGCCGTCGTCGGCGACCGAGAGAAACGTGCGGCCGCCGTCGCGCACCACGACGTCGATCTGGCGAGCCCCGGCGTCGATGCTGTTCTCGACCAGCTCCTTGACCACCGAGGCGGGCCTTTCCACCACCTCGCCGGCGGCGATGCGGTTGACAAGGTTCTCGGGCAACAGACGGATGGGCATGGCGAATGCGAACTTTCCTGGTTCAGTCCTATTTTTTCTTTTTCTTATCCTTCTTTTTCTTGCCCTTTTCCTTCTCGTCCTCGCGCTGGCAGGGCTTGGTCATGCAGCAGGCGTCGCCCTCGGAGCACGCCTTGTCACGTTTTTTGAGCTTTGCCATCGCGCATCCCCTTGAAGGTATTGATCAGCCCGTTGGTCGAGGCGTCGTGGGTGGTGGCCGGGGCCGCGCCCTCGAGTTCGGGCAGGATGGCCTTGGCCAGCTGCTTGCCCAGTTCCACCCCCCACTGGTCGAAGGAATTGATCCGCCAGACGATGCCCTGCACGAAGACCTTGTGTTCGTAAAGGGCGATCAACATACCCAGCGTGAAGGGGTCGAGCTGGCGCACCAGGACGGAATTGGTCGGCCGGTTGCCGGAAAAGATCTTGTGCGACAGGACCTTTTTCAAGGCCTCGCCCGACATCCCAGCGGCTTCCAGCTCGGCCTTGGCCTCGTCCTCGGTCTTGCCCATCATCAGCGCCTCGGTCTGGGCGAAGAAGTTGGAGAGGAAGATGGCGTGATGCCCGTCCACCGGATTGTGGCTGAGCGCCGGCGCGATGAAATCGGCCGGCACCAGGCGGGTGCCCTGGTGGATCAGCTGGTAGAAGGCGTGCTGGCCGTTGGTGCCGGGTTCGCCGAAAATCACCGGGCCGCTGGCGTACCCGAGGGCTTTGCCATCGCGGTCCACCGACTTGCCGTTGCTTTCCATGTCGAGCTGCTGGAGGTAGGCGGGCAGCCGGCGCAGATACTGGTCGTAGGGCAGCACGGCGTGGGTCTCGGCGCCGAAGAAATTGGCGTACCAGACACCGAGCAGGCCCAGGACGACCGGCATGTTGGCGGCCAAGGGCGCCGTGCGGAAGTGCTCGTCCATGGCGTGGGCGCCGGTCAGCATTTCCTCGAAGCGGTCCATGCCGACGGCCAAGGCGATGGGCAGTCCGATGGCCGACCACAGTGAATAGCGGCCGCCTACCCAGTCCCAGAACTGGAACATGTTGGCGGTGTCGATGCCGAAGGCGGCGACCGCCTTGGCGTTGGTGGAAAGGGCCACAAAGTGCTTGGCCACCGCGCTCTCGCTCAGGCTGGTGGTCAGCCAGTCGCGCGCCGTCATCGCGTTGGTCAGCGTCTCCTGGGTGGTGAAGGTTTTGGACGCGACGATGAAAAGCGTGGTCGCCGGATCGAGCGGCTTCAGGGTTTCGACGATGTGGGTGCCGTCGACGTTGGAGACGAAATGAAAGCGCATGCCGGCCGGGTGATAGGGCGTCAGCGCCTCGGTCGCCATGGCGGGGCCGAGGTCGGAGCCGCCGATGCCGATGTTCACGATGTCGCTGATCGGCCGACCGCCGGCGCCCTTCCAGTCTCCTCTGCGCACCGCCTCGGTGAAGGCGCGCATTTGCGCCCTGACGGCGGTGATCTTGGGCATGACGTTCTCGCCGTCGACGACGAACGCCTGGTCGGCGGGCGCGCGCAGCGCCACGTGCAGCACGGCGCGCCCCTCGGTGAAGTTGATGGCGTCGCCCTTGAACATGCGCTCCCGCCAGCCCTCGACGTCGGCGGCCCGTGCGAGATCCAAAAGCAGGCGCAGGGTTTCTTCGGTCACCCGGTTCTTGGAATAGTCGAGCAGCAGGTCGCCCAGGCGCAGCGAGAACTTGGCGAAGCGCTGGGGATCGGCGGCGAACATCTCGCGCATAGAAGAGGACGCCGTCTGGCGATGATGGGCGGCAAGGGCCTGCCATTCGGGGGTGCGGGTAAGGGATGCCATGTCCTGACCTCGACGAACGTGGAACCGACCGGGGCAGACTAGCAGAGCAGGGGCGGCGGCAAGCGTGATTTTTTAAGGCGGGGGATTTTCCCGGCACGGCGGCTGTTAGTTCCTCCAGCAGCGCCCAAGGATTTGCGACTGCGACGCGTTTTTTATTTTTCAGCGGAGGGATTGAATGAACATCACGATCAAGAGCCTGGTTCTGGCGAGCGTCGGCCTGATGGCCGTTTCCGGCCCGGCGGCGGCCGATTCAGCCATGGAAATGGCCGGCGGTGCCGGCAAGATCCTGGTCAACGAGAAGAACATGACGCTCTACACCTTCGACAAGGACACCGCCGGCGTATCCGCCTGCTATGACGCCTGCGCGACGAACTGGCCGCCGCTGATGGCCGCCTCGGGCGTCATGCCCAGCGGCAAGTTCTCGGTCGTCGCCCGCAAGGATGGCGCCATGCAATGGGCCTACGAAGGCAAGCCGCTCTATCTGTGGGTCAAGGATGCCAAGGCCGGCGACACGACCGGCGACGGCGTCAACGGCGTGTGGCACGTCGCGAAGCCGTAAACGAGCGATGACGCCGTAGGCCCGGGCGAAACCCCCATTGCCCGGGCCGCTCACCCCCGCCCCGGCCCTCCCCCACCTGCCTTCGCCGAAGCGAAGCCGCTTCGGCTTCGCGCAGGCAGGTCGAGGGGGAGGGGGAAGAAGGTGGAGCCGGCGGCACTTCCCTTCCCCCTTTGTGGGGGAGGATAGGGAGGGGCGCGCGGCCGATTGTCAGGCCTGGCGGCGGAGGAAGCGCCGGACGCGTCCGCCCCTCGCCATCTCGACGGGCGCGGGGACGGGGGCAACCGCCTGGACCGCGTCGAGGTCGAGGCGGTGCAGGTTGGCGAGGAACTGTTGGGCCGAGGCCTCCCACGAAAAGGTGAGCGCGTGGGCCCGGCAGGTCTCCGGCGCGACGGCGAGCGCGCGCTCGACCGCCGTGGCGAGATCCCAGTCCAGGCAGCCGGCCCCCGAGCCGTCGATCACGTCGAGCGGGCCTTCCACCGGATAGGCGGCCACCGGCACGCCCGAGGCCAGGGCCTCCAGCAGCACCAATCCGAAGGTGTCGGTACGGCTGGGGAAGACGAAAACGTCGGCGGCGGCATAGTGGCGGGCCAGATCGTCGCCGGTGCGCGCGCCCAGGAAGCGCACCTCGGGGTAGCGCTTGCGCAATTGCGCCTGCTGCGGGCCGTCGCCGATTACCACCTTGGTTCCCGGCAGATCGAGGGCGAGGAAGGCCTCGATGTTCTTTTCCACGGCGACGCGCCCGACATAGAGCGCGATCGGCCGCGGGTAGGGGAGGAAACGCTTGGAGCGCGGCTTAAACAGGGCGGTGTCGACGCCGCGCGACCAGCGCTTGAGATTGGCGAACCCGCGTCCGCGCAGCACCGCCTCCATGGCCGGGGTGGCCACCATGACGCCGCTGGAGGGCGCGTGGAACCAGCGCACAAAGCGGTAGGTGAGCGCCAGCGGTATCCGCCAGCGGGCCTGGATGTATTCGGGAAAGCGGGTGTGATAGGCGGTGGTGAATTCATAGCCGCGCCTGAGGCAGTGGCGGCGGGCGGCCAGGCCCAGCGGGCCTTCGGTGGCGATGTGGATGGCGCTCGGCTGGAAATCGTCGAGCATGCGAGCCAGCTTGCGCCTGGCGCCGACGGCTAGGCGGATCTCGGGGTAGGAGGGGCAGGGAAGGGTGCGGAAATCCTGCGGCGTGATGAGGTAGACCCGGTGGTCCAGCCTTTCCAGTTCGCCCCTCAGCGTATCGAGGGTGCGGACGACGCCATTGATCTGGGGGAACCAGGCGTCGGTGACGATGAGGATTCGCATGCGGTGCTTCCGATGAGGGCGCTTCCGTGGAGATCGGCCCAGCGCAGGATTTCCAGGCGGCCGTCGGCGTGTTCGACCAGGGCCGTGCAGCTTTCGACCCAGTCGCCGTCGTTGCAGTAGAGGATGCCGTCCACCGTGCGCATCTCGGCGGTGTGGACGTGGCCGCACACCACACCGTCGGCGCCCCGCCGTCGCGCCTCGGCAACGACGGCGGCCTCGAAGCGGCTGACGTATTCGACCGCCTTCTTGACCTTGTGCTTGAGGTAGGCCGACAGCGACCAGTATCGGAACCCCAGCTTGCGCCGGACCCAGTTGACGGCGGTGTTGACGGAAAGCGCCGCCTGGTAGGCCCGATCGCCGGCGAAGGCCAGCCAGCGGGCGTGGCGCACCACCCCGTCGAACTGGTCGCCGTGCAGGACCAGCAGGCGGCGGCCGTCGGCGGTGACGTGGATGGCTTGGTTCTGGATGACGACGCGCCCGAAGCGGCGGAAGGCGAAGTCGCGGAAATTCTCGTCGTGATTGCCGGGGATGTAGACGATGCGGGTTCCCTTACGGGCCTTGCGCAATAATTTCTGGATGACGTCGTTGTGGGTCTGGTGCCAGTACCAGGTACGCCTCAGGCGCCAGCCATCGAGGATGTCGCCCACCAGGTAGAGGAAGTCGGAGTCGGTCTGCTTCAGGAAATCGAGAAGAAGCTCGGCATTGCAGCCGCGGGTACCCAGATGGATATCCGAAATCCAGATGGCGCGGTAGCGCCGGGGCAGGGGTCGGATGGCGTTCAACGAGACTCCAATTCAACTCGATTGCAGAGGGTTAATATCTTGTTGTTGATCCTAGTAAATGGCCTTGTTTTTGTATATAACCCCGCCCTACATTTAAAGGCTGCGTAATATAAGTGAAACATATTGGTAATAATGGCTGTCATTAATCTGACATGAGCGCGGGAAAGACATCGGCGGCGGGCCGCAAGGTGCTCGTCATCTTCAACCCGACCGCCGGCCGACGGCGCCGGCGCAAACTGGCGGCGGTGCTCCGGCATCTGGAACGGGCCGACTGCCAGGCCACCGTGCGTCCCACCAATGCTCCGGGCGATGCCGAGGCCCTGGCCGGCGAGGCTGCCTCCGAAGGTTGGGACGTGATCGCTGTGGCGGGTGGCGACGGCACCATCAACGAGGCGGTCAACGGCCTCTACGGCCGGGGCGTGCCGCTGGCGGTGATCCCGCTGGGCACCGCCAACGTGGTGGCGGCGGAGCTCTGCATGCCGGGCGACCCCGAAGCCATTGCCGGAGTGATCGCCGGGGCGCCCGTCCAGGACATCCACCTGGGGCAGGCCAACGGAAGGCTCTTCGTCATGATGGCCGGGGTCGGCTTCGACGCCGGGGTGGTCGAGGCGATGCCGGCCGGCGTCAAGCGGGTCCTCGGCCGGGGCGCCTATGTGCTGATGTTCCTGGCCGGGCTGTTCAAGTTCTCGCGCAGCCGCTACCGGGTGATCGTCGACGGCGAGGCCCATGGGGCGGCCTCGGCGGTCATTGCCAACGGCCATCTCTACGCCGGGAGGCACACCTGCGCGCCGCTGGCCCGCCTCGGCGAGCCGCTGCTCTACGTCTGCCTGTTCCTGAGGCCCGGGCCGCTGCGCGCGCTGCGCTATGGGCTATGGCTGGTGCTGGGCCGGCTGGAGCGGCTGGACGACGTGCTGATCCTGCCCGGCCGGCAGGTGACCATCGAGGGTCCGGAAGGCGATCCGGTGCAGGGTGACGGCGACATCATCGCCCGCGTGCCGCTGACGGCCGGGCTGGCGGAAAAGACCCTGCCGGTGATCGCGCCGCAGGGAGAATGACGGCGGCTCACCCCCGCCCCGGCCCTCCCCCATCGAGGGGGAGGGGGAAGAAAGTGAGGCGGCGCGGCGCTTCCCTCCCCCCTTGTGGGGGAGGGCAGGGAGGGGGGGCCGGGGGGGCCCCCTATCTTCCCGCCAGCGCCATGGCGTCGATGCGCACGGTGGGGGCGTCGGTGCCGAAGCGGAATTCGAGGTCGTCGGCGGCGCTCATGCGGGCGAACATGTCTTTCAGGTTGCCGGCGATGGTGATCTCGCTGACCGGATAGGCCAACTCGCCATTCTCGATCCAGAAGCCGGCGGCGCCGCGGCTGTAGTCGCCGGTGACGCCGTTGACCCCCATGCCGATCAGCTCGGTGACGTAGAGGCCGGACGTGATGTCGGCCATCAGCCCGGCGGGAGATTGGCGGCCGGGGGCGAGGTAGAAGTTGGTCGGGGACGGCGACGGCGGCGAGGACGGGCCGCGGGTGGCGTGGCCGGTGGTTTGCGTGCCCAACTGGCGGGACGAGCGCAGATCGAGGATCCAGGTGGTCAGGCGGCCGTCCTCGATGACGTTGCGCCGTATCGTCGCCACCCCCTCGGCGTCGAAGGGTTTGGAGCGCAGGCCGCGCCGGCGCAGGGGGTCGTCGACGATGGTGATGCCGTCGGCGAAGACCTTCTCGTCCATCCTGTCCTTGAGGAACGAGGTGCCGCGCGCCACCGTGGCGCCGTTGATGGCGCCGGCCAGGTGGCCGAGCAGGCTGGCCGACACGCGGGGATCGAAGACCACCGAGACCTCGGCCGAGGCGGCGCGGCGGGGGTTGAGACGGCGCACCGTCCGCTCGCCGGCCGAGCGGCCGATATCGGCTGCCGCGCGCAGGTCGGAAAGATGCACTGCGCTCGAATAATCGTAGTCGCGCTCCATGGCCGTGCCCTCGCCGGCCACCACCGCCGCCGACAGGCTGAAGCCGGAGCGCTTATAAGCCCGGGCCATGCCGTTGGAGGCGGCGAGCGCCACCGAGGCCAGGCTCCAGCCGGCCTGGGCGCCCTCGGAATTGGTGACGCCGGGGACCGCCACGGCGGCCTCCTCGGCCTCGGCGGTCAGCGCGAACAGCGCCTCGGCGTCGGGCTCGGCGGCGTCGCACATGTCGAGATCGGGCACGTCGCCGGCCAGCAGCCCGGGCTCGGCCAGTCCGCAGTAGGGGTCCTCGGGGACCGAGCGGGCCATGGCGACGGCGCGTGCCGGCAGCTCGGCCAGGCCCGCGTCCGAAAGGTCGGAGGAGGAAACGATGGCCTGCCGGCGGCCGATGAAGACGCGCAGGCCGACGTCGGCTTCTTCCGAGCGCTCCAGGTGCTCGGGTTTCCCGAGCCGGCGCGCCACCGAGAGGGAGGTGCCGGAGATCAGCACGGCGTCGGCGGCGTCGGCCCCGGCGGCGCGGGCTTTGCCGATGAGGTCTTGAAGCCGGTCCAAGAACTGCTCGGGTTGGGTCATGGCCTCGTGGTCCTTCCTTTGGTCTGGCGCCGGGCGCGCCGTCGCCGCCCATTCTAGAATGCTTTTTCCCGTCATGGCCACTTGCTGCGGCCGCTTTTCTAGCCGTTCCGCGCCGCCTGGCAGGCAAGCGCCAGGTCCTCGCAGAGGTCGGCGGGATCTTCCAGGCCGACCGACAGGCGCAGCAGGCCGTCGCCAATGCCCATGCGGGCACGCTCCTCCGCCCCGATGCGCTCGTGGGTGGTGGTGGCGGGGTGGGTGATCAGGCTCTTGGCGTCGCCCAGGTTGTTGGAGATGTCAATGAGGTTGAGCGCGTTCATGAAGCGGAAGGAGCCCTCGCGCCGGCCCTTGACGTCGAAGGCGACCATGGTGCCGCCACCTGGCATCTGGCGCTGGGCGAGGTCGTGCTGCGGGTGGTCGGCGCGGCCCGGGTAGAGGACGCGCGCAATGCAATCCTGGCCGGTCAGGAAGTCGGCGACCACGCGGGCGTTCTCGGCCTGACGACGGACCCGGAGGTCCAAGGTTTCCAGTCCCTTGATCAGGAGCCAGGCGTTGAACGGGCTCAAGGCCGGGCCGGTGTGGCGCAGGAACGGGAAGATCTGCTCTTCGATCAGCGCCTCGTCGTTGGCGAGGATGGCGCCGCCGAGGCTTCGGCCCTGGCCGTCGATGTGCTTGGTGGTCGAATAGACGACGAGGTCGGCGCCGAGCTGCAAGGGTTTTTGGAGGATCGGCGTGGCGAAGACGTTGTCGACGACGACACGGGCGCCGGCGGCGTGGGCCAGCGTCGAGATGGCGGCGAGATCGACAACTTCGAGCGTCGGGTTGGAGGGGGTTTCGAGGAACACTGCGTTGGCCGGACGGCTGAGCGCGGTTTTCCATTGTTCGAGGTCGGTGCCGTCGACGAATTCGGTCTGGATGCCGTAACGCGGCAACAGGTCGGCCACGATGTAATAGCAAGAACCGAAGAGGGCGCGGGCCGCCACCACCCGGTCGCCGGCCTTCAAGGGGGCGAGCAGGGCGGCGAAGACGGCAGCCATGCCGCTGGCGGTGCCGTGGCAGAACCTGGCGCCCTCGACGAGCGCCAGGCGGCTCTCGAAGGTGGTGAGCGTCGGATTGGCGTAGCGCGAATAGATGTAGCGCTTGATGTCGCCCTTGAAGGTCTGCTCGGCTTCCTCGGCCGTCTGATAGACGTAGCCCGAGGTCATGAACAGCGCCTCGCTGGTTTCCGAAAAGGCCGTGCGGGAAAGCCCGCCGCGCACCAATCGTGTGGCCTCGCGCCACCGGCCCTGTCCGCCCTTGTCCCTGGTCATTTCCCCCTGTCCTCTTCCATCGGCCCGGCCATAAAAAAACCCCGATCCGCCGGGGTCAGGGCTCCGCGAGCTCCGACCTTTTAGCGGTTTGTTTAGCGTGGTCGCAAGCCGGCCGGGCAAATCACCACGTATGAGGGGCAGATAGGACGTCCTGGCCGAACCGTCAAGACGGTACGGATGGCAGGAAAGTGAGAGGCGCGAGTGATCGGCGCTTGATCTTGGGGCGTTCAGCGCCTTTCTATGGGGGTGGCGCCGGCCCACGACAGAGGAGTTTCCCGTGAGCGATCTTTCCATCACCGACGAGCTGTTTTTCAAGCGGGCGGGGCTTGACCGCTCGCGCGTCGAGGGCATCGTCGGGAACGCCCTGAAAGGCGCCGACGACGGCGAGCTCTTTCTCGAATACCGCCAGTCCGAAGGGCTCATCTTCGATGACGGCCGCCTCAAAAGCGCCAGCTTCGACACCGCCCAGGGCTTCGGCCTGCGCGCCGTCAGCGGCGAGACCACCGGCTATTCGCACGCCTCCGAGGTTTCCGAGGCAGCGATCGGGCGGGCCGCGGCGACGGTGCGCAGCGTCTTGGGCGCCGGCGGCGGCACCCTGGCCGAGCCGCCGCAGAAAACCAACCGCAGCCTCTATGCCGACGTGAACCCGCTGCCCGGCATCCCCTTCGAGAAGAAGCTGGCCTTCCTGGCCGAGGTCGACGCCTACGCGCGGGCCAGGGACGAGCGGGTGCGCCAGGTGATGGCGACGCTGTCGGGCGAATGGCAGGCGGTGCAGATCGTGCGCCCCGGCGGCGAGCGCACTGCCGACGTGCGCCCGCTGGTGCGCTTCAACGTGATGATCGTCGCCGCCAGGGGCGAGCGCATGGAAAGCGGCGCCTTCGGGGCCGGCGGCCGGGTCACCTACGAACGCTTCCTGACCCCGGAAAGCTGGAAATCGGCGGTCGACGAGGCGCTGCGCCGGGCCCTGGTCAACCTGGAATCGGTGCCCGCCCCCGCGGGCGAGATGCCGGTGGTGCTGGGGCCGGGCTGGCCGGGCATCCTGCTGCACGAGGCGGTGGGCCACGGGCTCGAAGGCGACTTCAACCGCAAGGGTACGTCGGCGTTCGCCGGCCTGCTCGGCCAGCGGGTGGCGGCTCCGGGGGTGACGGTGATCGATGACGGCACCATCGCCGACCGCCGGGGGTCCATCAGCGTCGACGACGAGGGCACACCCTCGGCCCGCAACGTGCTGATCGAGGACGGCATCCTCAAGGGCTTCATCCAGGATCGTCTGAACGCCCGCTTGATGGGGGTGAAGCCGACCGGCAACGGCCGCCGGCAGAGTTACGCCCACGCCCCGATGCCGCGCATGACCAACACCTGCATGCTGGGCGGGGTGCACGAGCCCGCCGAAATCCTGGCGTCGGTCAAGAAGGGGCTCTATGCGGTCAACTTCGGCGGCGGTCAGGTCGACATCACCTCGGGCAAGTTCGTCTTTTCCTGCACCGAGGCCTACCGGATCGAGAATGGTAAGGTTGGCGCCCCGGTCAAGGGGGCGACGCTGATCGGCAACGGCCCCGACGCGCTGACCCGCGTTTCCATGGTCGGCAACGACATGGCGCTCGACCAGGGCATCGGCACCTGCGGCAAGGATGGCCAGAGTGTGCCGGTCGGCGTCGGCCAGCCGACGCTCAAAGTCGACAGCCTGACCGTCGGCGGCACAGCGGTCTGAAGTTCGACGCGGCGGCGCTTCACCCCAGCAACGGCCCTCCCCCCCTTTGTGGGGGAGGATAGGGATGGGGGGCGGTTCCGCCACCTCCTAATACGCGCACTCCGCGAAGATCGGGTCGACGCTGCCTTTCCAGCGGCCTTTGTAGGCGGCCAGCATTTCCTCGGCAGGCGTCACCCCGGCCTCGGCGATCAGGAACAGCGGCAGCAGGAACGAGGCCTCGTTGGCGTCGGCGCCGTCGGCGGCGGCGCGGCGGATCAGGCCGGCCCGCGAGATGGCCAGCACCTGGCGGGCGACGTCGTTGAGCAGGCCGCCGCGGAAAGGCGTGTTCAACGCCAGGCGCGGCACGTCGCGGCGCAGCATGGCGTGTTCCTCGGCCGTCCAGTCGGCGATGAGATCGGCCGCCGCCCTTCTGGCCTCGTCGTCATAGAGCAGCCCCACCCAGAAGGCCGGCAGCGCGCACAGCCGGCTCCACGGGCCGCCGTCGGCGCCGCGCATTTCGAGGTAGCGCTTGAGCCGCACCTCGGGGAAGGCCACCGTCGTCTGGTCCTGCCAGTCGGCCATCGTCGGGTACTCGCCGGGGAAGGCCGGCAGCTTGCCCTTCATGAAGTCGCGGAAGGACTGCCCGGCGGCGTCGATGTAGATGCCGTCGCGATAGACGAAATACATCGGCACGTCGAGCAGGTAGTCGACGTAGCGCTCGAAGCCGAAGCCCTCCTCGAAGACGAAGGGCAGCGTGCCACAACGGTCGGGGTCGGTATCGGTCCAGATGTGGCTGCGATAGCTCAAAAACCCGTTGGGCTTGCCCTCCTTGAAGGGCGAATTGGCCCATAGCGCGGTGGCAATAGGCTGCAGCGCCAGCCCGATGCGGAACATCCGGATCATGGTGGCTTCGGAATCGAAGTCGAGGTTGACCTGCACCGTGCAGGTCGACTGCATCATGTCCAAGCCCAGCGTGCCCCGCGTCGGCATATAGCGGCGCATGATAGCGTAGCGGCCCTTGGGCATCCACGGCATGGTGGCGCGTGGCCACTTCGGGTTGTAGCCGAGCCCCATCAGCCCGACGTTCATTTCGGCTGCCACCGCCTTGACCTGATCGAGGTGCTCGTTCACCTCGCGGCAGGTCTGATGGAGGTTGGAAAGGGGCGCGCCGGAAAGCTCGACCTGCCCGGCCGGCTCCAGGGTGACGGAACTGCCGTCCTCCTTGATCAGCGCGATGACGTTGCCCTTTTCGAGCACGGGCTTCCAGCCGAAGCGGGTGAGACCCTGAAGGATGGCGCGGATGCCCCGCTCGCCCTCGTAATCCAGCGGACGCAGGTCGTCGAGGGTATAGGCGAACTTCTCGTGCTCGGTGCCGATCAGCCATTTCTCGCGGGGCTTGCACCCGGATTCCAGGTATTCGACGAGCACGCGCTTGTCGGTGATCGGTTCCGCGCGTTCGGTTTTTCTTGCCGGCATTCGGGGGCCTCGTCGTGTGAAGGTTCAGGCGGGCGGAAGTTCCAGGAGGAAATGGTCGCTCGGTCGGCTCAGCGCCAGTCCCCCACCAGCGCCTGCCAACAGGAGAGCGCGGCGAGGGCCGCCGTTTCCGCCCGCAGGATGCGCGGACCAACCCCCACCGGCGTAACAAAGGCGAGTTTGCGCAGAGCGTCAAGCTCGGTGATGGCGAAACCGCCCTCGGGGCCGATCAGAAGGCCGTGAGCGGGAGAAACGCCGCCCGCCCATTCCGCCAGCACGGTGGCGATGGGCGCACCGACGCCGGTCTCGTCGAGAACCAGCAGACGCCGTTCGGCCGGCCATTCGGCCAGCAGGCGCTCCAGCATCACCGCCTCGGCCACCTCGGGCACGGAGAGCCGCTCGCACTGCTCGGCGGCTTCGATGGTATGCGCCCGCAGGCGCTCGGCCTTCACCCGCTCGGCGGCGGTGTGGCGGGTGAACACCGGGATCAGGCGGGCCACCCCCAGCTCGGTCGCCTTCTCGATCAGGAAATCGGTCGGCGTCTTCTTGAGCGGCGCGAAGGCCAGCCAGACGTCGGGCTCGGCCCGCTGCGGGCGGGTTTGCGTCTCGCAGCGGAGCGTAACGATGCTGCGCGCCGCCGCGGCGATCACCGTCCGCCACTCGCCATCGCGGCCGTTGAACAGCGCCACGGCGTCGCCCTCTCTCAGGCGCATGACGTGGGTCAGGTAATGGCTTTGCTGACGCTCCAGGACCATCGCGAGCCCGGGGCCGAGGTCGCCGGCAGTGAATATCCTGGCGGATGGCTTGGCGTACCCCATGATGCCCCCTCGGTCGCTTCGTCGCCATCATAGGCACCCCTGCCGCCGGAGCAAGAGGGGGGCGACGGCATTGCCGGGCGGCGGGGCTCCGGCTATCTTTCGGGCCATGAAGAGCCCCGTGCCCGGCGCCAGCGACATTCCCCTCGGCAACTGGGTCGACCGCTACGTGCCGGCCGACGCGAGGCCCTATTTCCGGCTGGCCCGGCTGGATCGCCCCATCGGTACCTGGCTTTTGCTGATCCCCTGCTGGTGGGGGGCGGCGCTGGCGAGCGGGGGATGGCCCGACCCCGTCATGATCGCGCTGTTCGGCGTCGGCGCCGTGGTCATGCGCGGCGCCGGGTGTGTCGTCAACGACATGGCAGATCGCGATTTCGACGCTCGGGTGGCGCGCACCGCCAACCGGCCGCTGGCCAGCGGCGCCATAGGCCTCAAGGGCGCCTTGGCGTTTCTCGGCCTGCTGCTGGCCATCGGCTTCGCCGTACTGATCCAATTCAATGCCTTCGCGATCTGGGTCGGCATCGCCTCGCTGCCGCTGGTGGCGGTCTATCCCTTCATGAAGCGCATCACCTATTGGCCGCAGGCGTGGCTGGGCCTCACCTTCAACTGGGGGGCACTGGTGGGTTGGGCGGCGGTGACGGGCGGGCTGGCGGCGCCGGCCTTCATCCTCTATGCCGCTGGCTTCTTCTGGACGCTGGGTTACGACACCATCTACGCCCACCAGGACAAAGAGGACGACCTGCTGGTGGGGGTGAAATCGACGGCGCTGCGCTTAGGGAAGGCCACCCGGCCGTGGTTGTTCGGCTTCTTTGCCGCGACCGTCGCCCTGCTGGCTGCGGCTGGTTTCGCGGCCGGCCTCGCCTGGCCCTATTACGCCGGCCTGGCGGCGGGAGCGGCGCATCTCGCCTGGCAGGCGGCGACGGTCGATCCCGACGACCCCAAGGATTGTCTCAAGAAGTTCAAATCCAACCGCGACTTCGCGCTGATCGTCTTTATCACCGTTGTTGCGGCGCGGGTGGTGGGGTAGGGATGGGCCGCCGTGCTCAGGCCTTGCCCGCCAGCAGCGGGGCGATGTCGACGGCGTCGATCTGTTCCGGCTTCAGGTGGGTCTCGGCGTATTTGCGGTAGGCGCCGGATTTCAGGAACAGCGCGAAGAGGTCGGCATCGATGTGCTGGGTATCGCGCATCGAGGCCATGATCTTGAGGCTTTCGCTCAACGATTTCGCTTTCTTGTACGGGCGGTCCGAGGCGGTGAGGGCCTCGAAGATGTCGGCGATGGCCATGGCACGGGCTGGCAGCGACATGTCGTCCTTGCGGAGCTTCTTGGGGTAGCCGGTGCCGATCATCGTTTCGTGGTGGCCGCCGGCGTATTCCGGCACCCGGCGCAGATGCTTGGGGAAGGGCAACTCGCTCAGCATGACGATGGTCTGCACGATGTGGTCGTTGATCTTGTAGCGTTCCTCGGCGGTCAGGGTGCCGCGCGCCACGCAGAGATTGTAGACCTCGCCGAAGTTGTACTTGTGGGGCGGCATGTCGAGCTTGAAGCCGTGGAGATTGTCGAGATCGAGGATGTCGCCCGGCTCGCGCGGCACGATGTGCTCGGGCCGGTCGGCCAACAGCGGCTCCTCGGCCGGCAGTGGCCGGGCGGGGATGGAAGAAAGGCGTTTCAGCTCGGCCACCGACAGTCCGAGGCGGTCGTCCAGCGTACGCCGCCAGTTGGTGCCGGCGATGCGCCTGACGCGTTCGATCTTCTCGGGGGCCATGAACTCGCCGCCGATATTGCACTCGGCGATGAAGGCGAAATCGGCGTCGATCTCGGCCAGCCGGCGGTCGCGCTCGGCCCGCAGTGCCGCCTCGTCGCCACCGGCGGCAACGGCCTTGAGGCAGTCGATCTCGGCGTCGCGCTTGATGACCTCGAAGCGGGTGCGGATCTCGTGCAGGCGGTTGTAGATGGTCTCGAGCTTGGTTGCCTTGTCGACCACGTATTCCGGCGTCGTCACTTTGCCGCAGTCGTGCAGCCAGGCCGCGATGTGCAGTTCGTACCATTCCTCCTCGGTGAGCGCGAAGTCGGCGAACGGCGCCTCGGTCGACTCGCAGGCGGCCTTGGTCAGCATCTGGGTCAACTCGGGTACCCGCTGGCAATGGCCGCCGGTATAGGGCGACTTGGCGTCGATCGCCTTGGCGATCAGCGTGATGAAGGAATCGATCAAACGGCGCTGGGCGTCGATCAGTTGGCGGTTGTCCAGCGCGACCGCTGCCTGCGAGGCCAGCGCCTCGATCAGCGGGCGCACGTCGCCGCCGAAGGGGACGACGGCGCCGCTCCCGGGATGCCGGGCGTTGAGCAGTTGCAGAACGCCGATGACGTCGCCCTCGTGGTTCTTCAGGGGCACGGTGAGAAAGGATTTCGAGCGGTAGCCTGTGCCCTCGTCGAACTTGCGGGTGCCGGAAAAATCAAAGTCTGCCGCCGCGTAGGCGTCGGGGATCTCGATGGCGGCGCCGGTCAAGGCCACGTGGGTGGCGACATTCCTGTGGTTGGGCGCGCCCTCCGCATCGAAAAGGGCCAGCGGCGGGAACGGGATGGTCTTGCCGGTGGTGCCACCCATGGCGATGCCCAGAGAATCCGTGCGCATGATCTCGAAGCGCAGCCGGTTGTCCTCGGTTTTGAGATAGAGCGTGCCGCCGTCGGCGTTCGACAGGCCCTTGGCCTCGAGAAGTATCCGTTCCATCAGGCGGTCGTGGTCGCGCTCCGACGACAGCGCGATGCCGATCTCGATCAGCCGTTCGAACCGGGCGACGGACTGCGCCGTCGCCGCCGTGCCGGTCATGGCCACTTCCCCCAAGTCTGCCGCGCCGGCGGGACCCCAGCGGCCCCGCATGTCCCCCATGCGGCGAAAAGCATCCCGCACAATGGTTGCGCAAAGGTTAACGCCACACGCCGGCAGGCACCCCCGCTGCCGGCTCCCGGCTAACGTGTGGTCGAGCGGGGGGGATTGCAACCCGGCTACGCGGCTGTTCTGCAAGCCTTGCCGGTCCGCGAGCGGGCTGTAAAGGCCAAAAAACATATAATATGCTTAAAATCCTTGACGGGCTGGAAAAAGTCGTCTAGGATGCTGGCCTCTGAACGAGGGGGCGCGCCCGTCGCAACGACGGGGCCAATCCTGGCGTCTCTTTATTTTCCGGCAAAAATTCCCATCAAGATCAGAACCCCGACAGACCACGCGGAGAGCGCTCCCATGACCAGGGTCGGCAGCACCCACGCCCACGGGCGGGGACCGGCAACGGTCGCGAAAAAACGAGATCGTAACAGCCGAACGCCACCCCACGCGAATCCCGCTGCCATCGCGGCAAACCCGAGGCTGGCGGCGATCCCGCTGTTATCCAAGGCAATATCCTGAATGTAGATCGTGCCGGAAAAGACGATGATCGGTGTGGGGATGATTAATCCAAAATGCGCAATGGAAACGCCTCTGACATAATGCAAAAATTCATTTCCAGACTTCCATGCAGATACAGTAAGATGAACTGAAAAAGAAACCAACAAGAATAAAAGAAAAAACGGGATTATCGTGTATCTATATATCGTTATATTTGCATCAAAATATTCAAATGTACGCATATTATCGTACAATGTGCCGATCAAATACATTGTAAAGGCAATAAAAACCGCCCCGAAAAGGGGTGCGGCCATCGCTTTTGCCGTCGACATTGCCGTTTTCCCTTGCGACGAGCCAAATCGGCCGCGCCGTCCAGCTTAATGCACAATACGCTGTTATGATAGCATTGTTGTTTGATATGTACAATTGAAAATTGTAATCATCGGGAGGTGGCAGTAATGGAAAAGGGCATCTATCTGGAGGCTGCAAGAATTCCAGTTGCGACCGCACTGCCGAACCCGACGGCACCGCACGGAAAAATGCATTCCTATCTGGTTTACCGGGATGGCAAGGGAAATGAGCGCGTCATCCGCGGCGGTCCCTACTCGTGGTGGGATGCGGCGAGCGGTGGCGACATCAAGGTGGAGATCGACGTTCCGCTCGAGCACAGCAGGGACAAGTACGCGCCTGATGAAGTGCGCGGATCCCGTCCGTCAAGAAAGCTCGATCTTGGGGGGGCGGTCGGAGGAAGAGGTTTGGGCAGACATGATGAAGGAGGCCAAGCGGATCCATGAAGGCCAGATGGATTACGACTTTGTCCCGGTTTATCAGAACAGCAATTCGGTCACGCGGGCCGTTCTGAAGGCCGGTCGGATCGAAGCCAGCAAGGCTCTGCCTCCCGCGATAACGAAGTACGGTCTGCCGGGTTTTGACAATGATCTGTCGGCCCCCTACGACCGCATCGACGAAATGTCCGGCATGGGAGGGCGTGACGGAAGAAGCAGTCCAGGAGGTGGGGCCCAGAAGGGCTACTCATCTGGCCGGAAGGCCGGGATTTCGGGATTGCCGCCCTCGCGCCAGGAGGGAATCAAAGAAGCTGGTTTGCCGGTAGGAGATCCGCGGCGACGTATCCGGGCGCCAGGGGCGCCGCACGAGGAAGCAATGGCGAAGCCGGTAGCCGCCTGGACTGAGGACGACGCGCGGGCGGTGATGGCGGCGCGCATCGGCAAGCCCGTGAGCGAGGCGGAGCGGCAGGCGATGGCGGCACGGGAACGGGAATTCTTCCGCCGGCTCTATGGCGACGGCCCGGCGCCTTATGACGCCACTGGGCGCCTGATGTCGGCGGCTTCCCTTCGCCCAGCGAAGTCCGCGGATGCAGAACGGCCGCTCGTGCGGCTTCTCGGCCTGCGATGACCGGCAATTGCCCAAATCCCTTGACGTTCGTGAGGGGAGCGGGACAAATGGGTGGGTCGTTGGGGGGAGGAAGTATGGCCTACGCCAGCCTTCGCGAGTTCATTGAGCGCCTGGAAAGGGACGGGCGGCTGGTCCGGGTGGGCGAGCCGGTGTCCCCGGTGCTCGAGATGACCGAGATCCAGACCCGGTTGCTGGCCGAGGGCGGGCCGGCGGTGCTGTTCGAGAGCGTGCGCGAGGCGGGGGGGCAAGCCTTCGACATGCCGGTGCTGGTCAACCTGTTCGGCACCGTCGAGCGGGTGGCCTGGGGCATGAACCGCGAGCCCGGCCAGCTCAAGGAGATCGGCGAGATGCTGGCCTTCCTGCGCCAGCCCGAGCCCCCGGGCGGCTGGCGCGAGGCGCTCGGTATGCTGCCGATGCTGAAGACCGTGATGTCGATGAAGCCCAAGGCGGTGACCCGCGCGCCGTGCCAGGAGGTGGTGCTGCAAGGGGCCGAGGTCGACTTGGGCCGGCTGCCGGTGCAGACGTGCTGGCCGGGCGAGCCGGCGCCGCTGATCACTTGGCCGCTGGTGGTGACCAAAGGGCCGGAGGCCGAGCGGCCGGGAGGCGACAGGCGCGACGACTACAACTTGGGCGTCTATCGCATGCAGGTGACCGGGCGCAACACGACCTTGATGCGCTGGCTGCGCCATCGCGGCGGCGCCCAGCAGTTCGCCCGCTGGAAGCAGAAATCCAAGGAGCCGATGCCGGTGGCCGCCGTCATCGGTGCCGATCCGGGGTGCATCCTGGCCGCCGTCACGCCGGTGCCCGACACATTGTCGGAATATCAGTTCGCCGGCCTGTTGCGCGGCCAGAAGGTCGATCTGGTCGAGTGCAAGACGGTGCCCTTGAAGGTGCCGGCCACCGCCGAGATCGTGCTGGAGGGCCACGTGTCGGACGAGGAGAGCGACGAGGGGCCGTACGGCGATCATACCGGCTATTACAACGCCATCGAGCGCTTCCCGGTGTTCACGGTGAGCGCCATGACGATGCGCCGGAAGCCGATCTATCTGTCGACCTTCACCGGCCGGCCGCCGGACGAGCCCTCGGTGCTGGGCGAGGCCCTGAACGAGGTGTTCATCCCGCTGTTGCGCCAGCAGTTCCCGGAAATCGTCGACTTCTGGCTGCCGCCCGAGGGCTGTTCCTATCGGGTGGCCGTGGTGTCCATGAAGAAGGCCTATCCGGGCCATGCCAAGCGGGTGATGATGGGCGTCTGGTCCTACCTGCGCCAGTTCATGTACACCAAGTTCGTCATCGTGGTGGACGAGGACATCGACGCCCGGGAGTGGAAGGACGTGGTGTGGGCCATCTCGACCAACGTCGACCCGGCCCGCGACGTGACGCTGATCGAGGGCACGCCGATCGATTACCTGGACTTCGCGTCGCCGGAATCCGGCCTCGGCAGCAAGATGGGGATCGACGCCACCGCCAAATGGCCGCCGGAAACGAAACGCGAGTGGGGCCGCAGGATCCGCATGAGCGACGACGTGATCGAGGAAGTCACCCGTAAATGGCCCCGTTACGGCCTGCCGGGCGGAGGCAAGCCGATCTGGAAATAGGGTGGGATGGCCTCCTTCGAGGCGGCGGCCGCGCCGGCTCTTCAGGATGAGGCCCGAGCGGCGTCGCTTAAGCGGTGCAGGTCGCCGCCCCCAGGCCATTGTAATCGGCAAAGGGATCGTCTCCCTCGCCGTCGAAGCGGCCTGATCGAAGGCAGGAGCCCTCGAGGGTTCCCTGAAGTCAGCAGTCTCGCGGCTTGGGGCTGGCGAGAAGGTCGCGGATCTCGCGCAGCAGCAAGACGTCCTCGGCCGGCGGCGGTGGCGCAGGCGCCTTCGTCTTATCTTTGCGGGTCAGCTTGTTGATCGTCTTGACCAGCAGGAAGACGGAGAAGGCGACGATCAGGAACTTGATCACCGCGTTGATGAAGAGGCCGATGTTCCAGGTGACGGCGCCAGCCTCCTTGGCCTGCGCAACCGTGTTGAAGTCGCCCTCGCCCTTGAGGACGACGAAGATTTGGGAGAAATCGACGCCGCCTAGGAGAAGGCCGATCGGCGGCATGATGATGTCGTCAACCAGCGACGAGACGATGGCGCCGAAGGCGGCGCCGATGATGATGCCGATGGCGAGATCGAGCATGTTGCCCTTAAGGGCGAATTCCTTGAACTCCCTGAGCATGGAAGCCTCCTCTGCGCCCGCAACACGTTGGGAACCAAGCTACTCTCGCACCGGCCGCTCAAAACGGCAAGCAAGCGTCAGCTTTCGGCCGGCGCCCCAGCCAGGGACGTCGCCATGTCGGTGCGCCCCAGCCGGCGGGCCGGCGGCTAGGTGTCGACGGTGGAATCTTTGGCGGTGTTCTTCACCGCAAGGTGGGGCCCGGGGAGTTCTCTTTCCAATGGAATGTGCATTACGCCGCGCGGACGAACTCCTCGATGGCGACGGCGTCGATCTGCTCGGGTTTCAGGAACCGCTCGCCGTAGCGCCTGTACACCCCCGACGTCAGGAACAGATCGAACAGGTCGGGATCGATGTGCCCCTTGACCTTGAAGGAATGCAGCATCCGGATCGCCTCTGAGAGCGTATTGGACCGCTTGTAGGGGCGATCCGAGGCGGTCAGGGCCTCGAAGATGTCGGCGATCGCCATGATGCGCGAGGGCACCGAAAGCTGGCTGGCGTCGAGCTTGCGGGGATAACCGGTCCCGGTCAGCGCCTCGTGATGGGTTCCGGCGTATTCCGGCACCCGCTTCAGATGCTTGGGAAAGGCCAGGCGCTCGAGCATGGCGATGGTTTGCATGACGTGTTCGTTGATCTTGAAGCGATCCTCCTCGGTCAACGTTCCATAGGTGACCGACAGGTTGTAGATTTCCCCCCGGTTATAGAGGTTCTTCGGCACGTTCACCTTAAATCCCAGCTTTTCATAGGCATGGGCGAGGCCGCCGTCGCGGGGAATGACGTGCCAGGGCTTGTCGGCCAGAACCGACTCGATGGCTGGAAGAGCCGCCGGCGGATGATCGGCAAGGCGCCGAACCTCGGCGTGGGCCAAGCCCTTGCGGTCGTCGATGTGGCGCAGCCAGGTGGTCTTGGCGATCTCGCGAAGCCGATCGACCTTTTCCGGGGGCAGATGTTCGCCGCCGACGTTGCATTCGGCGATGAAGCTGAAGTCGTCCAGCAACCGCACCTTGGTTGCCTCGCAGGCGGCCTGGGCTGTGGCCGGGTCGCCGCCCGCCGCCACCGCTTCCAGCCGGGCGATGTCGGCGTCGCGCAGCAGGACTTCGTAGCGCATGCGCACTTCGTGGATGCGGTTGTAGATGGTTTCCAGCTTGGTGGCCTTATCCACGATGTGCTCGGGCGTCACCACCTTGCCGCAGTCGTGCAGCCAGGCGCCGATCCGGAACTCCCGCCATTCCTCCTCGGTATCGAATCGGAAGGCTTCCAAAGGTCCTTCGGATGTCCTCACGGCTTCGTCGGCTAACATCATCGCCAGTTCGGGCACGCGCGCGCAGTGACCCCCGGTATAGGGGCTCTTGGCGTCAATGGCGCTGGCCACCAGCTGGATCATTGATTCCACCAGCCGGTCCTGCGCCGACAGCAGGTCGCGATTGAAAAGCGCGGTGGCCGCCTGCGCCGCCAGCGCCTCGATGAAGCGCTGGAGACCCGGCGGGAAGGGGACAATGTCGCCGGAACCGGGCGCGCGGGCGTTGATCAGCTGCAGCGCGCCGATGAAATCGCCGCCGCGCGGCTTCAGCGGAACGGTCATGAACGACTTCGAGCGATAGTCGTTGCGCTCGTCGAACGCGCGCGTGCCCGAGAAATCGAAGAGCAGGGAATCATAGGCGTCATCGATAAGGACGGTCTGCTGCTGATGCACGGCGTAGCTGACGACATTGCCGTGGTTCGGCCGGCCCCTGGCATCGAACAGCGGGACCGACGGCATGACGAGCGCGTTGTCCGCGGCTCCGCCGAGGGTCAGGTCCAGAGTGTCGTTGAGCAGCATCTGGAAATGCATGAGGTCGTCGTCGCCGCGCGTATAAAGGGTGGCGCCGTCGGCGTTGGTCAGTTCCTTGGCCCCCAGCAGCACCATTTCCATCAGCCGGGTACCATCGCGTTCGGCCGACATGGCGATGCCCAGATCGACCAGCCGGGTGAGTTTCTCCTGGGCGTCCTCAAGGGCGCGGGTCTTGGCCGAAAGGGCCTGCTTCATCAGCGAAAAGGCATCCCTCAGGTCATTGAACTCGATGATATGCGAGGGTCGCGGCCCCTTGCCCGAGAAATCGAGGTTGCGGATGCGCAGGGCGTCGGCGGCCAAGGCCCGCACGGAAACAGACATGCCGCGGGCGAACATCATGCCGACGATCAGGAAAGCGGCGAGACAGGCAACGGCCAGCACCACGACCTCGACCTGCAAGGTGCGGATCTGGCCCGTGAAGTCCGCGGTCGGCGCCATCACCGCGATGCCGATCGACCGGTGAAGGCCCGTTCGCCATTCGCTCAGATGCAACATCATCCGAACGCCGTCCTGCTCGGTGACGATCAGGCCCCGACCCGGGGCTTGGCCTTCTCCCTTGAGCCTGACAAGCGCCCGGATCATCGGCTGGTCAATTTCGCCGAGGGCGGCCAGGGGCCGCCGAGCGGGAGCCAGGCTGGCCGACATGGCAAGCGCCTGCATCGAGGTATCGAAGATCGCCATACCGCCCCCCGGCGAGACGACTTGGTCCTTGACGAAGGCGTCGAGCCCGTCGAGCGTGATGTCGACGCCGAACACGCCGTTGGCAAAGCGTTTGGATGCCGTGATGCCCAATCGCGCCAGGGAATGGAAGACGTAGGCGGAGGACAATTCGGCGTCGTCGCTCTCCTTGGCCGCCCCGTACCAGGGGCGTTGGCGAGGATCAAACGCGGGCTCTGTCTCGACGACCGAGCCCAGGATGGCTTGCGAGGTGTCGAGAAACGACCATCTCTCGGTGCGGTTGGAACCCTCGACCGAAACCGCCCGAACGATCCAGCGGGTTCCGGCGGGCGCGCCGTGGGCGGAGAGGACGAGAGGCTCGTCTCGGGGGGCTATCACCTGGAGGAAGTCGCCATCTTCCAGGCCATAGTAAAGGGAATAGAGCGACGGCCTTTCGGCCAGCACGGTAAACATGAATGGCAGGATCGGAGCGCCCAGCCCGTCGCCGCGTACAGCGTCCAGCCCCTGTTGGCTCGCCCCCAGCTTGGCCAGGGTAAGAGTCCAGCCCATTTGGTTGTCGATCCGCTCGTAAAGCCCATGCGCCACCGCGCCGAACAACTGGCTGGCCGTTTCCTTGGCCACCCGCGAACTCACCACATAGAGACTGCTGATGATTGCCGCCGTCAAGGCGACGACGATGGCCACAACCGCGACCGCGATGCTGACCTGAAAGCGAACCTTGAAAGCCATGGGGTGCCCGTTGGTTCCGGTAAGGTCTTGCGCAGGGGGCACCATACCACGAATGCGCGCTTGACCGTACGCCCCCAAAAAAACGGATGGCTCACGCTTGCCGGCGGTAATCGCCTGGATGCACACACCGCAGCGCGATGGCCGCCTCAGCGATCTCCGCCATCGCCTGTCCTGACCAATGCGGCGCCCGCGAACGCGGCTCCAGCCCAGACACACCCTCCGCCCTTCAGGGGGGAGGTATCACAGCGGTTGACGGCGGGCGGGCGGGCTTTTAGGGTCCGGCGCCTCACTTTCCTGCAAGCAAGATGAAAAACGAGGGTTTCAGAATGTCCGATCTCCGCGCCCATGCCGAAACGAGCAACGCCTGGCCGTTCGCCGAGGCGCGCAGCGTTCTGAAACGGGTCGGCGGGCAGACGCCCAAAAAAGGCTATGTCCTCTTCGAGACCGGCTACGGCCCCTCGGGGTTGCCGCACATCGGCACTTTCGGCGAGGTGGCGCGCACCTCGATGGTGCGCCACGCCTTCGGGCTGCTTTCCGACATCCCGACGCGCCTCTTCGCTTTTTCCGACGACATGGATGGGCTGCGCAAGGTGCCAGACAACATTCCCAACAAGGAGATGGTGACCCGGCACCTCGGCAAGCCGTTGACCTCGGTGCCCGATCCGTTCGGCAAGTTCGAGAGTTTCGGGCACCACAACAACGCCATGCTGCGCTCGTTCCTCGACACCTTCGGTTTCGAGTACGAATTCGTCAGCGCCACCGAGTGCTACCAGCGGGGCGACTTCGACGCCGCGCTGCTGGGCGTGCTGGCCCACTACGAGGCGGTGAAGGCGGTCATCATGCCGACACTGGGGGCCGAGCGCCAAGCCACCTACAGCCCATTCCTGCCGGTGTGCCCGAAGACCGGGCGCGTGCTGCAGGTGCCGGTGATTGCCCATGACGCCAAGGCCGGCACCATCGTTTATGAGGACGAGGACGGGGCCAAGGTTGAGACGCTGGTGACTGGCGGGCGCTGCAAGCTGCAATGGAAGGCCGACTGGGCGATGCGCTGGAAGGCGCTCGACGTCGACTACGAGATGTCGGGCAAGGACCTCATCGATTCGGTGCGGCTTTCCGGGAAGATCTGCTCCGTTCTGGGCGGCCATCCGCCGGTCAGCCTGACCTACGAGCTGTTTTTGGACGAGAAGGGCGAGAAGATCTCCAAGTCGCGGGGCAACGGCCTGGCAGTCGAGGAATGGCTGCGCTACGCGCCGCCGGAAAGCCTGGCCCTCTTCATGTTCCAGAAGCCGAAGGCGGCCAAGCGGCTTTATTTCGACGTCATCCCGCGCACGGTGGACGACTACCTGGCCCACCTCGGCGCCTACCCGGAGCAGGACGCCGCCAAGCGTCTCGACAACCCGGTCTGGCACATCCACCGCGGCAACCCGCCCAGGGAAGACGCACACCTCACCTTCAACGTGCTGCTCAACCTGGCCAGCGTCTGTCATACCGAGGACAAGGCGGTGATCTGGCATTTCATCGTCCGCTACAAGCCGGACGCCACGCCGGCCGGGGCGCCGATCCTGGACAAGCTGGTGGAATACGCCGTCAACTACTACCGCGATTTCGTCAAGCCGGCCAAGGCCTACCGGGCACCGACCGACATCGAGCGCAAGGCGTTGACCGAGCTGGCCGAGGCGCTGGCCAAGATGCCGACCGGGGCCGATCCCGATACCGTGCAGACCGAGGTCTACGAAATCGGCAAGCGCCACCCCTTCCCCGACCTCAAGGCATGGTTCACCGCCCTCTACGAGGTGCTGCTGGGCCAAAGCCAGGGCCCGCGCATGGGCTCATTCATCGCCCTTTACGGGGTGAAGGAAACGACCGACCTGATCCGCCGCGCGCTGGCCGGTGAAGACCTGGGGAAGTAAGGAAGAGGGTCACCACAGAGACGCAGAGGAGAAAAGCCTGCGCAGGTGTAACCCGCGCTTTCGAAATTCCCTGTGCCTCTGTGTCTCTGTGGTCCAAACGGCGACAGGCCGCTACTGGCTGACCCAGACGATGCGGGCGATCCACTCGATGTCCTCGACGTTGAGGACCCGCTCGCCGTGGGCCGGATTGAATGACTGTAGCTCGATCTTGCGGGCGGTGCGGCGGCGCAGTTCCTTGGCCATCACTTCGCCGCCCAGGGTCTTCACGATCACCCGATCGCCGCGGCGCACGCTGGCGGTCGGCGAAACGATGACGACGTCGCCGTCGCGATAGGCCGGCTCCATGCTGTCGCCCGAGATTTCCAGGGCATAGGCGTGGGGATCGCCGACGTCGGGAAAGGGGATCTCGTCCCAGCCGCCGCCGGTCGGATAGCCGGCGTCGTCGAAATAGCCATCGGCTCCCGCCTGCACCATGCCGATGAGCGGAATGTTGCGGAAGACACCGCCGTCCGGCCCCTCCTCCATATAGGACACGAACTCGCCCAGCGTCGCCCCGGTCGCCCCCAGGATCTTCGCCACGCTTTCCGTGCTGGGCCAGCGCAGCTTGCCCTCGCGGGTCATGCGCTTGCTTTTGTTGAATGTCGTCGGGTCGAGCCCGGCCCGCCGCGCCAGTCCGGACGCGGAAAAACCATGCTCCTGCGCGAGGCGATCGATCGCCCGCCATACTTGTGCATGCTTCAGCATGGGAACATGGTCATATCAGACAGGTTTTTTTGCAATAGGAACGTCAGCCGTTGACTCTTTGCATGAAAGATTTTATACCTATAATAGACTGATTTTCCGTAAATGCGCGACGAGAGGGTCCCATGCCAAGGTTCCGCTACGTTCCCAAAATCCTTTCCCGGGCGTCGAGCGTGCCGTTCGCAAACGCCGAGGAGGCCTGGTTCTGGTTTGTCCGCTGCCATCGGGTCCGGCGCGAGGGCGCGCGCCTGTCGGGCGGACCGGTCGATACCGTTCGGCCGTGCGATCCCGACGACATCTATCGCGCCGTCAGGCATCTGGCGCGAACCGGCCGCATCGGGCAGGGCCATCTTCGCGTGCTCGCCCATTTCGGCCTGCGGGAGACGCCGCCCGACGCGCGCAGCCCGGAGGAGATCCAGGCCGCCCGCCTGTGGACGGAATCGCTGGACCGGCTGACCACGGTTCTGCGCGGGAAAGCCATCGTTTCATGAGCCTTCTGGAGGAGAAAACGGCGGGCGAGGGACGGCGCGCCCTGGTGGCCTTTTCCGGGGAAGTCGGCTTGCCGTGGCTGCGCCTGTTAAGGAAGGGATTCCGTCACTGTTTCGTCGCCCTCGAATGCGGCGACCGCTGGGTGGTGATCGACCCGCTGTCCCACTATACCCACGTCGAGGTTTGCGGCGGCTTCGGCGCCGAGCAACTGGCGGCAGGATTGCGCGGGGGCGGCCTGACGGTGGTGGTGACGCGCACCCGCCGTCCTCCCCTCCGCCCGGCCCCGTGGCGGCCCCACTCCTGCGTCGAGGCGGTGATCCGCCTGCTGGGGCTCCGCGTGCCGTGGGTGTTCACGCCGTGGCAACTCTACTGTTATCTTAATAATAGGAAAAAAAACTTGACATAGGGATTTATTAGGAGTACAAACAGATCTGCGGACGGGAAAGTCATGTCCGCCGACCGCCGCCCCCTTTGGGCGGCGGTTTTCGTTTGCCGCAGAGGAAAGGAGGACATCGGCCATGGGTGGACTTTTCGGATCGGCTTCGACGCCGTCGCCTCCGCCGCCGGAGCCGGTCGACGACACGGCAGCCAAGGAGCGCCAGGAGAGGATAGAGGCGCTGGTGCGCCGCCGCCGCGGACGGGAAGCCACCGTCGCCACCTCGCCCCGCGGCCTGTTGGCGGCGGCCGACTGGGCGCCCAAACGCAAATCCCTTCTGGGGGAATGACCATGAGCGAGATCGACCCGAAGGCCCTGATCGAGCGTTTCCGTCGCGCCAAGGACCGCCGCGCCGTCTGGGAGGCTCATTGGCAGGAGTGTTACGACTTCGCCCTGCCCCAGCGGGGCGGCGGCTTAATGCAGACGATGACCCCCGGGGCCAAACGCACCGACAAGCTGTTCGACGGCACGGCGCCCGATGCCGTCGACCAACTGGCGGCCAGCCTGCTCGCCCAACTGACGCCACCGTGGGCACGGTGGTTCGGCTTCGACGTTGGCAAGGACGTCGCCCCCGAAGACCAGGACATGCTCGCGGCTGAACTGGAACGCGCCGAAACCATTCTGCAATCGCACTTCGACCGCGCCAACTTCGCCGTCGAGATGCACCAATGCTTCCTCGACCTGGTGACGGCGGGCACGGCGTCGCTGATGTTCGAGGAGGCGCCGCCGGGCGAGCCCTCGGCCTTCCGCTTCACCGCCGTGCCGCTGGCCCAGGTGGTGCTGGAGGAGGGCGCCGCCGGCCGCCTGGACACCAGCTTCCGGCGCAGCGAGCTGACGCATGCCCAGTTGCGCGACCGCTTCGCCGAGGCGCCGATCCCCGGTGCCGTGGCCGAACGCCTGGAGCGGGACGCTGAAGCGCGGGCCACGGTGATCGAGGCGGTGGTGCCGGAGAAGGGCGGGTATACCTACCTGGCGGTGCTGGAAACCGATCCGGCACCGGTCGGCGAGCCGGCGGTGCTGGCCCGCGGTCGCTTCCACCAGTCGCCCTTCATCAACTTCCGCTGGCTGAAGGCGCCTGGCGAGGCCTACGGTCGTTCGCCGGTGATGAAAGCGCTGCCCGACATCAAGACCGCCAACAAGGTGGTCGAGTTGGTCCTCAAAAACGCCTCCATCGCGGTGACCGGCATCTGGCAGGCCGACGACGACGGCGTGCTGAACCCGGCCACCATCAAGCTGGTACCGGGCACCATCATCCCCAAGGCGGTGGGGTCGTCCGGCCTGACGCCGCTGGAGGCTCCGGGACGTTTCGATGTGTCGGAGCTTGTGCTCGACCAGTTGCGCGGCCGCATCCGCTCGGCCCTGCTGGTCGACAAGCTGGGCCCCGTCGAATCGCCCCGCATGACCGCCACGGAAGTGCTCGAGCGGGCGGCTGAAATGGCCCGCGTGCTGGGTGCCACCTATGGCCGCCTGCAATCCGAACTGCTGACGCCGCTGGTACAGCGGGGACTGGCCATCCTGGTTCGCCGGGGCGAGGTTGCGGATCTGCGCGTCGATGGCCGCCTGGTCGATCTCAGCTACAAATCGCCGCTCGCCCGCAACCAGGCCCAGCAGGACGCCCAGAACACCCTGATGTGGCTGGATGCGGTGCGCGCCTTGGGACCGGAAGCGCTGCCCGCCATCGATCAGCCGAAAACCGTGCGCTGGCTGGCCCGCGCCTTCGGGGTTCCGGCCGAACTGCTGCGGCCCGAGGGCGAAGTTGCCGCGGCCGGCGGCGCAATGCCTGATGCCGCGTCGCTCATGGCTCTTTTCGGCCAGGGCGCCGCCGCGGCGGGAGGAAGTGTGCTGCCAGCGGCCGGGCCGGCCGATCCCGTGACGATGGCGCAGGGAGGCCAGGATGTCCCTTCATGATCCCGGTTGGGCTTGGTTCGAGCCGGCGGGCGCCATGCCGGCCGGCGATGGCGAGCCCGCCGATCCCGATCTGGCGAAGGCCTTCGCCCGCTGCTTTCGCGGCGACGACGGCGGCCGGGTGATGGACCACCTCCGGGCCATCACGCTCGGCCGCGCGCATGGCCCCGGTGCTTCGGATGCGCAGCTCCGCCACGCCGAGGGCCAGCGCCAGTTGGTCGCCTATGTCAACGCCCTGATCGAACGGGGCCGCCAAGCCGGTTGACCCCCCGTCCAGACCGAGAGGAGGACACGACGATGACCGACATCGAAAACGATGCCCCGACGATCGAGGAAGAAGCTCCCGAGACTGGCCGTGCGGCGGCCGAAATCCGCATGGCGCGGCCCGCCGTCATTCCCGACAAGTTTTGGGACGAGGAAGCCGGCGAAGTGCGGCTGGAGGCCCTGGCCAAATCCTACGGCGAACTGGAGCGCAAGCTGGGCGGCCTGGCCGGCCGCGGCGTTCCCGACACCGCCGAGGCCTATGAGATTGATCCCGGCAAAGGCCCCATCGGCCCCGATCCTGAAGTCAACGCCCGCCTCCATGAGGCCGGCTTCAGCCAGGACCAGGCGCAGCTCGTCTACGAGCTGGCCAACACCTACCTGCCGGCCCTGGTCGGCCAAGTGGCGGGCGAGTTCGAGGCGCGCAATCAGGTCGACCGCTTGGTTCGCCATTACGGCGGGCCCGAGCGCTGGCGCGAGACCGCCCGCCAGCTTGCCACCTGGGGCCGCGAAAAACTGCCGGGCGAGGTGTTCGAGGCACTTTCGTGCACCTATGAGGGAGTGCTGGCGCTCGAACGCATGATGGGCCACGGTGAGCCCCTCCTGGGGGCGGGCGGGGATGCCTCCGGCCTCGGCTTCTCGGAAGGGGATATCAAGGAAATGATGCGCGACCCCCGCTATTGGCGGGAGCGCGATCCGGCGGTGGTCGGAAAGGTCCGGGACGGCTTCAAAAGGCTGTTCCCGGGCCGGGGGTGAGCGCGGTCCCTTCCTCCCGCCGCTCCCCCAGGGTGCCGGGGCCCGGGCCCCGGCACCCGCCCCTTTTGATCGAAGGACTGCCGTCGAGGGCATCCGGCGCCAGGGATTGCGGGCCATGGCTCGTCTCACGTTCATCTGAGCGGCGGTTACGAGACCGCCGTCCACGTCGGTGGGCGGCGCGGCAAGCCGGTCGTCCTGCGGGTGCGCGCCGGAGCCATACATGCCGCCGGACACGTCTTCTTCCTTTCGGCCAACGGTGTCTGGCTGACCGAGGCGGTGCCGGTCGCCTTTTTGGATTTCGATCCGCCCGCCGGTGTCTAGGGCTTCCGCTCGCACCTGATGAACGCCGCCCTGCGAGGGGCGGCTTTTTTGTATCTGCTTCCCGAATAGCGGAGAGTTTCGCGATGAGCCTGCATTCATGGCTGGACGGCGTGACGCCGTCCGGGCGCGCTGACGGCGATGTCTACATTCCCGATCCCCTGGGCCGCCTGGGACGAGGAGGTTGGGGGCGGCGCCCCGACCCCTTTGGCCGGCTGCGGACGCCCGATTGGAAGGTCGGGCTATTTCGCCCCGACGACGATGTCGGCATCACTCTCTTCGGTCCGGTGGGCAGCGGCGCGGCCGACGCCAACCGACCGGAGGACGTCGCCAAGGTGGAACGCCTGTTGGGGGCCGTCGGACACCTCGACCTCGGGGAAACGGATGGTCCCACCGGCTATTACGGGGCGCGCCTGAAAAAGGGCATCGAGCGCTTCCAGGCAGAGAACAACCTTGTCGTCGACGGCGTGCTCAATCCCGGTGGCGGGACCATCCGCGCGCTGGGCGACAGGGTGGGGAAGCGCGCCGAACCCGAGGCTCTCTCCGGCGTGTCGGCGCCGCGCGTCGAACTGCCGGCGTTCGGAACCGCGCCGCGCCCGGCGGACGGAAGCCGCCAGGCCGACCAGGTGGCCCGCATTGTCGACGGTTTGCAGGCCATGGACCGCGCTGGCATCGACTGGCGGAAGGTGCCGACTTCGTCGATCCGCGCAGACGAGCCCGTCGGCTATCCGCAGACAGGCGGCAAGCCGGCCGCCGGATCCGGCGGCCGCCGGCCCAACCCCGGCGAGTCGCAGGTGGCTGTCGCCCCGGCGGTACTCGTTCCGTGGGCCTTGGGGGCCTTGGGGGGCGGTGGCGCCGGCATCGTCGGCAAGCAGCTCTACGACAAGTACGGCAAGGTGCCGGCGCCAGGGGCGGCAGCGCCTGACGGAAAGGCAACGTCCGGGATGCCCCCCCTCCCCCCGGAGGTGACGTTGCAACTTTATGGGGCGGGCGGCCTGTCCAACCTCGTCGAGCACCTGTTCCGTCGGGCTGGCGGAGCCGGGGACGGTGATCCCGATGATCGCGGCTTCGACGCCATCGACCGGCCGCTGCCCAGCCATACCGAAACCCCGGCTGAGTCGCCGAGGATGCCCGGGCGCATCGAGACGCCGGCCGATCCCACCGATCTTCCCGACCGCACGCAGACCCTTCCGGAGCGCCCGAGAAAGCCGGAGATCGAAATGTTCCCCGACCAGTCCAGCGAATTGCCGATGACCGATATCGTCTCGTATAAGAAGCTGGCTCGACCCAACGATTTCGGTGCCGGGGAACGCCCGGACCCGGTCACGCAACGTGAGTTGAACAGGCTGCCGCCCCGATTGCGCCAACCAGTCGAGGAGTTGATGCTGCAGGACGGCATCCAGAACGAGGCGGACTGGCGGGGCGCCCATATCACGGAGGGGAAGGGCGAGGGCAAGGATGTGTTCGATCGCGTCGTCAGGGCCTGGGGCGGCGATCCCGCAAATATCAAACCGAAAATCGTAGATGACAAACGGCTATACTCGTACAAGAATCCGCAAACCGACCACAAGGTCGTCTGGCGGGAGTTCTCGTCGAAAGGGCAACCGACCCTGGTCGTCCAGGTCAAACGGCCGGGCAAATACTTTGAGCTTAAAAAGCGCTTTAGCCCATGATATGTTGCTACCATGGGTACATGGAAGATCATCGAGGACGCGGAATTCGAGCGGGACTGGCGGCCCATCAGGGATCGCATCATCAAGCCGATCGCCGAGGTCGGGGCGGAGGAAAGCCCATTTGCGGACCCGTCGTGGCGGAGTTTGCCGATACCCTTCAATCCGCTCTACTGCCTCAATCACAGTCCCGGCCTAAAGCGTTCGAAGGAGTTTCCGCCGGTCGAGCCCTATTTCGCCAGCTATTACGAACCTCTGTTCCTGACGCTGGCGGAATTCGGCATCGACCACATGATCGTGGACGGGATCATGAGCCGACGCTCCGGCGATCTTTGGGGCCAGGCCGACTACTGCCGTTTGCAGGTGTACCCCTCAGTGGAGGCGATGATCGATGTAAGCGACCACTTGGATCCTCTTGAGCCAATGGGCGTCTTCAGTCGTGACGGCTCCTGGGGTTTGGTTTGTGATTTCGATGCCCTTACCATGCTCGGGGGCACGCCCGAGTTCATCGACACCTTCTATCGCATCGCCGGCGGCGAGCGGGCGGTGCGGGCGCGCTATCTGTATTTTCAGCTCGATGATGGCTGCTCGCTACCTTACGGCCGCTTGTTCTCTCACGATTTCTACCTCAGCCGTTGGCCGCTGGTGCGCATGTACGAGCAGGCCGGCTGGCCACTGCCCAACCGTTGGTGGGTCTGGCAAGGTGAAAAGATCGACTGGTCCTGGATGATGGACGACGAGGGGTTCCCGCCCGCATCACCCAGAGGCAAGCCACGCCGGAAGCGGCGTCGGTAAACGCGATGAGCGTCAAACGCCATCGGCCAATTCACGGGCTGGCTGGACTGTTGATTGACAGTATATCTAGGAAAATATACTTGACATTGGCAAAAATACCTGTATAGTAAAGCCTGTGAACGCCACGGGTGTGCCCGGATCGGTGGGCGGCGGGCGTTCCTGGGGCCGGTGACGGGGCGCCGCGATTCCACGAGAGCCGAACGGTCTTTTTTCGGCTTCTGCCCCCTCATTCATTTTCCCGATTTCATCATCCCTCTCGGACAACCGTGGGCCGTGACGTGGCCCACGGCCCGGCGGGGCTTTCGCGCACATCCCCCGGCGGCAGCGCCGGAACCGGCGGGCCGGCGCACTGCCCGCTCGCATGCGGCCGTTCATCGGCTGTGGCGAGGGCGGGCCGATCCTTCACATCATCCTTTTCGGAAAGGAGACTGACGCATGTCGACGACGGTTGATGAATCGTTCGTCCGGCATTTCCAGGCCGAAGTCCACCTGCAGTACCAGCAGATGGGCTCGAAGCTGCGCAACACGGTGCGGACCAAGGACAACATCGTCGGCGCCTCGACCACCTTCCAGAAGGTGGGCAAGGGCACGGCGAGCACCAAGGCGCGGCACGGCAAGGTGCCCGTGATGAACGTCGACCACACGCCGGTGGAATGCCAGCTGTTCGACTATTACGCCGGCGACTGGGTGGACAAGTTGGACGAGCTCAAGACCAACATCAACGAGCAGCAGGTGGTCGCCAAGGCCGGCGCCTACGCCCTGGGCCGCAAGACCGACGAGCTGGTCATCGCCAGGTTGGATGCCAGTACCAACTATGCCGGCGGCGATACCGACGGTCTAACCAAGGCCAAGGTCCTGGCCGCCTTCGAGATCCTGGGCGAGGCCGACGTGCCGGACGACGGCGAACGCTACGCCATCGTCGGCTGGAAGCAGTGGAGCGACCTTCTGGGGATCGAGGAGTTCGCCAACGCCGACTATATCGGCGACGACCAGCTGCCGTGGAAGGGCACCCAGGCCAAGCGCTGGCTGGGTGCCCTGTGGATCCCGCATTCCGGCCTGACCAAGGACGAGGGCGGGGTGCGCCACTGCTACTGGTACCACAAGACCGCCATCGGCCACGCGGTGGCGGCCGAGGTGAAGACCGACATCACCTGGCACGGCGATCGGGCGGCCCACTTCGTCAACAACATGATGAGCCAGGGTGCCTGCCTGATCGATCCCTCGGGCGTGGTCGCCATGCGCTGCCTGGAAAGCTAGGGGGAGAACCGTCATGGCCTTCCAATCCAAGAACCTGAGCGTGCTGGCCTATGCCAACGGCTTCACCCTCTGGCACTACACTACGGCGGATGTCGCCGCGGACGTCGATACCCAGGGTTATTTCAATGGGGCCAGCGACATGCTGCGCGCCGGCGACATGCTCATGGCCAACGTCAATACCGGCGGCGCGCCGGCGGCCGGGATCTTCCTGGTCAACGCCAGCGCGGCCGGCGTAGTCGACGTCGCCGACCTGACGGCGGTGGGTGCCGCCGATACCGACTGACGGCGGGGGCGCCCCGCGGGCTTTCTCGCTCGCGGGGCTTCTCCACCCCGAAGTTACTTGTTTATAAGTTAATTATCGGGAGTAACATAAATTCACTTAATTTCAGTTATTTTTCCTTTTGGCAAGGGGATGGGTGATGGCTCTCAGCGGCATCGCGCTCAGTTCGCGCGCGCTTCTCAAGATCGGCGGCGACACCATAACCTCGTTCGACGAGGGAACGGCTGAGGCCGAGATCGCCGCCAACCTGTATCCGACGACGCGCGACGCCCTGCTGTCCGTTCATCCGTGGCGCTTCGCAACCGGACAGGCGACGTTGGCGCGCCTGACGGCGGAACCGGTGGCCGATTTCGCCTACGCCTACCAGTTGCCTTCCGACCTGTTGCGGGCGGTTTCGGCCGGCGGGGCAGGGCGGGGTCGCGGTATCCCGTTTCGCATCGCCGAGCGGCGGCTCCACACCGACGCGCCGGAGGTGGTGCTGACCTATATCTTCCGGCCGCAGGAGCCGGATTTTCCGCCGTTCTTCGACCAGGTGCTGATCGCCCGCCTGGCCGCCGAATTCTGCATTCCCCTGACGGGAAGCACCAGCCGGGCCGAAATGCTGGAAAAGCTGGCCGACATGGAACTCAGGCGGGCCAAGCTGATCGACGCCCAGCAGGACACGCCGACCGGCCTTGACGACTTCACGCTGATCGACGCGAGGCAGTGATGCCCAACCTGCGCACCCAGAAGACCAGTTTCACGGGCGGCGAAATTTCCCCCGTCCTGCTCGGTCGCGGCGATCTTTCGGCCTATGCCAACGGGGCGGCCCGGTTGCGCAACGTCTTCATTCATCCGACCGGCGGCGTGTCGCGCCGGCCCGGCCTGCGCTATGTGGAAACGGCGCGCGGCGACGGGCGGCTGGTGGCCTTCGAGTTCAATACCGAGCAGGTTTATCTGCTGGTCTTTACCGACGGCAAGGTCGACATCTATCCCGATCCCGAAAGCGGCGGTCACCGATCCCTCGATACCCCATGGACGGCCGCGCAGATCGGCCAGATCACCTGGACGCAAAGCGCCGATACGCTGCTGGTGCTTCATCCCGAGGTGCCGCCCAGGAAAATTACGCGTACCGCCGACGGTACCTGGACGATCGCCGGTTGGGCCTTCTTCGAGAAGGACGGCAAGATCTTCCAACCGTACCACAAGTTCGCCGGCGAAGAGGTCACGGTAACGCCCAGTGCCACCTCGGGCGCCATTACCCTGACCGCCTCGACGGCGGTGTTCGCGGCCGGGCATGTCGGAACGCGCCTGCACATCCAGGAGAAGGAGGTAGAGATCACCGCCTTCACCTCGGCGACCCAGGTGCAGGCGGCGACCAAGGAGACCCTATCCTCGACCGGTGCCACCAAGGAATGGGAGGAGCAGGCGTTCTCCGCCCTCCGCGGTTGGCCGACATCGGTGGTGTTCCACCAGGACCGCATGGTCATCGGCGGCTCGCGCGACCTGCCGAACCGGCTGTGGCTTTCGCAGTCGGCAGACCTTTTCAATTTCGATCTCGGCGAGGGGCTGGACGACGAGGCCATCGAGTTCGCCATCCTGTCGGACCAGGTGAACGCCATTCGCGCCGTCTTCTCCGGCCGGCACCTGCAGGTCTTCACCTCGGGGGCGGAGTGGATGGTGACCGGCGATCCTTTGACGCCGGCCAACATCCAGTTGAATCGGCAGACGCGGGTGGGCTCGCCGGTCGATCGCACCATTCCGCCGCGCGACGTCGACGGAGCGACGCTGTTCGTTTCGCGAAGCCTCGGCGACCTGCGCGAGTTCGTGTTCGCCGACATCGAACAGGCCTATCAATCCGACGACCTGGCGATGCTGGCCCGCCACCTGGTGACGGCGCCCAGGGACCAGGACTTCGACAAGGCGAGGCGCCTGATGCATGTTGTTATGGGCGACGGCCGACTGGGAACCGTCACCATCTACCGGGCCGAAAAAGTGACGGCCTGGAGCGTGCAGGAGACGCAGGGGGCGTTCCGCTCGGTTGCCGTGGTGGGCGATGAAACCTACGTACTGGTCGAACGGGACGGCGCCTTTTTCATCGAGGTCTTCGACGCCTCGCTGGCGGTCGACGCCGGGATCACCGGCATCGCCGGCGAACCGCAGGACGAATGGAGCGGTCTCGCCCATCTCGAGGGGCGCATCGTCAAGGTGGTGGCCGACGGGGCGGTGCGGGCCGAGGCCGAGGTGGGCGCCGGGGCCGTTTCCATCGATCCGCCGGCCCGCTCGGTCCAGATCGGACTGGGCTTCGCCCACGTTATCGAGCCGCTGCCGCCGGCCCCGATGGACGTGGGCGGCGCCAGCCAGGGCGGCAGGATCCGCCATGTCGAATCGACTTTCCGTCTGCACGAGACCTCGGCGCTCAGGCTCGATACCGGGCGCGGCTATACCGAAGTGCCGTTCAAGCGTTTTGGCGGCGCCACCCTGGATTTCTCGCTGTCCGTCTTCACGGGCGACAAGACGGTGCGGGCTTTCGGCTGGCGGAACACCGGAACGGCACCGCTCTGGCGCATCGCGCAGGACACGCCGCTGCCCTTCACGCTGCTGTCGGTGAGTTCGCTCGTCAGCACCAACGACTGAAATTCAAAGGCGTTTCCCGCGGAGGACCGACGGCGAAACGTCGACAATCACGGAGACCAAGTCATGGCAGCCGCAGCTATCCCTTACGTCATTATGGCCGCCTCCACGGCCCTGTCGATGCAGCAGGCGCGAAGCCAGGCCAAGGCGGCGACCTCAGCGGCCCAGGCCCAGGCGGATGCCCAGGCCCGGCAAATCCGCGAGGGCCAAGCGATCGAGGAACGCCGCCGCCAGGAGCAATTGATCCGGAACCTGGCCGCCCAGCGGGCGCGGGCCGGTGCTGCCGGCGTCGGTGATGCGGGCGGCTCGTCGGAGGCCCTGCTGCAAGGCCTTTCCAACGAAACGGAGCGCGATCTCAACGACGTACGCCGGACGAACCTGCTGCAGATCGACGACGTGTACGGCAACCTCGCCCACACCCGAAAACGCAACCTGCTCGATGCGCGCTATAGCCAGCTCAACTCGATGCTCAGCTTGGCGAACAAAGGATACAACCAGTACATGAAATAGGGGAGGCATTCAGAGATGCCGGACCACATTCAGATCGGCGATAGGCGACCCTGGGAGCAGTACCAGGTCACCGAGGCCGGACAGAGCGTCTTTCCTTTCCACTTCCCGGTCTTCAAAGCAGCCGACGTCGAGGTCTATGTCAACGGCGAGCGGCGGCTGGCCGGGTATGCCGTCCTCGGCGCCGGGGCATCGGAAGGGGGAAGCGTGGTGTTCGACCCCGCCGTCGCCAGTTGCGTCGTTACCATCCGCCGGCGGCTGGCCATCGAGCGCACCTCCGACTTCCAGGAGTCCGGCGAATTCCGGGCCCGGGTTCTCAATGACGAACTCGACTATCAGACCGCCATCATCCAGCAGATCGCCGATGACGTAGCTCGCACCCTGCGCCTGCCGGCGACCGATCCGGATGCCAGCCTGGAACTGCCCGCCAAGGAGATGCGCAAGGGCAAGTTCCTGTGGTTCGATCCGGAGACGGGCGGGCTGGTTTCGGCATCCGGGATCACCGGCGTGCCGATCTCGGCGCCGATGGAGGCGGTAGTACAGGCGGCGACCACGGCCGTGGCACGTGCGCTGATGGGCCTGGAAATTGGTGTCAACGTCGAGCCCCATGACTCCGACATCCTCAGGGCCGACACCGATGATGTTCTGGCTGCCGCCTTCGGGCAGGGCTACCAGCCCCTCGGCTCGCTCGACGCCATGGCAAACGACATCCTGACGGTTAAGGCGATTACTGGGTCCAACCGCAAGACACTGACGGTCGACGTGGACGGCACCATCGATGTCTCCACCATGGCGGCGGGAGCGGTGCTGATCCGCGCCACCAACGTTGGAACGCGCGCGCTCACCTTCGTCGGGGCGACGCTCACCGAAGGTAGCGGCGCATTCGTCGGGATGAACGATGTCGTCAATCTCATGCTGTTCGAAAGTGACGGCACGACGGTTGATCTCACGATCGACCAGAGGGGAGCCTGACCATGTCGTTCGATGCTGGGCTCATGGGCGGCCGGCGCGGTGCCGCATACGCTCCCCGGAGATCTCTGCAATTCGGGGCGACGGCCGGAGACCAATTGACGCGCATGCCGGCAGGCGCTGGCAATCGGAGGACGTGGACGTTTTCGGTGTGGGGAAAATGTGCAGACGTATCCGCGGCCGCGCGAGTCTTTCTGGGAGCCGACGCGTCTTCGGCCGACACGCTCCAATATGTCAACTCGGCACTGGAAGTTGATCTTGCCGGGGTTGCCAGGATCGTCACGACGGCGCTGTTTCGCGATCCTGCCGCTTTTGGGCACATCGTCTGGCAATACGACAGCCCCGGGGAGGTCACGCGGCTCTATTACAATGGCAAACTCATAGGATCGGCATCGGTGGCGCTCAATGCCGACAGCAAGGTGAACGATGCCGTCGCGCACTATATCGGGCAGAATGGGATGTCGGCCCGATATTTCGACGGCGTTTTGAGCGATGTCGTCTTGGTCGACGGCCAGGTCCTGGCTCCCACCGATTTTGCAGAGGAGGGGGCCGAAGGCGTGTGGGTACCGAAAAGACCCTCCGTTTCTTCATGGGGTGCCAATGGCTTCTGGCTCGACGGCGAGATTTCCGGCGGCCTGGCGCTCGACAAGAGCGGAAATGATAATCACTGGACAGTGAACGGTGTTACCGAATGCCTGGACAGCCCCGGCGACAATGCGCCTGCCGACGCGGGGAATTACGCCCGATGGAACTCTCTGTTCTTTCGTCGGACCGGTAGTTACAAGCCGATATTCAGTGAAGCCGCAACAAAGGTTGCCGGACAAAGTGGCGTAGTCTCGCACACCGGTACGACGGCTGCCTCGCCAGGTAGGCACTACGCTGAGTTCCGCGTGACGGATGGCACTTCCGGCGCGACGGGGCCCGGCGTTGTTCGCGCGGCCTGGAATAGCGGGTTGGCGGAAAGCTACGCCCACAACTACGGTGGCGCGTATTATTCGGATACTGGAGTGAGGGCCTACAACAACTCCACTGACGCCCAAACCGCGCCGAGTTCGAATCGCATCGGCATTGAGGTCGATTTCGCGAACGACGAAGTTGAATTCTTTATTGTCCAAAGCAACAGCGCCCGCACGTCGCAGGGCGGCAAGCTAACGGCCGCTGACGGCATAACCTTCGGCGGACACGGCATCTTCACGGCGACGGTCCATGGCACGTCGGCCCGCACCGTCAAAGCCCATTTCTCGCCCGATGAGTGGTGGGGAACGCCGAATGGCGGCTACGAACCCCTCTGTAGTGCCTACCTTCCAGCCAAAGCACCGAAGAAGCCAGGAGCCCATATCGGGGTGCTGACGTGGTCGGGGACCAGCGGTGAACGAGCTTTGACAGGGTTAGGCTTCCAGCCGGATTTTGCATGGATCAAGCAGCGATCTTCGACGCCGCGGGACCACAACCTCGTGGACGCGGTTCGCGGTTTGGACAAGAACCTGTCGACCAACCTTTCCGCCGCAGAAGAAACGACGGCCCGCATCATCAGCTTCGACACAGACGGCTTGACGCTTGCCGGCGGAGGTTACGGGAACACAAACCTGATGGGAACGACTTACGTCGGTTGGTTTGTCGGGGGCCTGACCCAGAAGACTTCCGGTTGGGTGGGCGGCACCATCATCCCCATCGAGGAACGCTACGACGCAGCGCTTGGCTTTTCAATCATCAAATACACCGGGAACGGGGTCGCGGGGGCGACAATCCCACATTCGCTCGGGCAAGCTCCAGCAATGATGATCATAAAGGCTCTGACCGCGACTGCGGATTGGCCAGTCTGGCACAGAGGACTGCCCTCGGCGGCTTACTGCGTCCTTTTGAACGATGCCGGAGGGCACCGGAGTCACGCTGCTTTCAATAATACAGTGCCCACCTCAAGCATTTTCTCAATCGGCCCCACCGGTTACATGACCAACTATGCTGGCGTCCCTTGCATTGCCTATCTCTTCGCTGCCACCGATGCCATCAGGGTCGGCTCCTATATTGGTAATGGCAGCGCCGATGGTCCGTTCGTGGACCTTGGCGGGGAGCCGCTGTGGATGATCACGAAGCGAACTGATGCGGCAGGTTTCTTGTGGGCGATGCAGGACGGCGTCAGGAGTCCTTTCAATCCCACAGATCAGCGGCTATTTCCGAACGAAGCGGTCGCTGAAACTTCTGACGGCAACGGCCTTCTGGACTTTATGGCCAGCGGATTCAAAATCAGGAACGCGCATGGAGGCCAGAATGCCAATGGTGGGACCTACATCTATCTCGCTTTTCTCAAGCATTACTTTGGTGGTGCGAATGTCGCCCAGGGGAGGGCACGCTAATGCTCGTCATCGTTAACACCGAAAATGGAACCAAGGTCCGTGCGGTAACGGGTGGAATCGCCCGTTGGTCGGACGGAGCCATGACCCATGCGGCCAAGGCCGGTCTCGTGCGCGGAATGGAAAGGGTGGTCGACTGTCGAGATGCTGTCGCGGGCGCGGGTACCCTCGAGCGGGTACTCGGCGAAGGCTTTGACGGCGAAGCGTGGATCGTCACCCGGGAACGATACGATCCGCCACTCGCCGAATGGGCCGCAGCGAAGAAGTCGGCTGTCGACGCCGAGCGCGACCGCCGCCGTCATCCCGGCGCCATCGACACCGGTCTCGGCTGGAGTGTCGATTTCCGAGATGGTCGGGACGAGGCCAACATCGGCGGCCTCGCCCTGGAGGCGATGGTGCTCGACGGTCAGGGTGTCACGGGCACGGTCCTGGCTCTCCGCGGTGCGGACAACATGACGCGGGAGCTGACGCCGGCCGAGATGGTCCAGGTCGGTCAGGCGGTCCGCCGGTACATCGCCGACATTTATGCCGCATCGTGGGTGATCAAGGGTGCCCTCGATGCCGCAGTGGCGGACGGTGATAGGGCGGCGGTGGATGCCGTCGTCGTGGCCACCCATCCGGCTTGGCCGGTCGCCGGAGCGTGACCGAGAGCGGATGCGGCCCGTGGACTTTCCCAGTTTCGTCACCGCCTGGAACGGCAGCCAGGGGCTCGCTACGCCGCCGCTCCATGGCCAGATCTGCAATTGGCTGGCGGAGCGCTGGGCGGCGGGCGACCGCGAGCTTCTGCTGCTGGCCTTTCGCGACAGCGGCAAGTCGACCCTGGTAGGGTTGTTCAGCGCCTGGCTGCTCCATCAAAACCCCGACCTGCGCATCCTCGTCCTGGCGGCCGACTTCGCCCTCGCCCGCAAGATGGTGCGCAACGTCAAGCGCATCATCGAGCGCCATCCAGAGACCGCCGGCCTCAAACCGCCGCGGCGCGATCAGTGGGCGGCCGCGCAGTTTACTGTCGAGCGTCGGGCCGAACTGCGCGATCCCTCCATGCTGGCCCACGGCATCGGCGCCAACATCACCGGCTCGCGGGCCGACGTCATCGTCTGCGACGACGTCGAGGTTCCCAACACCTGCGACACGGCGCCCAAACGTGCCGACCTGCGCGAGCGGTTGGGCGAGATCGACTACGTCCTGGTGCCGGGTGGATTGCAGCTCTATGTCGGCACCCCGCACACTTATTACAGCATCTATGCGGCGGAGCTCCGCCACGAAGGCGCCGAGGAGGTCTCTTTCCTCGATGGCTTCAAACGTCTCGAACTGCCGCTGCTCGACGAACGAGGACAGAGCCGCTGGCCGGAACGCTTCTCGGCTGCCAAGATCGAGGCGACTCGCCGGCGGGCAGGGCCCAACAAGTTCTTGAGCCAGATGCTGCTGCGCCCCGTGAACGCCGCCGAGGGCCGGCTCGACCCCGACCGCCTCCGCCTGTATGACGACGAACTCAGCTACAGCGAGGGTAACGGCCAGGCGTTGCTGCGCTTGGGATCGCGCCGGCTGGTGTCGGCGTCCTGCTGGTGGGACCCATCCTACGGCTCGCCGGATACCGGCGATGCCAGCGTCATCGCCGCCATCTTCACCGACGAGGGGGGCGATCACTGGCTGCACCGGGTCGCCTACCTGACTCACGATCCGGCCAGGGTGGAGGAAACCGACGAGGCGACGCAGCTCTGCAGCCAGGTTGCCGATTTCCTTGCCCGCAACCATTTGCCTGCGGTGGCGCTGGAGACCAACGGCCTCGGCCGCTTCCTGCCCGGCCTGCTGCGCCGCGAGATTTCAGCGGCCGGCCTCGCCTGCTCGGTGATCGAGAAAACGTCGCGGCGCGGCAAGGACCTGCGCATCGTCGAGGCCTTCGACGCCGTTCTGGCGGCCGGCCGCCTGCATGCCCACCGTGGCGTCTGGGACACCCCCTTCGTCACCGAGATGCGGGAATGGAGGCCCGGCGGCCGTTCCCGCGACGACGGCCTGGACGCCGTATCGGGCTGCCTCTTGAGTGAACCGGTGCATCTGTCGCGCGTGGCGCCGCCGCCGTCCGGCTTCAACGAGCCGGGACGCTGGCGCTCGGGCACCGGCTCTTTCGTCGCCGACACCGACTTTCCGCTTTAGATCCTGGCCGGCCATAGCCGGCTTTTCCAAGTCCTGAAGGAGACCGCCATGACGCGTTGCCTGGTGGGCGCGGCGATTGCTGTTGCCTTGATCCTGACGGCATTGCCCGCGCGTGCCCAGGCGCCGGCCATCTGCGCCGAGCGCCACGAGATCGCCGAAAACCTCGAACGCGACTACGCCGAGACGCCGGTGGCGAGAGGACTCGCCGCCGGCGGCCTGCTGATCGAGGTGTTCGCCACCCCGTCGGGCAGCTTCACCATCCTGGCGACGCGACCGGATGGTCTTGCCTGCGTGCTCGCCACCGGCGAGGGCTGGGAAGGTGCGGCTGCCCGGCCCGGGCGCCCGGCCTGACGGCCGTTCAACTGTCATTTCCGTTTCACAGACAAGGAAGGATCTGGTCATGGGGAATCCCTGGGCCGTCGATGTGGTGTGGTGGATCACCGCGGTGGAAATCCCGGCGCTGGCCGGGCTCTACTGGCTGATCTGGCGCAACCGGCGCGATCTCGACATTGTCGTCGATCACGGGCGCAACGCCTGCGAGGCGGCCATCGCGCGCCTGCGCGACAACCTCGCCGCCTATAAGCTGGAGGTCGCCAAGTCCTACGCCTCGATCGCCTATCTGCGGGAGGTCGAGAAGCGGCTGACCGAGCATCTTCTGCGCATCGAGGACAAGCTGGATGCGGTCAGCACCCGGCGTGGGGGTGCGGCATGAACGCGCCGCTCAAGGCGGCGCGGGCTGGCTTGCCGGCCGAAGCCCTGCGGGCGACGGGTTGGCAACCGGCAGTGCGCGACGAGGCCATCGACATCTTGGCCCGCACCCTCTACGGCGAGGCCCGCGGCGAACCGGTGCGCGGCAAGGAGGCGGTGGCCGCCGTTGTCGTCAACCGGGTGCGCCGGGCCCGCGAGCGGGGCGGCTATTGGTGGGGCGGCACGGTAGCGGGCGTCTGCCTCAAGGCTTTTCAGTTTTCCTGTTGGAACGAGGGGGACCCCAACCGCGCCAAGATCCTCGCCGTTGCCGCCGAGGATCGCAACTTCGCCACCTGCCTGCGCATCGCCCGCCGGGCGGTGGCTGGCACGCTGGCCGACCCCACCATCGGGGCCACCCATTACCACGCCAACGGCCGGGCGCCGCTGTGGGCTGTGGGGCGCGAACCTTCGGCCGTCATCGGTCGGCACAGCTTTTACAACGACGTGGAGTAGACCATGTTTTCCGCCATCCTGGGGCCGCTGATCGGCGGCCTTTTTGCCGTCATCGACAAAGCCATCGAGGACAAGGACGAGGCCGCCAAGATCAAGGCCAGGCTCCAGGAGATGGTGCTGACCGGCCAGATGAAGGAGATCGAATCGGCCGCCGCCATCATCGTCGCCGAGGCGCAGTCCGAAAGCTGGATCGCCCGCAGTTGGCGGCCCCTGCTCATGCTGCTGTTCGGCGTCATCATTGCCAACAACTACCTGGTGGTACCCCTCTTCGGCACGCCATCGGCCGACATCCCGCCCGACATGTGGGATCTTCTGAAACTCGGTGTCGGCGGCTACGTGCTGGGCCGCTCGGTCGAGAAGGGCGTGAAGGTGTGGAAGGAGAATGAGTGAGGGACCGGGGCTGCCAGCGTCAGTCGAAGCGCACACCGGCGGCGACTTGATAGAGCCTCAGGTTGACCAGGGCCAGCAGGCCTTCCCGGTCGGTGATACCGTCTTCCGTGAAGGCGCGCGATTTCACGATCTCCAGGTTGCGTCGAGCCTCCGGCAGGAGACCCGCCTTCCACTGCTCCTCGGCAACGGCAAGCAGCGAAAACAGGCGCTCCCTGGCATCCGTCATCCGCTCTCCCTCGGTCCAGGCAGCGGCGAAGGCGGCCGTAGCGGCCTCCGTCAATCCGTGCTTCGCTGCTGGGCCGGCGAGCACGACGTATTCCGTATAGCGCCGACCCACATCGTCGATCTCCGCGATGGTCGCTATGATCGTTTGCAACGCCGCCATTGCGGAGTGCCGGTCGTCCTGCCGGGCGAGGGAAAGGGCGACGGATTGCAGCGATCGTCCCCAGCCCAGCCATGCTGGATCCTTGGAGTCTTCCAGAGCCTTGCGGGCGATCGCCGCGGCTTCGCGAAGGCGGGTGGTGGCCTCCTCCTTGAAGCCGCTCTCGGCCTGTCGCCGGGCGAGGTGCCGAAGGGTGGTGAAGCGGCTCACCGGTTCGCCCCCCTCAGGCAGGCCGGCCAGCGCCTCGCCGAAGAGATGCCTGGCCCCTTCCAGGTCGCCGGCCGCGGCGTGCAGGGCGGCGATTTCGATGAGCGTGCTGATCCGCGCGTCAAGGGAGGCTACGCGGGCATGGATGAGAGCGGATTCGAGAAAACAGGAGGTTTCGTCGGGGCCGGCGCAATCCTGTCCTGCCGCGCTGGTCGATCCCGGGGTCAACATCAGGACCGCCACGACGAGACCGAGGAACTTCACGATCGCCTCCGCATACAACTTTTAGTAACAGTTAGTTATTATTATCTCTTATAAGAAGTGTTTTTTCAAGGTTAGTCGCGGGCGATTTCGAACGTGCCGATGGAGACGCACGATCTGTCGATACCGAGAGCAAAGTCGAGGGAAACATGGCTCAGATCTATGCAAAAGCATACGCAGGGCCAAGAATTTTCGGGCCTTGGGTCACGTTGACCTATCAGATCACCCCATTGCTGGTGACGATCGAGGCGACGCCCCTGGGCGGTACGGCCATCCAATGCCAAGCCCGCTACTACGACGAAGGCGGCAACCTTCGTGAACCATTTTTCCCGGGGATCACTCAGTTCGTCACAGGCAACTACGCCCACAACATTCGAGTGCGGTTCAGGGGGGAACCCCTGGGGACGGCGGTCGATGTGGTCGCAGAACTGTTGCCGGTTTCGTCGAGACGGCAAAAATCTGCTGCCGCGGACGTCATAACCCGGCCGGTTTCCCAATGGACACCGGGCGACGTCCGCACGGTTATGCTGGAACGGATGGGGAGACCTTCGTCCGATCCGTTACATGACCGGCTTGCTGAAATGGAACGCCAATGGTTCCGTCAAACCGACAACTGACGCCACCGTTGCACTTGGGACGTAGGTGTCGGGGGTCGTGAATGGCGGCGATGCCAGATCACGACTACTGTCCCTTTTCAGCAGGACGCCGGACGAAACATAGGGCTCGAATAACGCGTCCGGCCATTCGTAACTCGATGGAACGATATCCGAAAACATGGCGAGCGGTTTCTCGCCGGCCAGCATGAGCCCCAATTCCCGGCCTTCGTGAGGGCCGATTTCCTTCGGCATATCGGGTCTTGGCGCCGTCGTCACGCCGCCGCCCGCTTGCGCAGGATCTCCAGAATCTCCGCCGCCGCCGTCGGGATGTGGGTGCCGGGGCCGAAGATGGCGGCGACGCCCGCCGCTTTCAGCGCCGCGTGGTCCTGGGGCGGCACGATGCCGCCGATGACCACCGCGATCTCGGCGGCATCGGCCTTCTTCAGTTCCGCGATCAGTTGCGGCACCAGAGTCCTGTGGCCGCCGGCCTGGGTCGAGACGCCGACGACGTGGACGTCATTCTCGGCTGCTGCGCGCGCCGCCTCGGCCGGCGTCTCGAACAGCGGGCCGACGTCGACGTCGAAGCCGATGTCGGCGAACGCCGTGGCGATCACCTTGGCGCCGCGGTCATGGCCGTCCTGGCCCAGCTTGACCACCAGCATGCGCGGCCGTCTTCCCTCCTCCTCGGCGAATTCCGCCACCCTCCTCCTGATCTCCCCGAACGCAGCGTCGTCCTCGAAAAGAGCGCCGTAGACCCCCGAGACCGAGCGCACGCGCGCCCGATAGCGGGTGAACACCTTTTCCAGCGCGTCGGAGATCTCCCCCACCGAGGCCCGCGCCCGGGCCGCCGTCACCGAGAGCGCCAGCAGGTTGCCCTCGCCCGAGGCGGCCGCCGCCGTCAGGGCGGCCAGCGCCGCTTGGCAGGCCGCCTCGTCGCGTCCCGCCCGCACTTTTTTCAGGCGGGCGATCTGGGATTCCCGGACGGCAGTGTTGTCGACCTCCAACAGCGCGATCGGCTCGTCCTTCTCGGGGCGGTACCTGTTGACCCCCACCACCACGTCTTGCCCCTTGTCGATGCGCGCCTGGCGCCGTGCCGCCGCCTCCTCGATGCGGCTTTTCGGCATGCCGGCCTCGACCGCTCTGGTCATGCCGCCCAGCGCCTCCACCTCGGCGATCAGCTTCCTCGCCTCGGTGGCCAGCGAGCGGGTCAGGCTCTCGACGTAATAGCTGCCGCCCAGGGGATCGATGACGTGGGGGATGCCGGTCTCCTCGGCGAGAATGATCTGGGTGTTCCTGGCAATCCGGGCCGAGAACGGGGTAGGCAGCGCCATCGCCTCGTCCAAGGCGTTGGTGTGCAGGCTCTGGGTGCCGCCCAGCACGGCGGCCATCGCCTCGATGGTGGTGCGCACGACGTTGTTGTAGGCGTCGTGCTCGGCTAGCGACACGCCCGAGGTCTGGCAATGGGTGCGCAGCATCGAGGAACGCGGGTCGGCGGGCGCAAACGGCGCCATCATCTCGGCCCACAGCAACCGCGCGGCGCGCAGCTTGGCGACCTCCATGAAAAAGTTCATGCCGATGGCGAAGAAGAAGCTGAGCCGGGGGGCGAAGGCGTCCACATGGAGCCCGCGCCCAAGGGCGGCCCGCACGTATTCCAGACCGTCGGCCAGCGTGAAAGCCAGCTCCTGCACCGCCGTGGCGCCGGCTTCCTGCATGTGGTAGCCGGAAATCGAGATGGAGTTGAAGCGGGGCATGTGGCGGGCGGTATAGGCGATGATGTCGGCGACGATGCGCATGCTGGGGGCGGGGGGATAGATGTAGGTGTTCCTGACCATGAACTCCTTGAGGATGTCGTTCTGGATGGTGCCGGTGAGCTTCTCCGCCGGCACCCCCTGTTCCTCGGCGGCGACGATGAAGCCGGCCAGTACCGGCAGCACGGCGCCGTTCATGGTCATCGACACGCTCATCCGATCCAGCGGGATGCCGTCGAACAGAATCTTCATGTCCTCGACGGAATCGATGGCCACGCCAGCCTTGCCGACGTCGCCCTCGACCCGGGGATGATCGGAATCGTAGCCGCGGTGGGTGGCCAGATCGAAGGCCACCGACAGGCCCTTCTGGCCGGCCGCCAGGTTGGCGCGGAAGAAGGCGTTGGTTTCCTCAGGGGTCGAGAAGCCGGCGTACTGGCGCACCGTCCACGGCCGGTTGGCGAACATGGTAGCATAGGGCCCTCGCACAAAAGGGGCGAGGCCGGGCAGGGTGTCGATATCGGCCATGCCTTCGAGATCGGCGGCGGTATAGAGCGGCTTGACCGCGATGCCCTCGGGGGTCATCCAGGCGAGGTCCTCGGGCGCCCGCCCGCCCAACTCGCGGGCCGCCAGCTCGCGCCACGCCGCCAACCTTTCCTTGCTGGAACCCGTCATTGCCGCGCTCCCTAGGGTTGCCTGGGGCCAGTATAGAAGACTGCGGCGGCCTCGCGAATAATCTTTCGCCGGCCCACGAAATCGGGGAATTTCCGAAGCATTTCGGAGGGCCGGGCGGGGTCGGCCCGGGGCACCCCTTGCCACCCTCTGCCAAGTATTGTAGTTCTGTGGGGTGCCGGATTTCCGGCACGGTCCGGCCCACGAAAAGACGTTGAAAAAAGATGACCATCGAGTGGACGAACGAGCAGATTAAAGACCTCATCCGCCTTTGGAACGAAGGGCTCCCGACCAGCGAAATCGGCCGTCTGCTGGGCACGACCAAGAACGCCGTGGTGGGCAAGGCCCACCGCATGGGCCTTTCCAAACGCCAATCGCCCATCCGCAAAAAGCCCGAGATCTCCCGCGTCATCCGCCTGAACGAGCTTCGCGCCGGGATGTGCTGCTGGCCGATCGGCGAGCCGGGCACCGCGGAGTTCCGTTTCTGCGGCAAGACGGCGGTGCCAAGCAAGCCCTATTGCCCCGAGCATTGCGCCAAGGCCTACGTCAGCGGCAAGGACCGCAAGGAAACCGAGGCGGCCTAAGCTTCAACGCCAATTTATCCGTCGCGGCCATGACAGCTTGTTGAGCTCGGAAGGCCGTCGTCACCCGTTCGGCTGGGGACCGGTGGCAAACGCGCCTTCTTCCTCAAGGTCGCGCACGGCGACGGCCAGGCGGTTGGCGGCACGGCCCAGCAGGTCCTCGGGCACCCCGTCCTTGAAGCGGTAGGCCAAGTCCTCGGCGTAGATGCGGCGCGACTTTTCGGTCATGTTGCCGTAGATGCGGGCCAGCAGCCTGGCGTCGCCCTCGCCGAACTTCAGCAGCACCAGCAGGTCGTCGTGCTCGGCCACCCGCAGCAGCCGCTGGATGCCGATGTCGCCGCCGGCCTTGATCAGGTCGGCCACCCGTTCGGCCAGCTTGCGCGCCGTGACGGCGACGGCCGGGCCCGGCACCAGGGCCCGGGTCAACTCCAACAGCAGGGTTTTGGTTTCGGCGGCGTTGAGCGCGACGCAGGTGTCGTCGAAGGCGAGCGTGACACCGCCCTGCGGCGCCTTTTCAACGCTGATCTTCATGGCTTCCCTCACGCCGTTTTGTTTCGTCGGGCGGTTGGGGACAGGCTGGCACAGGCGGGTTGCCGTGACAAGCGGCGCCATGCCGCCGGCTTGACCGCGGCGAAAAAAGCGGCTTATGATGTGGGCATGAATAAGCGACTGACCATCCTGGCGATCGAAATTCGGCGAATTACGGGCCCGGCCCTCGCTTGAGGTCCGGGAACGCGCGCCCATTTCGCCTCCAGGATAGGAAGTCGCTATTATCATGTCCGCATCCGCCCAGACCGGGGCCTTCCCCCAACGCAGTACCGCCTGTTATTCCGTCCACGCGCCGGCCGATCCCTCGGTGATGCCGCGCGTGCTCGAGGTTTTCACCCGCCGCGGCCTGATCCCCGCCGTGTGGTACAGCACGCTCTATGGCGAGGACGCCAGCGAACTGCAGATCGACGTCCAGGTGGCCAACCTCGAACCGGCGATGGCCGAGCGCCTGGCCCAATGCCTGCGCCAACTGGTCTCGGTTTCCTGCGTGCTGACCTCGGAAAAGCGCCGAGCCACCGCGGCGGGCGAGGCGGCCTAGCCCTTGAGCTTTTCCGAGCGCATCGCCGAATGCCAGGTGTTCGACCCCGCGCGCTATGTGCCGCTCGGGGTCGACGGCACCGAGATGGGGCTGATCGAGCGCGGCTTTGCCGACACGCTCAAGCGCTTCCCCCAGGTCTTCACGGTCGGCGGCGGCGCCGTCCATCTGCATGAGGGCCTGAGCGGCTTCGCCGCCCGCACCGCGGCCGTCGACGGCGCCCTGCGCGAACTCAAGGCCGAAGGGATGTTCCCGGCCTGGCGGGGCGAGGCGTTCCCTGTCGGTACCGGCTTTTCCTCGCCGGCGGCCTTCACCATCGAGCGGGCCGCCGTGCCCCGTTTCGGCGTGCGCGGCTACGGCGTGCACCTCAACGGCTATGTCAGGGACGGCGGCCAGTTTTTGATGTGGGTGGCGAGAAGGGCCATGGACCGGGCCATGGCGCCCGGCAAGTTGGACCAGATCGTGGCCGGCGGCCAGCCGGCCGGCTTGTCATTGAGGAAGAACCTGATCAAGGAATGTGGCGAGGAAGCCGCCATCCCGCCGGGCTTGGCGGCCGGTGCGGTGGGGGTAGGGGCGATTGCCTATTGCACCGAGCGGGCCGAGGGCCTGCGCCGCGACGTCGAGTTCATCTACGACCTCGAACTGCCGCCCGATTTCACGCCGGTCAACGCCGACGGCGAGGTGGCGGCCTTCGAACTGTGGCCGATCGAGAAGGTGGCGGAGCGGGTGCGCGATACCGACGACTTCAAGTTCAACTGCGCGCTGGTGGTCATCGACTTCCTGATCCGCCACGGCTTGATCGAGCCCGACCACCCCGAATACGAAACCCTCATCCGCGGCCTGCGCGGGGGGGTGAGTCAAAAAGACGTGGATGCCCGGGTCAAGTCCGGGCATGGCGCTTAAAAGGTGCCGTCATGGCCGGGCTTGACCCGGCCATCCACGACTTCCTTCCCTTCCCCCTCACCCCGCCGCCGACCCTTAATCGTCATTCCCGCGAAGGCGGGAATCCAGGGCCACCGCTCCGTCGCTCGTTCTGGACCCCCGCCTGCGCGGGGGTGACGGGAAGGTTCGCCGCCGTCCGGCAGCGGGCGATCATCTCCCTGACATCCTCCGGCGTCCGCCCCGCCTCGCGCAGCGCGCGCAGGGTGAGGGACTTGTCGCGCTTGGCAAAGCGCTTGCCGGTTTCGTCCAACAGCAGCGGGTGATGGTGGTAATGGGGCGTCGGGAGCCCCAATAGCGCCTGCAAGAGGCGGTGCACGTGGGTGGCGGCGAAGAGGTCGACGCCGCGCGTCACCAGGGTGATCCCCTGCAAGGCGTCGTCGACCGTCACCGCCAGGTGGTAGCTGGCCGGCGTCTCCTTGCGGGCCAGCACGACGTCGCCGAACATCGCCGGCTCGGCGATGACGCGCCCGCGCCCCTCGTCCTCCCATTCCAGCGGCCCGGTCTGGGCGACGGCCGCCCCGACGTCGAGCCGCCAGGCGTGAGGCTCGCCGGCCGCGATGCGCCGCGCCCGCTCGCCCACCGGGAGGTGCCGGCAGGTGCCGGGATAGACCGGCCCGTCGGGGCCGTGCGGGGCGCCTGCCGCGCCGGCGATTTCGCGCGCGATGCCGGCGCGCGTGCAGAAGCAGGGATAGAGAAGCCCGCGGGCCTTAAGTGCCGCCAGGGCCTCGCCGTAATCGGCCATGTGCGCGGATTGCCGGCGCACCGGTGTTTCCCACGAAAGCCCCAGCCAGGCCAGGTCCTCGAGGATGGCGGCCTCGAACTCGCGGCGGCAGCGGGTGGCGTCGATGTCCTCGATGCGCAGGATGAACCGCCCGCCGCCTTCGCGGGCGGCGCCGAAGGCCAGCAGCGCCGAGGCGGCGTGCCCAAGGTGCAGATGCCCGGTCGGGCTCGGCGCGAAGCGGGTGACGGGGCAGGCGGACGAGGATGGGGCGGGCGCGGTCATCGTCAGCGGCGCTTGAGCCCCTTGGCCTGCCTTTTACGCGCGATGAAGGCGCGCATGACGGGCAGGAAAAACGCGCGGCTGAATTGGCCCAACGGAGGCTCCGGCTCCAGATAGAAGGAACGTCCGATGACATCCTCGTTGTAGTCGTCGAGGATGATCCACAGGCGCACGCCCGTTTCCAAACCGCCGCGACGTTTCTCGATGTCGGGAATCTCGACCGCGAAGCGCCCGGCGTCCGGTTCCTTGGTGGTGATGGGGAAAAGGACCAGCCCGTCGCCGTCCGGACGAGGAAGCCGGACCCCGACGGCGACAGGCCGCGCCTTGCGCCCTTCGGTCTCGCCCCGCGCCGCCTCGTGCGACCACACATAGGCGTAGCGAATGACGCACGCCGTCTGGATTTCCTCGAAGCCCATCAGCCGTCCGCCCGGTCGTCCTTGGCAAAGGTCTCAACGGCGTGCTCGATCTCAAGCAGCAGGTCTTCGGGCATGGTGCCGAGGGTGCCGGCCTTGCGCGGGTCCGCCTTCGCTTTGAGACGCTGATAGTCCTCGATGTTCAGGATGACGAGGCGCGGCTTGTTGCGCTGGGTGATGGTAACCGGCGAGCGCAGGGCATCGGCGATGATGTTGCCGGACTTGCGGGAGAGATCGCTCGTCGAGTACGTGCGCTTGCCCATGGCTATCGGCCCCCTATATACAGCATTGCTGTAATATACAGCAAACGACACGGCCCTTCAAGGGGGCTCCATCAGGACGCTCCCGGCCGCAGGGCTTTTCCGTGCTCCCCGCAGGCCAGCGGCAGGGTGATGGCGTTCTGGGGGTAGATGGAATAGTCCGTCCGCGGCTCGAAGCACCGGGGTTGCCCGCCCAGCCAGAACAGGTTGGGGTCGAAGGAGGCCGAGACATTGTGGCAGTCGAGGCCCGGCCCGTTCTTGCAGATCCCGAAGTGGAGATGGGCATATTTCGGCTTGCCGTAACTGTTTGATTCGCCCGACAGCCCCAGGAACTGCCCGCGTTTCACCATCTGCCCGGTGGCGACCGCGACCGTGCTCATATGGGCATAGAGCGACTTGAAGTGGGGGCCGTGCATGACGACGATTTCAAGGCCGTCGGCCCCCAGGTCGCCGATGTGAACGACCTTGCCGTTGGAAACGGCGACGACCGGCGCGCCGGTGGGGATGTCGTAGTCGATGCCCGGATGGACCCTTTCGCCGTAAGGGGCGGGGCCGCCCCAGGGCTTGCCCACGATAAAGGGGCCCTGCGACTGGGGCGTGACGCAGGAAGGCAGGAACACGGACAGCAGGATGACGACCACCGCTTTTTTCAAGGCGCTTTCCTCCCGTTGGGTTCACCCCTCTGCGGGGGCGATTGCCGGCTTGCGACAACAAGCCGGAAGCGACGATAGCGCAAAGTGGGGCCGCCGTCATGGCGGCCCCGGCCGGCTGTCCCCGCCGCGCCGGTAGAGCGCCCGCATCACCGGGGTCACCGTCATCCCGTGGACGACGATGGAAAGCACGATCACCAGGGCCGCCGCGCCCCACAGCGCCGGGGCCTCCACCGCGAAGCCGGCGTGACCCAGGCCATAGGCCAGGTAATAGACGGAGCCCAGCCCGCGCACCCCGAAGAAGGCGACGACGGCGCGCTCGTGGGCCGGCCGGGGGCATCCCAGCAGGCTGATCCAGGCGGTGGCCGGGCGCACCACGAAAATCGCCGCCAGCGCGAACAGCCACACCCGCCAGTCCAGCGCGGTGAGCAGCCCGCCCGCCGACACGGCGCCGCCCAGCAGCACCAGCAGCGCCATCATCAGCAGGCGCTCCAGTTGTTCGATGAAGTCGTGCAGCGTGGCGTGATAGCGGTGGCGGCGCTCCACCGCCCGGAAGGCGACGGCGGCGACGAAGACGGCGATGAAGCCATAGCCGTGGATGGCCTCGGTGAGCCCATAGGCGACGGCGGTGATGCCGAGCGCGACGAAGCCGTCCCCGGTGCTGGAAAGCCGGGCCCGGTCGGGCAGCCTGAAGGTCAGCCAGCCGAGCCCGCGCCCGATCAGCACGCCGACCACCAGCCCGGAGGCCAGCTTCCACGCAACGTCGACCAGGAGCCAGTCGGCCAGCCACGGCTCGCCGGTGTCGGCGGCGATGGCCAACGCCAGGGCCAGGTTGACGAAGGGAAAGGCCAGCCCGTCGTTGAGCCCGGCTTCCGAGGTCAGCGCATAGCGCACCTTGTCCTCCTCGCCTTCGTGCGGCGGACCGACCTGCACGTCGCTGGCCAGCACCGGGTCGGTCGGCGCCAGGGCGGCCGCCAGCAGCAGCGCCGCGGCAAGGTCGACTCCCAGGGTTGCGTGGGCGAGGAGCGCCAGGGCCAGGATGGTGAGCGGCATGGCGAGCGCCAGCAGCCGCCAGGTCAGCGCCGCCGATTTCCATCCCAGCGCGCGGTCGAGCTTGAGCCCGGCCCCCATCAGGGCGACGATGACGACCATCTCGGTGGCCCGTTCGGTGATCTCCAGGTGGTCGGCCGGGCGCGGCGGAGTGTCGGGCACGCCGGGCACGCCGGGCAGCGCGAACACGGCGGCGCCGATGGCGAGGCAGGCGATGGGCAGCGACAGCGGCAGTTCGCGCAGCACCATCGGCAGCCAGGCGGTCAGCAGCACAACCAGGCCGAAGCCGGTGAGGACGGCGATGTAGGGGTCCATGGAGGGCGACTCCCGGGCAGGCAAGCCCGGCCCGGCCGGCCGGCAAACGGCCGCCGGACCACCCGGCCGCCGGGGGATTAAGTGCGGGAGGGGGCAGGGTGTTCCCGGGGGAGGGCTGGAAGAAGGAGAAGGCTAGCTTGTGGAGCAGGTGCTGCCGCGCGTGCGCGACTGTCTGGGGCTGGTCGGCCGGGTTGGGTGTGGTTCCGTCCGTCGTTGTTCTTGCAATGTTCTCGAATTCCGGGTAATGTGACTATCGTACTCTGAGTGGTGCGCCACCGCGTCGTGAGACGCCGTATCCCGGCCCTATCGTGGGCCAATGATGGAAAGGAACTCTCCCTATGTCCAAATTTCGCGTATCAGAGTCACCCGACGAGCGGCCCTCGGACGGTAAGAAATTCATCTTCCGTGCCTGGATCACCCGGAACGGAAAGCGCATATACGCCAAGGATTTTGGCAAGAAGGCGTTCAAGATTTGTGTTCGTCACTGACGCCACGCTTGTAGTGTGGAGGCTGCCGACCACCGGCAGCCTCCCTCCCACCGACAGGGCATGTAATTCCTCGGCCGGGCTCGCGCCGAGGAGCGCTCCAACCCGAGTCAAGCTGAGTGATATCAATCAGGGCGACTATGGTTAATCCTCTGAAAACACGGCCGGCGATGCGATCATAAAGGACAGAAATGCCACGAATCCTACGGATACTTCAAATAATGTTGCAGTTAAATTTTTGGAATATTGTAGAAATCCATAATAGCTATATGAGGAAACATTAGGAATAGACTTAATATTCAAGAATGTTAATTCAGCATTCCATGTAAATGTACCAATACATGTCACCAATAGTATAAAGCATATAGCAGAAAGCGCGAGAACAGCAAATTCTTGTTTTCTTATGATTTCAAAGCGGGCAAGCCGCATGTAGCGGAAATGATATACCCACCCTTGGATCATGCCGTGGCAGCCTTTGGCAGCCCCATAGATGCCAATGATCCAGATGCTCGCCACGCCCAGACGAATGAATAGCGCCCTCTCGCCCCGCCCGGCGGCCCACAGACGCTCGAAGCAATGATCGAGATACGGAAATGTCGCGAAGAACTGGTCGATTGCGGGACTTAGGAACGATTGGAGGAACGGGTAAGCGGCGGAGTGGCTTTCGGCGAGAATCTCGTAGCCCGGGACAATCACGATCATCATCAGTAAGGCCTCGCACCCGGCGAAGAACGTGTACACGGCTCCGACGAGATTGACATGCGCGGGCCTTGGAGGTTGCGGCTTCTCCTCCTTCAATACCCATCGACGGTGGAGCCGCTCCATCTCCGAGGCCATGAATCGACGGGCCTGACTAACGTAATAGACCGTCACCCATAGCACGCCGGAACTGGTGATGATCCCGATGACGCTGCCTATGACGAGTCCGGCCGTTCCGCCGACCGCGAAGCCGAATAGCCCTCCCCAGAACATGTGGAAGGCATATTGGGGAATGGCCATCATCAGATCGATGATGAGCCACAGCGTCCGTGTTCCGCGCCCCGGAGAAAAGTTCCTTGGCTGAATCCCCCTGCCGCCATCCGCATCATCCCCATGCGATGGTGCCACTCTCTCCCCCTATATTTGGCCGGCGGCGTTCCCCCTATCCGCCAAGCGAGACCACCTGAATCCCTTTGCCGTCGGGTGCAGGCAAGAGCGTTTTTGCGGTGATTCCCGTAAACATGGTTCTCTGCAACTCTTTTGAGCAGTTAATTAAATGCACGGGAAACCGCATTGGAGCAAGCTATGAAGCTGATCGAAATCCACGAATACTCCTTCAATCGAGTCGAAATTACGTGGCACGGATTGGCGAAGCTTCTTAAGACCTCTCGCGGTGAAGGTTGGCACATCGTCAACAAGGGAGAACTAAGGCCTCTGCATCGCGCGGGGGGCCTGCGCCTCTCCCCGGTTCACGCCACGCGCAGTTCCCGGGCCAGCGAGGCGGCTCCCTGGACGCGTTCCTCGGTCACCTGGAGGCGGGCCAGTTCCAGGTCGTAGTGGGCCTGGAGGTTGATCCAGAATTCCGGCGTCGTCCCGAAGGCGCGGGCCAGCAGGATCGCCGTCTCGCCGCTGATGGCGCGCCTGCCGTTGAGGATGCCGGTGATGCGGTTCGGCGCCACGCCGATGGCCACCGCCAGGCGGTTGGCGTTGAGGCCATGGGGGATGAGAAACTCCTCCTTGAGAATCTCGCCCGGATGGATCGGGGGCGTTGCGGTTTTCTTCTTTGCCATGGCCTGGTCCTCGGGGGTCGCCGGCGATCATACCACCGTTCCGTTCCGCTTTCAGGGGGTGATGACGCGTCTTTCCCGCGCGGCGCGCGCCCCCCGGCGGCGTCGCCCTCTCCGGCCTCGCCCCCCATATCCAGAAGGCGCCGCCCGCCGCCCCTCGGTGACGGGCTGGCGCAATGGCGGCGCCGGGGATACCCTCGGCGGTGCCGATGACCGCGGGGCCCTCCGGGCTCCCGTCAGCGGCGTTGCGTGAAAGGCATCATGGTCATGAAGGACCCTTACGAGACCCTCGGCGTCGCCCGCTCGGCGACCGACAAGGAGATCAAGGAGGCGTTCAAGACGCTGGCCCGCAAGTTCCATCCGGACCTGCATCCGGCCGACAAGGAGGCCGAGTCGCGGTTCAAGGAAATCTCGGGCGCCCACGACCTGCTCAAGGACAAGGAAAAGCGCCGCCGCTTCGATGCCGGCGAGATCGACGCCAGCGGCGCCCAGCGGCCGCAGGAGCGGTTCTATCGCGAATTCGCCGACGGCCCCGCCTATGCCTCGCACGCGGCGCGCGACGGTTTTTCCAGCAACGAGGACCTGGAGGAATTCCTGGCCCAGGCGTTCGGCGGCGGCGGGCGGCGGCCGCGGGGCGCCTTCCGGGCCCCCGGCCAGGACGTGAGCGCCGTGCTGCCGGTCGCCTTCCTGGATGCCGCCAACGGCGCCACGCGCACGATCACGCTCATGGAAGGCAAGACCCTGCAGGTGAAGATCCCCGAGGGCGCCCAGGATCGGCAGATGCTGCGGCTGAAGGGGCAGGGGATGCCGGGCTTCGGCGGCGGGCCGGCGGGCGATGCCTATGTCGAGCTGCATGTCGAGCCGCATCCGTTCTTTCGCCGCAAGGACGACAACATCCATGTCGAGCTTCCGGTGACCGTGAAGGAGGCGGTGCTGGGCGCCCAGGTCCAGGTGCCGACGCTCAAGGGTCCGGTGGCGATGACCATCCCCAAGGGGTCGAACACCGGCACCACGCTGCGCCTGCGCGGCAAGGGCATCCGCAACCGCAAGACAGGGGAGAGCGGGCATCTGCTGATCACGCTCAAGGTCGTTCTGCCCGCCGCCGAGGAGCCCGAGCTGGCGGCGTTTCTGGAGGCCTGGCAGCCGAAGAACGCCGAGGACCCGCGCAAGGAGATGCTGTCATGATGCCCATCGAAGAGCTGTGCGCGGCGATCGCCGGGCTTGAACGTGGCGACCTCGATGCCTGGATCGACGAGGAGCTGGTGGCGCCGGCCGAGGAGGCCGGGACGCTCTATTTCTCCGACATGGAATGCGCGCGCGTCCGGCTGATCTGCACGCTGCACTACGAGCTGGAGGTCGACACCACCCTGCTGCCGGTCGTGCTGTCGCTGGTCGATCAGCTTTACGACACCCGCCAAAAGCTGCTTTCGCTGACCGCGGCGGTAAAAGCGCAGGACAAGGCGGTTCAGGCGGCGATCCTTGCGGCGATGGGCCGGGACGACGGATCGCCCGCGGCCGCCGATTCGTAAGCACGGGCGGCTATATCGTCATTCCGGGGTTGCGCGGGGCGGCCGCCCCGTACCATGTCCAAGGTGCCTCTTTCACAAACACCGGAAGGGAGGAAAGGGCAATGACGATCTCCATGGACGGCTCTGTCGCGGCGGCTGATCGCCTCGAACGGATGCGGGCGAACGGCTATTTCCGCCAGCCCCGCAGCGTCTCCGAAGTCTGGTGCCAACTTAAGGACGACGGCACGCCGATGGACCTGGTCCCTCTCGGCCAGGCGTTGGGCGGCCTATGGCGCCGCCATGAACTGCTGCACGCCGTGCAGGACGACGGCCAGCTGCGATTTTTCGACGTCGCCGAGGCCGCGTCATGGCCAAGCGTCGATCCCGCCGCCGGTCCGGCCTGAACGACCGCGGCGCCGCCCCCCCCTCCATTCCAGGCGTGACAACGCCCCGCCCCATCGGCTAGGACTCGCCGGCATCTTTGGTGAAACGGCAGGGCGGGCAGGCAGGCGATGGCGGATCTCATTTCCCTTTCGGGACCCAGTGTTCCCCCGGCGGCTGGCGGCGCGCCCCAGCAACTCGTCATCTTCCTGCACGGGGTGGGCGCCGACGGCAACGACCTCATCGGGCTTGCCCCCTATTTCCAGAAGGCGCTGCCCCATGCCCGGTTCATCTCCCCCAACGCGCCCTATGCCTTCGACATGGCACCCTATGGCTATCAGTGGTTCAGTTTGCAGGACTTCACCGAGGAGGCGCGCCTGTTGGGGGCCGAGCGGGCGGCGCCCGTGCTCAACGCCTTCATCGACGCCGAACTGGCGCGTGACGGGCTGGCGGACGAAAACCTGGCGCTGATCGGCTTTTCCCAGGGGGCCATGATGTCGCTGCACGTCGGGCTGCGCCGGGCACGTGCGATGGCTGGCATCGTCAGCTATTCGGGCCTGCTGGTGGGCCTCGACAAACTCAAGGCCGAGATGCGCTCGACCCCGCCCGTTCTGCTCACCCACGGTACCGACGACCCTGTGCTGCCCTTCGCCTTCCTGGCCGAGGCCGAGGCCGGGCTCAAGTCCCTCGGCCTGACGGTGGAGGCGCACCCGCGCCCCGGCCTGCCGCACGGCATCGACGGGGAATGCATCGAACTGGGCCAGGACTTCCTGACGCGGGCGTTCGCGGCCGCCGGGGTTTAAACCACAGAGACACAGAGGACGGGTTTGTTGCGCGGGCTTTGCCCGCGCATTTAGAAATCTCTGTGTCTCTGTACCTCTGTGGTGACCCCTCTCCCGTCACCAAACCGTCAAATTTGCGCCATTTGGCAACGGCAACAACATGTTGTATTCTTCGGCCGGTCACGTAGGAGATTTTTGGTGTCTCTCGCGCTCGACAGCTTTCCAGCCCTGGTTCTCAACACCGACTTTCGGCCGTTGAGCTACTTCCCGCTGTCGCTGTGGTCGTGGCAGAACGCCGTCAAGGCGGTGTTCATGGGGCGCGTCACCGTGGTTTCCGAATACGACTGTTCCATCCATTCGCCAAGCTGGGAAATGCGCCTGCCCAGCGTCATTTCGCTCAAGGACTACGTGCCGCTGGCCCGTCGCCCGGCGTTCACCCGGTTCAACGTGTTCCTGCGCGACAAGTTCTCGTGCCAGTACTGCGGCCAGCGCTTCCCGACCGAGAGCCTGACCTTCGATCACGTCATCCCGCGCTCGCGCGGCGGACGCACGCGGTGGGACAACGTGGTCACGGCCTGCGAGCCGTGCAACCTGAAGAAGGGCAACCGGCTGCCGAGGTCCACCGGCGTCTACCCGCTGCGCAAGCCGGCCGAACCGGCTGCCTACGAGTTGCAGCAGAACGGCCGCGCCTTCCCGCCCAACTTCCTGCACGAAAGCTGGCGGGACTTCCTCTACTGGGATACCGAACTCGAATCGGCGTGAGGGCGGGTCCTTCGACAGGCCATCTCCGCCGGCTGCCCAGGATGAGGACCCTGGTGGAACCTCACCCTGAGGAGAGCCGACAGGTTCGTCTCGAAGGGTCAGTGCGTGAAGATGCGCTTGACCCCGCGTTTGGCGTACGGCGACACTTGGCGGCGGGCGAAGAAATCCTGCAATTCGCGGCGATGCGTGGCAACTTGGCCGCGCAGGTCGTCGCGAGGATCGGAAATGGCTGGTTTTTCTTGGTGTTGGGCTTGATTGGGCCGATCGGTCGTCTGCGCGTCGTCGGTAGACATGGCGGTCATCCTCTCCCGATGGCTGCCCCCATTCGTTTGCCCCAGAGGCCATGATACGCGCATGAGCCTGGAAAGACAATTATTAGCAGGCCAAAACGGGCCGGGTTTGACATCCGGCCCGCCATGAGTATACTCCGCCCCCTTCATTCCCAAGAACGTGGGCTTATTGCCCCGCCCGCAAGGGACTATTGGGACATAAAACAACAGAAAAAATGGGTTTTGATACATGACCAAACGCTTGCAGTCGAAGTACAAGATCAACCGCCGATTCGGCGTCAATCTGTGGGGCCGCCCCAAAAGCTCGCTCAACAAGCGCGAATACCGTCCCGGCCAGCACGGCCAGCGGCGCGGGCGCAAGCCTTCGGATTTCGGGCTCCAGTTGGCGGCCAAGCAGAAGCTCAAGGGCTACTACGGCAACATCAGCGAACGCCAGTTCCGCCGCTATTACCAGGAAGCGGCGCGGCGCCGCGGTGACACCTCCGAACATCTGGTCGGCATCCTGGAGCGCCGGCTCGACGCCGTGGTCTACCGCATGAAGTTCGTGCCCACCGTTTTCGCCGCCCGCCAGTTCGTCAGCCACGGCCACGTCAAGGTCAATGGCAAGCGGGTCAACATTCCGTCCTACCTGGTCAAGGAAGGCGACGTCATCGAGGTCAAGGAGAAGTCGCGCGCCATGGCGATGGTGCTGGAAGCCGCCGAGTCGGGCGAGCGCGACGTGCCCGACTACGTCGAGGTCGACTTCAACAAGATGACCGGCAAGTTCACCCGCGTTCCCAAGCTGGCCGACATTCCCTACCCGATCCAGATGGAACCGAACATGGTGATCGAGTACTACTCGCGCTGACCGACGGTTAAAGAGAATTCGGCAAAGGCCGCACCCGCAAGGGCGCGGCCTTTCGCTTTGGGGGGAAGCGGCCCCTCTCCGCCCTTCAGGGGGGAGAGGGAGGGGCCCGCGCCCGAGGCGCGGGAGGGTGAGGTGGGTTGCCGCCGTCGCCTGGGATTCCCCCACCTCACCCCAACCCTCTCCCCCCCAAAGGGGCGGAGAGGGAGGAAGATGGGGGCACAACCCCGCGCTCAGTCGGCGAGCGCGATTTCCTTGGTTTTCAGGAATTCCGCCAGTTCGCCCGATTCGTACATCTCGCGCACGATGTCGGCGCCGCCGACGAATTCGCCCTTCACGTAGAGCTGCGGCAGGGTCGGCCAGTTGCTGAAGGACTTGATGGCTTCGCGGATCGGCGGGTCGGTGAGCACATCGATGCCCTTGAACTTGACGCCCAGCAGCGAAAGCGCCTGCACCACGGCGGCCGAGAAGCCGCACTGCGGGAACATCGGGGTGCCCTTCATGAAGACCACCACCGGGTTCTCGTCGATTTCCTGCTGAATGCGCTTGAAGACCGCGTTGTCGTTCATCTTTCCCGTCTTTCCTCCGCTGCGTTCAGGCGTCGGCCGGCACGTTGGTCTGCAAGGCGAGTGCGTGCAGCGTACCGCCCATGCGGCCCTTCAAGGCGTCGTAGACCATCTGGTGCTGCTGGACCCGGCTGCGGCCCTTGAACGCCCCCGAAACGACGTGGGCGGCATAGTGGTCGCCGTCGCCGGCCAGATCCTCGATAGTCACCTTGGCGTCGGGAATCGCTTCCCTGATCAAGCGTTCGATCTCGCCGGAATCCATTGCCATGACACCCTCCATCCGCCAAGGCGGCGTCAGGGGGCCGACATGTACTCCGGCAGCCAGCCCTGATGCGCGCTTTTCAGTTCCGCTAGGGATATGGCGTGCCCGCCGTTCACCGTCAATGTGTCGCCCCCGGTGCGCCCGATGACGGCGGCCGGCACCTTTGCCTTGGCGGCGTCGGCGAGGATGGCGGCGGCGTCCTTGACGGCCAGGAGATAGCGGCCCTGGTCTTCGCCGAACAGCCAGGCGTGCGGAGGGACGGAGCCTTGCGGCGCCTCGAGGACGGCGCCGACGCCTCCGGCCATCGCCATCTCGGCGACGCCGACCAAAAGCCCACCGCCCGAGAGGTCGTGGCAGGCGGCAACCCGTTTGGCATCGATGAGGCCGCGCACGAAGTCGCCGTTGCGCCGCTCGGAAGCGAGGTCGACCGGCGGCGGCGCCCCTTCCTCGCGCCCGGCGATCTCGCGCAGGTAGAGCGACTGGCCGAGGTGGCCCTTGGTCTCGCCGATGACGAGGAGCGTCTGGCCGGCGCCGAGCGCCAGGCCGACCGCCTTGGTGACGTCCTTGATCAGGCCGACGCCGCCGATGGCGGGGGTCGGGCGGATGCCTTCGCCGCTGGTCTCGTTGTAAAGCGAGACGTTGCCGGAAACGACCGGGAAGTCCAAGGCCGTGCAGGCCTCGCTCATGCCTTTGATGCAGGCCACGAGCTGGCCCATGATCTTGGGCTTTTCGGGGTTGCCGAAGTTGAGGCAGTCGGTGATAGCGAGCGGAGTCGCCCCCACCGCGGTGATGTTACGCCAAGCCTCGGCCACCGCCTGCTTGCCGCCCTCCTTGGGGTCGGCCAGGCAATAGCGGGGCGTGCAGTCGGTGGTGATGGCCAGCGCCTTCTTCGTGCCATGCACGCGCACGACGGCGGCGTCGCCTCCCGGGCGCCCAACGGTGTCGCCCATCACCATGTGGTCGTACTGCTCCCAGATCCAGCGCTTCTCGCAGAGGTCGGGCGAGCCGATCAGGCGCTTCAAGGCAGCCAGCGGATCGTTGGGGGCCGGCACGTCGTCGACGGACAGCGCCTTGGGGGCCGGCGTCGGCACCCACGGGCGATCGTACTCGGGGGACGCCTCGGCCAGGGGATCGATGGGAAGATCCCCCACCACCTTGCCGTCCATGGTCAGCGTCAGGCGGCCGGTGTCGGTCAGGTGCCCGACGACGGCGAATTCCAGCTCCCACTTCTCGAAGATGGCCCGGGCCTCGTCCTCGCGGCCGGGCTTCAGGACCATGACCATGCGCTCCTGGCTTTCCGAGAGCATGAGTTCATAGGCGGTCATGTCGGCGGCGCGCTTGGGTACCAGGTCGAGGTTGAGTTCCACGCCCATGCCGCCCTTCGAGGCCATCTCGAAGGTCGAGCAGGTCAACCCGGCGGCGCCCATGTCCTGGATGGCGACGATGGCATCGGTGGCCATCAGTTCCAGGCAGGCTTCGAGCACCCGCTTCTCGGTGAAGGGGTCGCCGACCTGGACCGTCGGGCGCTTTTCCTCGGAATCCTCGTCGAATTCGGCGGACGCCATGGTGGCGCCGTGAATGCCGTCCCGCCCGGTGCGCGAGCCCACGTAGACCAGCGGGTTGCCGAGGCCGGCGGCGGCCGAATAGAAGATCTTGTCGGTATCGGCGACGCCGACGGTCATGGCGTTGACCAGGATGTTGCCGTTGTAGCAGGGGTGGAACTCGCACTCGCCGCCCACCGTCGGGATGCCCATGCAGTTGCCGTAGCCGCCGATGCCGGCGACCACGCCCGACACCAGGTGCCGCGTCTTGGCATGGCCGGGGTCGCCGAAGCGCAGCGCGTTGAGGTTGGCCACGGGGCGCGCGCCCATGGTGAAGACGTCGCGCAAAATGCCCCCGACCCCGGTGGCGGCGCCCTGGTAGGGTTCGATGAAGCTGGGGTGGTTGTGGCTTTCCATCTTGAAGATGCAGGCCTGGCCGTCGCCGATGTCGATGACGCCGGCGTTCTCGCCCGGCCCGCAGATGACCCACGGCGCCTTGGTAGGCAGCGTCTTGAGCCACTTCTTCGAGGATTTGTACGAGCAGTGCTCGGACCACATGACCGAGAAGATGCCGAGCTCGGTCAGGTTCGGCTCGCGGCCCATGATGTCGAGGACCTTCTGGTACTCCTCGGGCGTCAGGCCGTGCCGTTTGACGATTTCGGGGGTGATCGCGCTCATGCCGCCAGGGCCTCCACCAGTCCGTCGAACATCGGCCGGCCATCGATGCCGCCCAGCAGCATGTCGGCCAGCCGCTCGGGGTGCGGCATCATGCCAAGCACGTTGCGCTTCGCGTTGAGAATGCCGGCGATGTTGTTGAGAGAGCCATTGGGGTTGGCCGCCTCGGTGATGTTCCCCTGGGGATCGCAATAGCGGAACGCCACGCGGCCCTCGCCCTCCAGCGCCTTGAGGGTCTCGGCGTCAGCGAAGTAGTTGCCATCGTTGTGCGCGATCGGGAAGCGCACTACCTGGCTTTTCCTGTAGCGCCGGGTGAACACCGTGTCGGTAGCTTCCACCCTAAGATCGACGTCCCGGCAAATGAAGCGAAGATCGCGGTTCTTCATCAGCACGCCCGGCAGCAGTTGCGCCTCGGTCAAGACCTGAAAGCCGTTGCAGATGCCCAGGACGGCGACGCCCCTGTCGGCCTCGGCCTTGACGGCCCGCATGATCGGCGAATGGGCCGCCATGGCGCCCGAGCGCAGGTAGTCCCCGTAGGAGAAGCCGCCGGGCACGACGATGAGGTCGAGGCGGGGAAGGGAGGTCTCCTTGTGCCAGATCATGGCGCAAGGCTGGCCGGTGCTCTGCTCGATGGCGACCTGGATGTCGCGATCGCAGTTGGAACCGGGAAACACGATGACTGCGGCTTTCATGGGTGATGCTCTCGTCAATCGTCGCGATGAAGCCTGGCGATAACCACACCGCTCCCGGGCGCTGGATGGGACGCCGGGATGCGCGCGGGGCGGGTCATCACTCGGTGATTTCGATGGCGTAGGTTTCGATGACGGTGTTGGCCAGGAGCTGCTTGCACATGGCCTCGGCGCTCTGGCGCGCCTTGTCGGGGTTCTTCTCGTCGAGGTCGAGCTCGATGTACTTGCCTTGCCGGACCTCGTTGACGCCCTTGAACCCGAGGGCGGCCAGCGCGTGGCTGACGGCCTTGCCCTGGGGGTCCAAGACCCCTTCCTTGAACATGACGTGGACTTTTGCCTTCACGTTTCCCTCGCCCCTTATTGCATCACTTCCGGACCCTTCATGTCGCGCGGGCCTCCTTCCGGCAGGATGCCCAGGCGCCGGGCCACTTCCTGGTAGCCGTCCTCGACGTTGCCGAGGTCGCGGCGGAAGCGGTCCTTGTCCATCTTCTCGTTGGTCTTGATGTCCCACAGCCGGCAGCTGTCGGGGCTGATCTCGTCGGCCAGCACGATGCGCATCTGCTCGCCTTCCCACAACCGTCCGTATTCCAGGCGCAGGTCGACGAGACGAATGCCGATGCCGAGGAACAGGCCGGTCAGGAAGTCGTTGATCCGCAGGCTCATGGAAACGATGTCGTCCATGTCCTGGGAGGTCGCCCATTCGAAGGCGGTGATATGCTCCTCGCTGACGTGCGGATCGCCCAGTTCGTCGGACTTGTAGCAGTACTCGATGATAGAGCGCGGCAGGGCGGTGCCCTCGGGGATGCCGAAGCGTTCCGAGAACGAGCCGGCGGCGAGGTTACGCACGATCACCTGCACCGGGATCATCTCGACCTCGCGGACCAGTTGCTCGCGCATGTTGAGCCGGCGCACGAAATGGGTGGGGATGCCGATCTCGTTGATGCGCAGCATCAGGTATTCGGAGATGCGGTTGTTCAGCACGCCCTTGCCGGTGATCACACCCTTCTTCGGGGAATCCGAACTGGACGCGTCGTCCTTGAAGTGCTGGACAAGCGTGCCCGCCTCGGGGCCCTCGAAAAGGATCTTGGCCCGGCCCTCGTAGATCTGCCTGCGTCTAGCCATGGGAGGTACTCGAATTCGTTGGTGCCGCGGGGACGCGGACAAGAGTCGCGCCTCATATAGCAGGTGGTGGGGTTCAAAACAACGATTGCGCTCTCAAATCATCACCGGCTTGAATGGCACTTTGCCGGGCCGGCCCGGCGCAAACCGCCACACCACGCGGGCCTTGCCGCCGGCCGGCTGGCCGATGGCGATCAGCGACGAACAAAGCGTGCCGAATCCGTGGTCGGTGACGATGGTCATGGCGCCCTCCGGGCCGGCTTCCACGTCATGGACCCGGCTTTCCAGCAGAGAACTCCACGACCGCCAGTCATCGGCCTCGGGATCGGGCGGCGTCGTCGCCTCGAAGCGCGGCAGGAAGGCGCGGACGCGCGGCGACGTGGGGTCGTTGCGGTCCGAGGCCGTGATCATCGAGATGCCGGAGGGAAGCGCATGGACCTCGACCGGCGGTTCGTGGCCGCGGGTCACCTGGTCGTAGCGCGAGCACAGCCAGAAAGCCTCGTGATGATCGGCGACGATCAGGTTGAAGGAGCGATAGGCGGCGGGGTTGAGGTCGGCCATCGCCTGGGCCGCCGTGCGCGCGTCGGCGTGTTCGAGCGCCAACAGCGGCAGTTCGCCGCGGCTCCTGACGCCGGGGCGGGGGCCCAGGGAGCCGCGCCGGTTGAGCACCATGGCGACGACGCCGTGGGTGTTGACGCCGAGCCAGGTGCCGCCGGCCAGACGGTCGAGCCCGGCCACCACGCGCGGCCGGTCGGGCCAATGGCGGGCCGGCGGCAGCCACGGCCGGTCGCCCATCTCGTCGCGGTTGGCGCCGAGGATGAGGGGCCAAGCATGGGTCGGTCGGCGCAGGAGGACGACGGTGCACACTCCTTGGATGTAACGGTCCGGGGCGCGCGGCGCAAGGGAAGGGTCGCCCCGAGCCGGACTTATGGTAAAATCGCCGCGAAGCCTCGGGCGAAAGCGGGAGCGGCCATGACCCCTGAAGACGACGCCTTCGAAGACCGCAAGAAAAGCCAGGAAGCCAGGTACAAGATGGAGGAGGAGCGCCGCTTCAAGGTGCGCTCCCGGCGCGACAAGCTGGCCGGGATGTGGGCGGCCGGCCGCCTCGGCCTGGACGGCGCCGCCACCCAGGAACTGGCCGGCGAGGCGGTGATCATCGGTTTCGACGCTCGCGGCGATGCCGACTTCGCGGCGGCGCTGGCCGAGCGTATCGCCGCGCTCGGCGGAGCCATCGGCGAGGCCGCAATCGCCGCCGAGTTGCCACGCCTTGGCGAGGAAGCCCGCCGCCAGATCGCCAAGGAATACCCCAGCGCGCTCGACACCGACCATGGCCCGGTCGGCGACGGCCCGTTCGCGAAGCGGAAGGGGTAATTTCGGCTGAACTAATTTCGGTGACAGATCCCATGGGATCTGTCACCGAAATTTTGTGCGAAATTCCGTTATTTCTTGCCGATGCGCGGTTCCTCGCCCTTGAGCAGGCGGCGGATATTTTCGTGGTGGCGGGCAACGCTCAAGGCGGCGAGGAGGGCGGCCATCGCCGCCGTGCGGGGGTCGGCCAGCCAGAGAGCGAAAAGCGGCGACGCGGCGAGCCCGATCAGGGCGGCCAGAGAGGAGATGCGAAAGATCACTGCCACCGCCAGCCAGGTGAGGCAGGCCATGACGCCGACCGGCCAGGCGGCGGCCAGCAGCACGCCCAGCGTGGTCGCCACCCCCTTCCCGCCGTTGAACCTGAGCCAGACCGGGAATACATGGCCGAGCACCGAGGCCAAGCCCGCCGCCAGCGCGGCGTCGCCCGAGATGCCGGCCATCAGCAGCACGGCCGCCGCCCCCTTGGCGCCGTCCAGCAGCAGCGTGGCCGCTGCCAGACCCTTCTTGCCGGTGCGCAGCACGTTGGTGGCGCCGATGTTGCCCGAACCGATCTGGCGGATGTCGCCCTGGCCGGCCAAGCGCGTCAGGATGAGGCCAAACGGGATGGATCCCAGCAGATAGCCGAGACCTAAGGCGATCGGCAGCGGGTAACCCAGGGTGCCGATCAGCGCGTCCATGGGGTCAACTGTCGAGTTCGAAGACCGTCCGGCCGTCGACGATGGTGCGCAACACGCGCCCCTGGACCGGCCGCTCGTCGAAGGGCGAGTTCTTGGACTTGCTGAGCAGCGTCGCCGCCTCGACCTTCCACACCCGGTCGGGATCGAAGATGACGAGGTCGGCCGCCGCGCCCTTCTTCAGGCGCCCGGCCGGCAGGCCCAGCACGTCGGCCGGGGCCACGGTGATGAGCTTGAGCGCGTCGAGCAGCTTGAGGTCGCCGTTATGGACGAGGCCCAGCGTCACCGCCAGCAGGGTTTCGAGCCCGATGCCGCCGCAGGCCGCCTGCGAGAAGGGCAGGCGCTTGGAATCCTCGTCCTGCGGCGCGTGATCCGACGCGATAACGTCGATGACGCCGGACTTCAGCCCCTCGACGATGGCCGCCCGATCAGCTTCCGAGCGCAGCGGCGGCGACAGTTTGGCGAAGGTGCGGTAGTCCCCCACCTCCACCTCGTTCAGCGCGAAGTAGGGCGGCGCGGTGTCGCAGGTGATGGCGAGGCCGCGTTCCTTGGCGCGCGCGATTACGGCGACGCTTTCGCCGGTCGAGACGTGGGCGAAGTGCAGCCGTCCGCCGGTCATCTCGACCAGCCGGATGTCGCGCTCGATCATGATGATCTCGGCCTCGCGCGGGATGCCGCTAAGCCCCAAGCGCGTCGCCATCTCACCCGCGTTCATCACCCCGCTGCCGGCGAGACTCGGCTCCTCGGGGTGCTGGATGAGGAGAAGCGGGAAGGTGCTGGAGTAAAGCAGCGCCCGGCGCATCACCTGGGCGTCCACCACCGACTTCTCGCCGTCGGTGAAGCCGACGGCGCCCGATTCGGCCAGAAGCCCGATCTCGGCCAGTTCCTTGCCGGCGAGGCCCTTGGTGATGGCCCCGTAGCAGTAGACCTTGGCCAGGCCCAGCAGGCGGGCCCGCCTGGCGATGAATTCCACCACCGACATGTCGTCGATGGCGGGATGGGTGTTGGGCAGGCAGACCATGCTGGTGACGCCGCCGGCGGTGGCGGCGCGTCCCGAGGACGCCAGCGTGCCCTTGTGCTCCTCGCCGGGCTCGCGCACCTGCACGCGCATGTCGACCAGCCCGGGGGCCAGGCACATGCCCTTGCAGTCGATCACCGGCACGCCCTCGGGCACGCCATCGGCGAAGAGCTTGGGCCCGAAGTCGGCGATGGTCTCGCCCTCGCTCAGGAGCGCGCCCTTGGCGTCCAGGCCCGAGGCCGGGTCAAGCAGGCGGGCGTTGACGTAGGCGACGAGGTTTTCCGTGTGTTTCCAGCGGGTGGCCATCACAGGTTCTTCAAATCAGAGTTGGGGAGGTTGCGGGTCAGCAGGTCCAGGCAGGCCATGCGCACCGCGACCCCCATTTCCACCTGTTCGCGAATGACGCTGCGGCCGTAGTCGTCGGCGACCAGGGAATCGATCTCGACGCCGCGGTTCATTGGGCCCGGATGCATGATCAGCGCGTCGGGCTTGGCGGCGGCCAGCTTCTCGTAATCCAGCCCGAAGAAGTGGAAGTATTCGCGGACCGACGGGAAGAAGCCGCCCTGCATGCGCTCGGTCTGCAGGCGCAGCATCATGACGATGTCGCAATCCGCGATGCCGTCCTTCATGGAGTGGAAGACCTTGGCGCCCATCCGCTCGACCGCGGTGGGGATCAGCGTCTTCGGGGCGACGAGGCGCACCTCGGCCCCCATGGTGGTCAGGAGCTCGATGTTGGAACGCGCCACCCGGGAATGCAGGATGTCGCCGCAGATGGCGACCTTGAGTCCGGCCAGCTTGCCCTTGCGCCGGCGGATGGTCAACGCATCCAGCAGCGCCTGGGTGGGATGGGCGTGCGTTCCGTCGCCGGCGTTGATGACCGCGCAGTTGACCTTTTCGGAGAGCAGCTTGACGGCGCCCGAATCCTGGTGCCTGACGATCAGCACGTCGGGGTGCATGGCATTCAGCGTCATCGCGGTGTCGATGAGCGTTTCGCCCTTCTTCACCGAGCTGGTGGCCACTGTCATGTTGATGACGTCGCCGCCCAGTCGCTTGCCGGCCAGTTCGAAGGACGTCCGCGTGCGGGTGGACGCCTCGAAAAAGAGGTTGATGATGGTACGCCCGCGCAGCAGCGACTTCTTCTTGTCTGCCTGGCGGTTCTGCTCGACGTAGCCTTCGGCGATGTCGAGCAGAAGCGTGATTTCCTGGGATGAAAGCCCTTCGATGGCCAACAAATGGCGATGCGGGAAGAGGGCGTTGATATGGGGGTTGCTCATGAGCCGCCACTATAAGACCGGCCCCGACGGGCGTGCAAGACCAGATGTTGTGGAAAACTTCTGAATCCAGAGGCCATGCTTCGAGACGACTCTTCGGGCCTTTTCGGCATGAGGTCGTGGCTTTAGGTCCTCATCCCGAGCACGGTCGGCGAAGCGGCCCAGCCGAAGGATGTCCGGTGCGCGGCGGCATGTGAACAATCGGTGATCCTCCTTTGCGCCGATTTCGCCGGGGGGGACGGATGGGCGATACTTTGGGCGATGGCCATCCCTGGAGCGGAGAGCCGAACGCAGTGGCCGATTCAGCCCTCGTCAGTGTGGTGACGCCCGTCTACAACGGCGGCCGGTATCTTGACGTCTGCATCGACAGCGTGCGCGCCCAGAGCCACGCGGAGCTTGAGCACGTCATTCTCGACAACGCCAGCACCGACGACACCGCAACCATCGCGGCCCGCCACGCCGGGCGCGACCGGCGGGTCCGGATGTACCGCAACGAGGCGACGCTCTCCATGCTCGACAACTGGAACCGCGCCATCGAACTGATGTCGCCCGAGGCCCGCTACTGCTGGTTGTTGCCGGCCGACGACATGATGTATCCGCGGGCCATCGAACGGATGGTCGACGTCGGGCTTCGCCATCCCGCCGTCGGCATCGTCGGCTCGTTGCGGCGCCGCGGCGAGGCCATCGAATGCGGCGGGCTGCCGAAGGAGAGCGAGGTGTTTTCCGGCCGTGAGATCGGCCGGCTGTTCCTGGCCGGGCGGGTTTTTGCCATCGCCCCCACCACCAACCTGATACGGGCCGACCTGGTGCGGGCCCGCCGCCCGTTCTATCGCTCCCAGCGCCTGCACGAAGACATCGCCGTCTTCCTTGAGGTGCTGCCCACCTGCGATTTCGGATTCGTGCACGAGGTACTGGCTTTCTCGCGCCTGGACGAGGAGTCAGGTACCACGACGATACGCGACTATCTCGGCATGCTCATCGAATATGGCCCCGATTATTTCGATGCCGCCGAACTGCGCGCCACCGAGGGGCGCCATGTGCGGCGCTACTGCCGGATGCTGCTGCGCACCTATCTCACTCCGGGCGGCGCTTTGCTGCGGCGCCAGCACATGGCGGCGCTGCGTGACCTGGGCCGGGTGCCGGGACCGACCACCTACGGCATGGCCATCGCCGAGAAGGCGTTCGCGCTGTTCGCGCCCAGGCTGTGAGCATCCCCCACTCGTCAATACCGTGGGAAGCGCGCAAGTCACCGTTTGTTCACACGGGCAGCCGCCCGCGGTTTGCTATCAAGGCCGACGCCGGAATCGGATACGGGCCCGGAATGCTGCACGACCTCAAGACCCGCAGTCTCAAGGGACTGGTGTGGGCGACCGGCGAGAGCGTCGGCGTCGCGCTGATCTCGTTGGTCAGCTTTGTCATCCTCGCCCGGCTGCTGTCGCCCGAAGATTTCGGCATCATGGCGCTGGCCACCGTCTTCATCACCTTCAGCCTTCTTTTGACCGCCCACAGCTTCGCCGACGCCGTGGTGCAGCGTCCGGCCCTCGAAGCCGACCACCTGGACACCGCGTTTTGGAGCACGCTCGCCATCGCGCTGGCCCTGATGGCGGCCTGCCTGGCCGGCGCCGACATGGCCGCCGCCGCGCTCGACGCGCCGCCGCTGGCCGACGTGCTCCGCTGGCTGTCGCCGGTGCTGCCGCTGGGTGCGCTGAGCAGCGTGCAGATCGCGCTCTTCCGCCGCGAGATGCGCTTCGATGCCGTCGCCCGGCGTTCGCTCCTGGGGCGCGGCCTCGGCGCCGCGGTGGGCATCGGCATGGCGTTCGCCGGCTACGGCTATTGGGCCCTGGTCGGCCAGCAGCTGGTCGGCCAGGTGGCGACGACGGCGGCGTTCGCCGTCGGCCCGTGGCGGCCCCGGCTCCGCTTTTCCGGCCGGCGGTTTCGCGAGATGTGGGCCTTCGGCGCCCAGGTGTCGCTCTGCCAGGTCCTCGGCGGCGCTGGCGAACAGACGCTGATTTTGCTGGTGGGCACGGTCTTCGGGACCACCGCGCTCGGCTACTTCACGCTGGCCTGGCGCGCCGTGCAACTCATCCGCTCGCTGATCTCCAGCGCCGTCTATCAGGTCGGGCTCAGCGCCTTTTCGAAGCTCCAGCACGACCGGGCCGCCATGGCCGACGCCTTCGTCAATGCGACTCGGCTTGCCTGCCTGGTCGGCTTTCCGGTCGCCGTCGGCATCGTGATGATCGACCGGCCGCTCGTGCTGGCTGCCTTCGACGACAAATGGCAGACCAGCATCCCGCTGCTCGCCGTGCTGGCGCTCGAACTCATCCCGGCCTTCTACGGCATGTTCCTGGCCGCGCTCTACCGGGCGACCGACCACGCCGGCTGGGGGTTGGCGACGACGGTGATCTTCGTCGCCGTCGGGCTGGGCGGCGCCCTGGCCGCGGCGCCGTTCGGGCTTTATGCCGTCACCAGTGTGTGGGTGGCGCGCACCTCCCTGCTGGTGCCGCTACAGCATGCCTTCCTGGCGGTCCGTCTGCTGGCGGTACCGGCCGATCGGCTGCTGGCGCCGCTCGCCGCCCCGGCCGGCGCTTCCGTCGCCATGGCGGGGGGGCTGGTCCTGCTGCGCCTCGCCCTGCCGGCCGACCTCGCGTCGGCGGCCGAACTCGCTCTGCTGGTGCCGGTGGGCGCACTGATCTATGTCGGTGCCATCCGCCTGCTGTCGCCCCCCCTGATGGGCCTGGCCCTGCGCACCGCCGGCCTGGTCATGACTCCGGCCCGGCGGTAGGCGCGGTCGCGCGGACAACGAAACCTCGGACCTAGGCGAGCAGTGCCAGGATCGCTGGCATGGTCAGCGCGGCTCCGATGGTGGTCGCCGTGATGATGCCGGCCATGAGGGGTGCGTTGCCGCCCATCTGGCGGGCCAGGACATAAGAAGAGGCCGAAACCGGCAGGGTGGCATAGAGCACCACCACCGAGAGGGCCAGCGCATCGAGCCCGAGCAGGCGCCCGGCCGCGTATGTCAGCGCCGGCAGCACCAGAAGCTTGATCGCCGAGGAGGCGGCGACCAGGCGGCCGGCCGGGCGGACCGCGGCGAAGTCGAGACCGGCCCCCACCGCCATCAGGCCGACCGGAAGCGCGGCTTTCCCGAGGATGTCGAGGAACGGCCCGATCACCGGCGGCGAGCCGATGCCGCCGGCATTCAGGACCACGCCAATGAAGGGGGCGACGATCAGCGGATTGCTGAGCACCGGAAGGATCAGCGCCCGCCAACCGAGGCGGCGGCCGCCGGCCGGCGGCGCGAAGCGCAGCAGCGCGGCAACGCCGAGCACATTCACGGTGGGCACGCAGCAGACGATGGCCAGCGCCGTCAGCGTCAGGCCGGGCCCGCCGAAGAGGGCAAAGGCGCCGGCGATGCCGACGTAGGTGTTGGGCCGCATGGCCCCCTGGAAGACCGAGGTAAACGACGGCCCGTCGGTCCCCATGAGCGGGCGGGCCAGCAGGACCAATCCGCCGACGGCCAGGATGGGGACGATCAACGCCCCGGCGACCGGCCCGACGGCGATATCGCCCAGCGCGGCCTTCGCCGTGTTTTCGACAAGCAGCGCCGGGAACAGCACGTAATAGGTGAGTTTCTCGGCCCCCGGCCAGAAGGCCTCGGGCAGCCATTCGGCCCGCTTCATGACGTAGCCGGCGACGATCAGCAGGAACACCGGGGCCAGGCTGAGGACGATGGTTGTCATGGCGAAGAACCTTTCTGCCTTCGCCGAGGTGGAGCCTTGATTTCACAGGCGAAACAGGCCTGACCGCCGTCCTCCATTCCCATCATTTCCCGGCTTCGCCCGGGCAATCCAGGCCCCTCCGCAGGCTGGATGCCCCGGGCTGACGCCGTGGCATGACGGAAGGAATTATGCATCCGGGCGGCCCTCACCTTTCCGCCGTGCCCATGCGGTCGAGCGCGCCTTGCAGGATGTAGGCGGCGGCCGCGCGGTCGATGACCTGGGCGCGGCGCGCACGCGTCATGTCGGCCTCGCCGATCAGAAAGCGTTCGACCGCCGCGGTGGACAGCCGCTCGTCCCAGAACGCCGTCGGCAGGTCGATGACCTCCAGCAGGTTCTCGGCGAACTGGCGCACCGACTGGCAGCGCGGCCCCTCGGCCCCGTCCATGCTGATGGGCAGCCCGATCACCATGCCGCCCACCTCGTGCTCGGAGATGAGGTGGGCGAGGCGCAGGGCGTCGGCCCGAAACTTGGTGCGCCGGAGGGTTTCGAGAGGGGTCGCCAGCCGGCCGCTGACGTCGGAGACGGCGACGCCGACGGTCTTGGTGCCGGGGTCGAGGCCAATGATGCGCCGCCCTCGCGGGACCAGGGCCCGCAACTCTCGGATGTCGACGATGGCCATGGGTGGCTGGGATTTCCTCTGAAAAAAGACTGTGGAGACGGTGACTTCGCTCCGATATCATATCGTCTAGAGCATTGTAATTTCTAGTTTCGGGTGGGGTGCGGGAAGATCATGGGGGAAATGGCCGGTTCGCTTCCAGCGGCGCTTGGCGCCGGCGGACGGCGGCGGTGGGGCGGTGCCCGGGGGCGGGCGTGGCGCGGTTTGGTGCTGGGTCTGGCGATGGCGGCTTTCGCGCCGGCCCTCGACGCGGTGGCGGCCAACATCGAATTCATGGGCGTCGCTGTCGAACCCCTGAGCGGCATCTACGTGGTGGTGAAGGACGTCAACGTGCGCTCGGCGCCGGCCAGCGACGCCGACAAGGTGGCGCAGGCGGGCGTCGGCACCGAGCTGGAGGCCGCGGGCAAGGTCAAGGGCGGCTGGGTGGCGGTCAGGCGCGGCGGGCGCGACCTCGGCTTCGTCTTCGAATCCTACCTCAAGGCGGTCAAGCAGGCGCCGCTGGAGCGCGACAAGGCCGGGCGCATCGTGGGCGCCGGGGGCAAGCCGGTGGCGCCGGCCTCCGGGCGCTTTCTGGCGGTGGCCGAAACCGTGGTGCGCGCCAAACCGGCGGCCAACGCCACCAAGAACGGCCAGATCGAGCGCGGCACCCGGGTCGAGGCCATGGGGGCCAGCGGCGACGGCAAATGGCTGGCGGTGCGCTGGAGCGGCCGCGAAATGGGTTTCGTGCCGCGCGAGGCCCTGCTGCCCTTGATCGACGGCAACCTCTTGATGCCGGTCAACGGCAAGGCGGCGCTGGCGGGCGGCGGCACCTGCGGCTTTTCCATCCGCTTTACCGGCAAGACGCCGGTCGAGGACGACATCATCGAAACCGCCGACTACGACATGGACTGGCGCTGCGAGGTCGAGGGCCGCAAGCTCAACTTCCCCGGCTTCATGTTCATCACCGAGGCGCCGTTCCAGCTTTCCGACAACCAAGTCTACCAGATCAGCGTCGACCTGCTGGACGTGGCGCGCGACTACGACGAGATTTTCTCGACGGTCTTCCTCTATCGCCGGGCCGAGTCGAAAATCGTCTTCGACGGCGTCTCGGTCAAGGATCTGGGGGCGACGCCGACGAACCGCGAGGCGCCCGCCACTTCGGTGGCCGAGGCCCTGGCCGCTGCCGCCGCCTTGGCCCCCACCGCCTGGGGCGGCGACGTGTGGAAGATGTTGGCCGAGCCGGTGCAATAACCCCTAACGCATGGTCAGGCCGCCATCGACGGGATACTGGCTTCCGGTGACGTACGAGGCTTCGTCGGAAAGCAGGAACAGGGCGACGGCGGCCGCCTCCTCCGGCGAGCCGATTCGGCTGAGCGGCACGCGGCTCACGACGTCGTCCTCGAACTGCTTTCGAAAATCGGTCGACATGAAGTCCCGGAAGTTGGTGTCGATGGCGCCGGGGACCAACACGTTCACCCGGATGTGCCGGCCCGACAGGGCGGCGGCCCAACAGCGGGCGGCGGAAAGGATCGCGCCCTTGGTGGCGGCATAGACGCTGGCCGCCGGCGCCCGCTCGTAGGCCGAGGTGGACGACGTCAGGACGACCGAGGCCCCGGGCTTGAGGTACTCAGCCAGCTTGGCGATCTGAAGGATCGGCCCCCGGACATTGACGTTCATCATGCGGTCGAAGAAGGTGGCGTCGACCTCGTCGATGGCGGCGACCGCGGCGATCCCGGCATTGAGCCAAAGCCCGTCGAGAAGGCCGGTGCGCCGGACTTCGGCGGCCAACTCGTCGGCGGCCGCGGGGTCGGCGGCATCGTTGGCAAGGACCGGCGAGCCCGGGGGAAGGAGGCGGCGGGCCTCCGCCAGGTGTTCCTCGTTCCGGCCCGTGACGCCGACCGCGCCGCCCTCCTCGGCGATGCGCAGCGCGCCGGCCAACCCAATCCCGCTGCTGCCTCCGGTAATGAGAATCCGCTTGTCCGAAAATCTGCCCATGGCGCTCACCTCGCTTCCTGCCGCACGCAAACGGGACGGCCGGCGGCCGCCGTGCCGCCCCGGGCCGTAAACTCGCCGCCGGCCAGGACGTTCCCTGACGGCTGAACGGTCGATCGGGCGCCGGGGCGGTGGGAAGATCCTGGCCGGCGAGAACACGGTAGCGGGCCTATTTCCCGTCATGGCCGGGTTGCGCGGGCGACGGCCGGGTGGTACTTTCCGCGCCGCGCACGCGCCGAAAATCCCGGAATTCCCCGTCTTCGGGGTCTCCTCCTGAGCGGAGACGCTTTTCCCATGCCCCTGGATCAAGAGACCGTCAAGACCATCGCCTTTTTGGCCCGCATCAAGGTTCCGCCCGAAGCGCGGGCCGGCTTGGCCAACGAGTTGTCGCGCATCATCGGCTGGGCCGAGCAACTGAACGAGGTCGACACCCAAGGCGTCGAGCCGATGACCAGCGTCGCCGAGATGTCGCTTTTCAGGCGCAAGGACGAGGTAACCGACGGCAATTGCCGCGAGCGGGTGCTGCTCAATGCCCCCGAGGTTGCGGCGGGTTGTTTCGCGGTGCCGAAGGTGGTCGAGTGATGGGCACGCTCACCGATCTGACCATAGCCCAGGCGGCGGCGGGGCTTAAGGCCAAAGAGTTCACGGCGGCCGAGCTGACGGAGGCCCACATCGCGGCCATGGAGGCGGGGCAGGCGCTCAATGCCTTCATCACCGAGACTCCCGACATCGCCCGCGCGCAGGCCAAGGAATCGGATGCGCGACGCGCCAGGGGGCAGGCGAAAGGCCCGCTCGACGGCATCCCGGTCGGCGTCAAGGATCTGTTCTGCACCGAGGGTGTGCTGACCACGGCGGCTTCGCATATCCTCGACGGCTTCAAGCCGGCCTATGAATCCACCGTGACCCGCCAGCTCAAGGACGCCGGTACGGTCATGCTGGGCAAGACCAATCTCGACGAATTCGCCATGGGATCGGGCAACCTGACCAGCCACTATGGGCCGGTGATCAGTCCGTGGAAGGCTGCCGACGGCAAGGATCGCGTGCCCGGCGGCTCGTCGGGCGGCTCGGCGGCGGCGGTGGCCGCCCACCTGGCGTTGGGGGCGACGGGTACCGATACCGGCGGCTCGATCCGCCAGCCGGCCTCCTACTGCGGCATCGTGGGCTTGAAGCCGACCTACGGGCGCTGCTCGCGCTGGGGTATCGTCGCCTACGCCTCCAGCCTCGATCAGGCCGGGCCGATGGCCCGCACGGTGGAAGACGTCGCCCTGCTGTTGCGCGCGATGGCCGGCCACGACCCCAAGGATTCGACCTCGGCCCCCATCGCGGTGCCCGATTTTGCCGCTGCGCTGACGGGCGACATCCGGGGCCTCAGGATCGGCATCCCTGACGAATACCGTGTCGAGGGCATGCCGGGTGAGATCGAGGCCCTGTGGCAGCAGGGCATGGCTTGGCTCAAGGAGGCCGGTGCCGAGGCGGTGCCCGTATCGCTGCCGCATACGAAATACGCGCTCGCCACCTACTACATCATCGCCTCGGCGGAAGCCTCCTCCAACCTCGCCCGCTACGATGGTGTGCGCTATGGCCTGCGGGTGCCCGGCGACAGCTTGGACGAGATGTACGAGGCGACGCGCGGCGCCGGCTTCGGGGCCGAGACGCGGCTGCGCGTGCTGATGGGCACCTATGTTCTCAGCGCCGGCTATTACGACGCCTACTACCTGAAGGCGCAACGGGTGCGCACCCTGATCGCCAGGGACTTCCGCAACGCCTTCGAGACCGTCGACGCGCTCCTGATGCCGACCGCCCCTTCGGCGGCCTTCGCGCTTGATGAAAAGACAGACGATCCGGTGGCGATGTATCTCAATGACGTCTTCACGGTGCCGATCAGCCTGGCCGGCCTGCCGGCCATGGTGGTGCCGGCCGGGCTCGACGCCCAGGGCCTGCCGCTGGGTTTGCAGATCGTCGGCAAGCCGTTCGATGAGGAAACCGTGCTGAAGGTCGGCGGCGTGATGGAAAAATCGGCAGCCTTCACCGCCAAGCCGTCGTTCCTGAGGGAGGCCTGAGCCATGGCGGACTGGATCATCACGGGCGAGACTGGGGATTGGGAGCTGGTGTGCGGGCTCGAGGTGCATGGGCAGGTGGTGTCCAACGCCAAGCTCTTTTCCGGCTCGGCCACCGCCTTCGGGGCGGAGCCCAACACCCAGGTTTCGCTGATCGACGCCGCCATGCCGGGCATGCTGCCGGTCATCAACGAATACTGCATCGAGCAGGCGGTGCGCACCGGGCTGGGCTTGAAGGCTGAGATCAACCTCTTCAGCGTGTTCGAGCGCAAGAACTACTTCTACGCCGACCTGCCGCAGGGCTATCAGATCTCGCAGTTCAAGCACCCGGTGGTGGGCGAGGGCGTCGTCATCCTCGACATGCCCGACGGCACCACGCGCGAGATCGGCATCGAGCGCCTGCACATGGAGCAGGACGCCGGCAAGTCGATGCACGACCAGGACCCCAAGCGATCGTTCATCGATCTCAACCGTTCCGGCGTCTGCCTGATGGAGATCGTGTCGAAGCCCGACATCCGCGCGCCGGAAGAAGCCGGCGCCTACCTGCGCAAGCTGCGCTCGATCATGCGCTACCTTGGCACCTGCGACGGCAACATGGAGGAAGGCTCCATGCGCTGCGACATCAACGTGTCGGTGCGCAAAGTGGGCGAGACCGGGCTTCGCACCCGCACCGAGTGCAAGAACCTGAATTCCGTGCGCTTCGTCATGCAGGCCATGGAGTACGAGGCGGCCCGCCAGGTCGAGGCCTATGAGGCAGGTGAGGAAATCATCCAGGAAACGCGGCTCTTCGATTCGGCCAAGGGCGAGACGCGGCCCATGCGGACCAAGGAGTTCGCCCACGACTACCGCTATTTCCCCGATCCCGACCTGCTGCCGCTCAAGCTGACCCAGGACTTCGTCGATCGCATCAAGGCGACGCTGCCGGAACTGCCGGACGACAAAAAGGAACGGTTCATCAGGGACTTCGGGCTTACCCCCTATGACGCCGGAGCCCTGGTGGCGTCGCGGCGCATGGCCGAATACTTCGAGACGGTGGCCAAGGGGCGTGACGCCAAGACGGCGGCCAACTGGGTGATCTCCAATCTCGCCGGCCTGCTCAACGCCAAGGGCCTGGACATCGCGGCCTGCCCGATCACGGCGGAGAACCTGGGCAAATTGATCGACCTCATCACCGCCGGCACGCTCTCGGGCCGGCTGGCCAAGGAGGTTTTCGAACTGATGGCCGAGACCGGCAAGGACGCCGAGGCCATCGTCGAGGAAAAGGGCCTCAAACAGATCAGCGACACCGGGGCCATCGAGGCGGTGATCGATGACCTGATCGCCAAGAACTTGGGCCAGGTCGAGCAGTTCCGCGCCGGCAACGAAAAGGTCATCGGCTGGTTCGTCGGCCAGGTGATGCGCGCCACCCAGGGCAAGGCCAACCCCGGGGTGGTGAACCAGCTCCTGAAGGACAAGCTCAAGGGGTAGCGGCTCACTCCCTCCCCGGCACTTCCTCGTCGAGGGGGAGGGGGAAGAAGGTGGAGCGGCGCGGCACTTCCCTCCTCTCTTGTGGGGGAGGGCAAGGAGGGGGTGTCGCGATCATCGCCCTTCCGCCCCTTGCCGGGACGCATCGCAGATGCCATCGTGGGGACGCGACGGGCGATGGAGAGGGATGGCCGCGATGATCCACCTTTACACCTGGAAGACCTCGAACGGCCGCAAGGCCTCGATCATGCTCGAAGAGCTGGGCGTGCCCTACGAGGTGCATCCCATCGATATCAACGCCGGTGCCCAGTTCGAGCCCGAGTTCCTGAAGATCAGCCCCAACAACCGCATCCCCGCCATCGTCGATCCCAACGGGCCGGGAGGCCGGCCGCTCTCGGTCTTCGAGTCCGGCGCCATCCTCATCTATCTCGCCGAGAAGTACGAAAGCCCGCTTTTGCCCGCCGACCCGCGCGCCCGCATAACCGTCATTCAATGGCTGATGTGGCAGATGGGCGGCGTCGGCCCGATGTTCGGCCAGACCCACCACTTCAACCGCTTCGCCCCCGAGGACGTGCCCTACGCCAAGAAGCGCTATACGGACGAAACCCGGCGCCTTTACGGCGTCATGGACCGCCGGTTGGCCGAGGCGGAGTTTCTGGGCGGGCACGACTATTCCATCGCCGACATCGCCACCTTTCCGTGGACGGTGCGCTATGAATGGCAGGACATCGACTTTGCCGACTTCCCGCACGTGAAGCGCTGGTTTCAGGCCATCGCCGCCCGCCCGGCCGTGAAGAAGGGCCTGGAGGTGCCGGCGTGAGCCTGTTTGGCGGCGGTGGCGTCAAGGCGGTACGCCGGGCGCTGGTCGCGGCCGGCTCGGCGGCCCAGGTGGTGCGCCTGCCGCGCTGGGCGGCGACGCCGGAGGACAGGGCGGCGGCGCTGGGCGCGTCCCGCGGGGCCATCGTGCAATCGCTCGTCTTCATCGTCGGCGAGCGGCCGGGCGTGGTCCTGGTGGCGGGAGACAGGGTGTGCCGGGCCGAGGCGTTGCCCCGCACGCTCAACCTCGAAGGCGAAGTGCGGCCGGCGGAAGCCTCCGAAACGGAACGGGCGACGGGGTTCGCCGCCGGCGGCGTCGCCCCCATCGCGCTCGCCCAAGGCCTGCCGATCGCCATCGACGTCAGCCTCAAGCGTTTCGCCACCCTCTACGTTCCGGCCGGCGATGGCCGTCACGTTTTCGCCGTCACGGCCGACGAACTCAAGCGGCTCACCGGCGGCATCGTCAGCTACGCCGTCACCGACGGCGAGCCCCATCATCCGGCGCGTCCGATGCAAAGGCCGTTTGACAGGGTGGACGGCCTTTTGTAGAACGGGACGCTCGAGCGGGGCCTCCGCCCCCGCGGGCGGCGACGACAAGACGGCTTTCCCCGGCGGAGCGGCTGGACGCGGCATCGCGTCCAGCATATTCGTTGGGGCCCTTCTGGAGAGGTGGGTGAGTGGCTTAAACCAGCGGTTTGCTAAACCGTCGTGCTCTTAACGGGGCACCGGGGGTTCGAATCCCCCCCTCTCCGCCACATTTCAAACACCCTGAAAACCGCAGAAATCCGCCGCGGCGAGACAGTTCAGATCGTCAATGTGCCCCATGTCTGTGTACCAGGCAAGGCCTGGGTTTCGGACCCCGCCGGTTCGGCGAAAAACGGCCGGGGATCGGCATGGGTTTCCCGGTTGCTATATCATCCTCGGTGCCGATCGTGCGGCGGCCGGCGCCCCTAATCCTACGATTCGACGCCTCTGGCCGATGGGCTTGGCACCCAGGAGGCTCAAGTCTTTGCGCTCATGGGCAAGGCATGCCGGATCGCGCTCGAGATGATTTGCTGTTCGCTGACCATGCCCAGCACCGAGAGACCATCGGCGGAGGGCTCGATCAGCAGGACGAATGGGCCCTCGGCGTCGGGCCGCACCGGGCAATCGGGAGGACCAGTATCGCCGGCACCGTCAGTGGGTGGGGACTTCCGCCGGCAGGAAACGGGCCACGATGTCACGGGCCAGCCGGACCGGTTTGCGGGTCACCGCATCCAGGCAGCACCAACAACTGTTGACTTCCGCCAGCACGTCGTCACCGTGGCGGATCATCGTCTTGTAGAAGGCGCGCGCGCCGAGCAGCTTTTCCAGCACGACCTTGACGATGACATGATCGTGGAGGAACGCCGGGTGCCGATAGCGGATCTCGTGCTTCAAGGCCACCCACAGATGCCCGGCCACCGCCTCCTTGGGCGCGATGCGGTTCCAATGGCGGAGAACCGCCACCTGCACCCACGTCAGATAGACGGCGTTGTTGACGTGACCCATTTCATCGATGTCGGTGGCGGCGACATCGAGATCGTATTCGTAGGTCTGCGGGGCGTGCTGGGACATGGCTTGTACCTCGACCGGCGTGCCGGTATTATTGTCACCTATGACAATAAGCATTCGCGAAGTGTTTGTTAAGCCCACCCGTCAACGTCGCGCCCCGCAAGAGATGCGCGCCCAGGCCATCCGGGCGGCCCGCCACCTACTGCGCGACTCGGGGCCGCAGGCGATCACGCTGAAGGCGGTGGCGGTCAGGGCCGGCGTGACGCACGGTAACGTCACCTACCATTTCGGAACGGTCGATGCGCTCCATGTGGCGTTGATCACCTCCATCACCGAGGATCTGGCCGCCGCCGCGGCCACCGCGGTGGCCCACCTGAGGCGAGGCGAGATAAGCGCGCGCGAAGTGGTCGACGTCGTCTTCGATGCGTTTGCCGCCGATGGCGCCGGCCGGCTCGTCGCCTGGCTGGCGGCGACCGGCGCCGGCCATCGCCTGGCGCCCCTTTATGCCGCTGTCGCCGATCTGGTCGGCGACCTGGCCGAAGGTGACGCCGGCTTGCGGGCGGGCGGCGCCAAAGCCATCAGCCGGATGGTGTCGGCCGTCGTCGTCCCGGCGCTGGGCGACGCGCTGATCGGCGGCGGTCTTCAGACGGTCCTTGGTCACGAGCCGAATGCCGTGCGCCAAGTCACCGCAGATGCCCTGGAAAACCTGAGAAAGAATTGACTGCGCGCGGCAAGTGGCGCCGTCGCCCAATAACCTTTCCGAACTTTGTGCCCCGTGGTCTGAATGGCCGGTTGCGTCATGACCCGGCCCCGTGAACCCAATAGCCGATTCAGCCGATCCTGTGAGGGCTTATCCGATCTTCTAGATCATGATGGGTTTAGGCTGACCCATATCCGGCGTTTCTGAGGAGGTTTGCACACTCCTCGGGACGGAAAGCATTGAGAAGGCTGCCGATGGCGTTGCAGAGGGCCTCGACGGAGCGGGCGGCGGCCTTGCGCAACAGGTGCTTGAGCTTGGTGAACACCTGTTCGATGGGGTTCAGGTCGGGCGAGTATTTCGGCAGGAAGAACAGCTTGGCGCCGGCGGCGCGGATGAGCAGGCGGATAATGTTGCCCTTGTGGCTGCCGAGATTGTCCATGATGACGATGTCTCCGGGGCGGAGTGTGGGGACGAGGACCTTATCGACGTAGACCTGGAAGCGCTCGCCGTTGATCGGGCCGTCGAGGACCCAGGGGGCGTCGATGCGGTCGTGGCGCAGGGCGGCCAGAAAGGTCATGGTCTTCCAATGGCCGTGCGGGACTTTGGCATTGAGCCGGTGGCCGCGCGGCGCCCATCCCCTGAGCGGCGCCATGTTGGTCTTGGTCCACGTCTCATCGATGAAGACGAGGCGCTCAAGGGCGATCCGGTCCTGATATTTGGCCCACTGCTCGCGCCTTCGGGCGATGTCAGGCCGATCCTGCTCGCTGGGAAGCACGGTTTTTTCTGAAGCTCAGCTTCTCGGCATGGACGAATTCCCAAACGCTGCGGTAGTCGACCTTGACGCCGCGGTCCGCCAGCTCAGCGACCAAGCCGCGCAAGGTGAATTCCCCCTCCTTGCACCGCCGAAGCAGCCAGTCGCGGTGCTCGCCCCGGATCGTCTTCGGCCGGTGCCCTCCCATCTGGCCCGGCGCCACACTGCCCGTCTCTCGGAAATGCCGAACCCACCTGATCACCGTACTGACCCCGAGATCAAAGCGCGCCGCAGCCCGATGACGCGAAAGGCCGCCTCGCTCAACCGCCGCAACTACCCGTTCCCGAAGATCTATCGAATAGGGTTTCGCCATCCATGCTGGCCTCCTTCCCCAGCCAACATGTTGAATCAGATTTAGAACCCAATGGGAATCTGGAGGGTTCTGTGAGGTCGCGCGGCGAGGAAGCGGCTGCGGTGCGTGGTCGCGACCTCATTGAAGCCGGATTGAACTGACCCGCGGGATGGCGGGCGCGCTATGGGGATTTTAGCTGTGGCGCTTGGTCCGAGATGCTGGCAGCGGGGCGTGCGGCGACACGGAGATCAGGCGCGATGGGATCGGCGACGCGGTGAAGGGCCTCGTGCCGACGGCCGGAACCGAAGAGAGGAAGCGCCGGCTCGCTATTGGAACGCGGAATGAGGGTTCTGGTGGGCGTTCGGCAACAACGATCCGGGACGCCGCCGCGGGGCGCCGCTGTCCGGGCTCGGGACAGAAGAGGGGGCGCCTGCTCATGATGTATCGCTCCAGAACGCGGTGGTCGGCATCGCGGCTTGCGGCAGCCTGCCGAGCTTGATCATCGGTGCTCCGCAGCAAGGGCAGACATCGTGCGCGCGGGTGGTGGACTGACGGCATGCCCGGACGGATACGATGGGCTCGACCGGTGCAGTTGCGGCCAGCAGCCTGCGGCAGAGCGCGAGCTTGTCGGCGCGGTGACCGTTGGCGAGGAAGCCGAAGTGACGGATGCGGTGAAAGCCGTCCGGCAGGGCGTGCAGCAGGAAGCGGCGGATGAACTCGTGGGCGGCGAGGGTCATCACCTTCGCCTTGCCGTGATGGCGATAGTCCTTCCAGCGGAACGCCACGTCGGTATCGGTGACGCCGACGAGACGGGAGTTGGCGATGGCGACGCGATGGGTGTAGCGGCCGAGGTAGGCCAGCACCTGCTCGGGGCCGCCGAACGGCGGTTTGGCATAGACGACCCATTCGACCCGGCGCAAGGCATCGATCCGGGCGGCGAAGGCCGCGGGGTCGGCGAGGGCGGCGAGGTCTCCAAAGAAGCCGAGGGAGCCGCGCTCGAAGGCGCCTTGCAGCTGGTCGAGGAACAAGCGACGGAACAGCCGGGAGAGCACGCGGACGGGCACGAAGAAGCCGGGCCGGCAGGCGACCCAGCGCGTACCCCCCGCCTGCGCGGGGGCAGGCTCGGGCGACAGGCCGCCGCCCGGCACGACGCAATGGAGGTGCGGATGGTGATGCAGGTTCTGGCCCCAGGTGTGAAGCACGGCGACAACGCCGATCTCGGCCCCCAGATGCCTCGGGTCGGCCGCGATCGTGCGCAATGTCTCGGCCGCCGCCTTGAACAGGATCCCGTAGACCGTCTTCTTGTTCTGGAAGGCGATCTCGGCCGCCGGCGCCGGCAGGGTGAAGACAAGATGGAAGTATGGCACCGGCAGCAGTTCGGCCTGGCGATCCGCCAGCCATTCCGCCCGCGCCGTCCCCTGGCACTTCGGGCAATGGCGGTTGCGGCAGGAATTGTAGGCAATCCGGACCAGGCCGCATTCCGAGCACTGCTCGGTATGGCCGCCCAGCGCCGCCGTCCGGCACAGCTCAACCGCGCTCATGATGCGCCGCTCGACGCGGCCAAGGTGGCCGGCCCGAGCCTGCCGATAGGCGTCGCCGTGGCGGCGGAAGATGTCCGCCACCTCCAGTCCGACCGACACCGTCCGATCCTCAGCCGGGCGGAACCACCTCCAACGGCAACCGGTCGAGTGGGCTCTCGGTCTTCCGGATCAGGCCCGCCGAGACCCGGGTGTATCGCGCCGTGCTCGACAGGTTGTTGTGGCCGAGCAGCACCTGGATGATGCGGATGTCGGTGCCGTTCTCCAACAGATGGGTAGCGAAGCTGTGGCGCAGGGTGTGCACCGTCACCCGCTTGCCGAGACCCGCCGCCGCGGCGGCGGAGCGGCAGGCCGAATAGAGCACCTGCACGTCGATCGGGCCGCTATCGTCGCGACCGGGAAACAGCCACTCCTTGGGCCGCGCCAGTCGCCAGTAGGTACGCAAAATCCGCAGCAGTTGCGCCGACAGCATGACATAGCGGTCCTTGCCGCCCTTGCCATGCTCGACCCGGATCACCATCCGCCGGCTGTCGATGTCGCCGATCCTGAGACCGACCGCCTCCGATGCACGCAGCCTCGCCGCATAGGCGGCCGTCAAGGCGGTGCGGGTCTTCAGGCTCGGTACCGCTTCGAGAAACCGGACCACCTCGTCGGCGCTCAGCACCACCGGCAGCGTACGCGGCTCGCGCGCATAGGGGATCCGCTCCGGGATCTCCCCATGGCCCAGCGTCACGCCGTAGAAGAACCGCAGCGCACATACCGTCTGGTTCAGCCCCGGCCATGAGATGCCCTTCGAAACAAGATGCACCTGGTAAGCGCGAACGTCCTCCAGGCCGAGCCGGTCCGGCGAGCGCTTGAAATGGCGGCTGAACTTCGAGATCGCGTGAACATAGGACCGTTGCGTCGCCGGCGACAGATTGCGGACCGTCATGTCCTCGATCATCCGCCGGCGCAGAGGGCTCATCTCCACCATCGGGCTTCTCCTGTCTGATAGGTCGGGCTTCAACACCCGATATCCTCTCAAACCGGAAACCTTCCGTCCGGTGCCGACCCCTACCTCCCGCGCCAGCGGGTTAGTTCAATCCCAAATCGATTCAGCCTATCTTCATCCCGCTCTAGGTGCTGCGTTCGAACAAGCCCTCACGGCGTCGGCTGAACCGGCTACTGGATTCACGGGTCCGGGGCGGAAATTGCGTGAACAAAAAAATTGATTACGCGTGACTTGGTTTGCTTCGCATATTCCCGTGACAGCACCGCAATCCCTGATATCTTTTGTGGCAACGCAAAAGCGCCGGGCGTGCATCCAGGGCGTGGCCAGCCGGAAACAAGATTTGGGAGAGAATCAAGTGCTAGACGAGAAGCCGCAGCATTTGGGGGCCTTTCGTTATGTCCCGTACATGGGCGTCATTTTCGTGGTCCACGAGGCATCCAAGCTGGGCTTCTGGAATGGTCACCCGGACTGGTGCAATCTCGGTCAGGGACAGCCGGAGGTTGGGGATATTCCGGGCGCGCCGACGCGCGTGAGTGAAATCAAATTCGACCCTGCCGATCATGCCTACGGGCCGGTGGGAGGGACCGAGGCCCTGCGCCAGGCGATCGCCGAGCATTACAACCGCCTCTACCGACGAGGAAAGGCATCGCAGTACGGGAAGGAGAACGTCGCCGTTGCCGATGGCGGGCGCCTCGTTTTGTCGCGCGTGTTTGCCGCCCTGTCCTCGGTGAAGTTGGCATACAAGGTCCCGGACTATACCGCTTACGAGGATATGATTGGCCTCCATCTGGCCCGACTGTCGCCGGTGATGCTGCGCGCCGAGGTGGATGAGCGCTTTTCAATTACGGCGGCGCGCCTGGAAAGGGAAGTGGTCGGCCAGGGTATCCAGGCGTTCATTTTTTCGAATCCGTGCAATCCCACCGGCCAAGTAGTCCGTGACGACGAACTGCGGGGCTACGTGAGGGTCGCGTGTGACCACGACTGCACGCTCGTCTGCGACGAATTCTATTCCCACTTCATTTATACCGACGACGGCACGCCAAGCGACGGACCGGTGTCGGCGGCGGCCTATGTGGAGGACGTGAACAGCGATCCAGTCATTCTCATCGACGGTTTGACCAAGAGCTTTCGCTACCCGGGTTGGCGGGTAGGTTGGGCGGTGGGTCCCGCCGACATGATCGAGATCCTAAACCGCGTTGCCAGTGCCGTTGACGGCGGCCCCTGCCAGCCGATGCAGCAGCACGCGGCGCTCACGGTGCTGGAGCCGGCGCGAGCCGATCAGGAAACGACCGCGCTGCGGACGGCTTTTGCGAAAAAGCGCAACCTGATGGTGGCGCGGCTGAAGGAGATGGGCCTCGTCTGTCCATGCCCGCCACAAGGGACCTTCTACGTCTGGGCTTCGGTCGAGAACCTGCCGCCGCCGTTGAATGACGCGGAGGGTTTCTTCCGTGCCGCACTGCAACACAAAGTGATGACAGTTCCCGGCCATTTCTTTGACGTCAACCCCGGCGGAGATCGCAAAGAGCCGTCGCCCTACGCGTCCTGGCTTCGCTTCTCGTTTGGGCCGCCCGAGGACAACGTGCGCATGGGGCTCGATCGTTTGCAGAGGATGATCAACGAGCAGCGGTAGTTCGGTGGGCAGGGATCAGCCGCAAGCTACGTCCGCAGCTTTGGCGGGTTCGATGGCGTGCAGGTGACAGGCCACCCAATGCCCCGGCCGCACTTCGCCATAGGCCGGAGCCGCCACGCGACAGTGGTCCATGGCGTAGGGGCAGCGAGTGTGGAAGTGGCAGCCGGACGGTCGCCTAATTGGGCTCGGCACGTCACCAGTGAGCACGATCCGGCCGGTTCTGTTGGCGGTGGGATTCGGAATCGGAACGGCCGACAGAAGCGCCTGGGTGTACGGGTGGAGAGGCGAAGTGAAAAGCGTACGTTTGTCTGCGAGTTCGACCACTCGCCCCAGGTACATTACCGCGATCCGGTGACTGATGTGCTGCACCACGGCCAGATCGTGGGCGATGAATAGGTAGGAAAGATTGAACTCCTGCTGCAGGTCGATGAGCAGGTTGATTACCTGTGCCTGGATCGACACGTCGAGCGCCGAAACCGGCTCGTCGCCGATGATCAATTGCGGATTCAAGGCGAGCGAGCGGGCGATGCCGATACGTTGGCGCTGCCCTCCCGAAAACTCGTTCGGATATTTTCTCATGTCGTCGGGCCGCAGGCCAACGCGCTTGAAGAGCGCCGCGACCCGGTCCTCCTTCTCCCGTCCCGCAACAACGCGATGTACGGTCAGCGGCTCGCCGACGATGGAACCGGCAGTGAGGCGCGGGTTGAGCGACGAATAGGGATCCTGGAAGATCATCTGCATTTCACGGCGGAATGGCCGCATGGATTTTCGATCGAGGTGTGTAATGTCCTGACCCCGTATCCGGATGCTGCCGGAGGTGGGTTCCATCAGCTTCATAATGGTCTTTCCCGCCGTCGACTTACCGCAGCCGCTCTCTCCTACGACGCCCAGGGTCTCGCCATGGCGAAGCGTCAGTGAAATGCCGTCCACGGCGTAGACGTAACCGACAACGCGCCGCAGAAGGCCCTTGCGGATGGCGAAGTGCTTTTTGAGATCGCGGACATCGAGAAGAAATGGAGTTTCCGCGACTGCGGGAGTCTGGGTCGGGGCCATCATGCCGCCTCCGTCGCAAGCTGGCTGGCTTCCCAACATGCCGCTCGATGATCGGGACGTATTTCTTCCAGCGCCGGCTGTTCACGCCGGCAGCGTTCCGACGCATAGGTGCAGCGTGGCGCAAAGGCGCAGCCCCTCGGAAGATTGACCAGGGATGGCACAAGTCCTGGGATCTCCATGAGGCGGGTCCGCTCCGCGCTCGCCACCACTGAAGACGCTTCGAGGCGCGGGATGGAGGCCAGTAGTCCCTGCGTATAGGGATGACAGGGGGCCGCGAAGAGATCCTGCACCGAGGCCTCCTCGACGATCTTACCGGCATACATGACGGCCACCCGGTGCGCGGTCTCGGCGACAACCCCCATGTCGTGGGTGATCAGCATGGTGGCCGTCCCCAGCTTTTCCTGCAATTCGCGCATCAGGGTCAGGATCTGCGCCTGGATCGTTACGTCGAGTGCGGTCGTGGGTTCGTCCGCGATCAGGATCTTGGGGTCGCAGGATAGTGCCATCGCGATCATCACGCGCTGACGCATGCCGCCCGACATCTGGTGGGGATATTCGCTCACCCGCCTTTCCGGTTCGGGGATGCGGACCAGCCGCAACATTTCCACCGCCTTGTCCCAGGCACCCGACGCCGACAATCCGCGATGCAGCATGAGGGTTTCGGTCAACTGGTTGCCGATGGTCATGATCGGATGCAGCGACGTCATCGGCTCCTGGAAGATCATCGAGATCTCGTTGCCGCGGATGGAGCGCATCTGCTCCTCCGTGAGATCGAGCAGATTGGTGCCGCGGAAGCGGATTTCGCCGCCGACGATCCGCCCCGGCGGGTCGGGGATGAGGCGAAGAATGGAAAGGGCGGTCACGCTCTTGCCGCACCCGGACTCGCCGACCACGCCGAGCACCTCGCCGCGACGGAGCGTGCAAGACACCCCGTCCACGGCCGGCACGAGGCCGGCGCGCGTCGTGAAATGGGTGCGGAGGTTCTCGACCTCCAGGATCGGGTCTGCCGATATGTCGCTCATGAGCGGCCCTGAATGATCTCCCGGTTTAGGAGGACACCGCGTGTTGGAATCTCGAAGGCCATGACCTTTTGCCGTTTCCGCCGACGTTGGCGAGTCGGGGCGATCGGATTTTCAGTCAGTTCATTTGCCATGCCGACCGCCCCGTCAAAGGGCTTCTTCCGTTGCTATTCGTCTGCAAACGCGCCGACGAAGATGGTCCAGTCACCGCAGTGGATGGTTCCGAACGTGCGTTGCGAAACGATCAGCCCATCGGCGGGGGCCTTGATTTCCTCCAGGATATCGCCGAAGAGGTCGCAGATCGTACCCACCACTTCGCCCTTCTTCACCCGGTCGCGCAGTTGCTTCTTCGTGCGGTAGAGGCCGCCGGTCGAACAGGACTGGAACGAACCCGTGACGTTAATGCGCTTGCGCGGCGTTTCCGGGGTACCCGGAATCATCTTGTAGGTCATCATCAGGTTTTCGATGAGCTTGCGCTGGGCCTGAACGAACTCCTCCAGGCAACGGCCTTCGCCGCCTACCTCGGCGGTGATGACCGGAACGCCGGCGTTAGGACCCTCGATGTTCATGCACCCGCCCCAGGCGCCGCCGCCCTTCCAAATCAGGTCGATGCCGGTGGCGTAGGCGAGGTCCCGCAACTTCTGCTCCATCGCCTTGTCTTCCCTCTCGCGATAGATGACGACGGGGGAGATCGCCAGCACCGTGCCGCCGCCGTGCAGGTCGACGCCCATGTCGCACTTGGCGACGACTTCGCGCATGTAGTGGTATGCTAACTGTTCGGTCAGGAAGCCGTCTTTCCGGCCCGGCAGAATGCGGTTCATGTTGATCCCATCAATGATCGAACCGCGACGCCCGGCTTCGAAGGCGGGCACGTTGACGACGGGGACACCGACAAACACGCCGTGCAGCTTCGCCGGATCGAGGTCGCGCCAGATGGCCCGGATCGCTTCGCCGCTCTCGTATTCGTCTCCGTGGATCGCCCCTTCGACCAGGAGGATAGGGCCATCATGCGAACCGTGGACGACCATCATGGGGAAACCCAAGTCATGGCCGCCTGGTGTCTTGGTCACGGGCAGCAGAAACTTTTTCTTTTCGCCGGGCTTGACCGAAACATTACCGAATTTGAGCATCAACTTCCTCCAGTCCAAATCGTACGTGATCGTCAGCCATCTTCTCTTCCCGCGTGCATGCTGCCGGCCGAGACCGTCAGCGCTCCCGGGTGGTCGGGTTGATAACGTCCTGGGTTCCGTCAGCCAGCATGTTGAGGCCGATGACGGTGATCAGGATCGCCAATACCGGCAACAGCGATGGCCATGGATTGATGTAAAGCTCTTCAAGTCCTTCCCGGATCATCAGTCCCCAGCTCGGCATCGGCGGCTGCACCCCCAGGCCCAGGAAACTGAGGTTGGTTTCGACCTGGATCGCGGTTCCCAGCCACAGCGTCGAAATCACGGCCATCTCGCTCAGGATGTTGGGGAGCAAGTGGATGACAATGATGCGCGGAGTCGATGCGCCGATCGCCCGCGCCGCTTCAACGTATTCGTTGCCGACGACGTTCATACCGACGCCGCGCGCCATACGGACTATGCGCGGCAGGAAGGCGATGGTGATGGCAAGGCCGACATTGAACAACCCTTGGCCGAAGATGGCCACGATGATGACACCCAGGATCAGGGTTGGAAATGTCATGAAGATGTCGACGAACCAGACGACGAGCGAGTCGAAGGCTCCTCCCCTGTTGTAGGCGGCACCGAGGCCAATCAACGTGCCTATCGAGGCGGCGATAAGTAGCGACGTGACCGTCAGACCCAGGGTGTACCGCGCCCCCATGACGAGACGGCTGTAAACGTCGCGGCCGAAGCGGTCGGTGCCGAACCAGTGTTCGGTCGAAAAGCTTTGATTGCGCTCGATCAGCGATTGCTCGGTCGGGTCATGGGTAATGAGGGTCGGGGAAAAGACGGAGACGGCAAAGACAACCGCGACGATGGCCGCCCCGATCTTGGCCATGGCGGGCAGGGCGTGAAGGAATGCGATGATCGACGACAGCCTGCGACGGCGCGGGCTGGTCACCGGTTCGGGGACGTCGGACGCGATGTCGGGGGCTCTCATTCGTAGCGGATCCGGGGGTCGATGATGGTGTACGTGAGGTCGACGAGCAGATTGACGATGCCGACGAAGGCTGCGTAGAAGATGATTGTTCCCTGCACCACCATGTAGTCGCTTTGCGCCACCGCGCCGACGATGAGGCGCCCTACTCCGGGGCGGCTGAACACCGTCTCGATGACGACCGAGCTGCCGATGGTGATGGTCGCGTAAAGCCCGACCAGGGTGACGATGGTCACGAGCGACAACCGCAGAACATGGCGGACGAGGATGGTGCGCTGATCGAGACCCTTAGCCTTGGCGGTCCGGATGAAGTCCTTGGACAGAATCTCGAGAACGGTGGTCCGGGCCAAACGGGTGACGTAGGACGTCATGATCAGCCCAAGGGACAGGCCCGGCAGGAACAGGTAGCGCATCCGGCTGAGGGGTTCGCCAAGCTCGCCGCCGCCCGCCACCGGAAAAAGGCCCAACCCGATGACGAAGATGATGATCAGGAAATAGCCCATGATAAAGGGTGGAACGGAAACCCCGCTCAGGGTCATCACCCGGATGACGTGATCCAGCTTGGAGTTGCGCCGGACCGCGGCGACGAAACCCAAGGGCACGCCGAGCACCACGCCAATGAGAAGGCCTATAATGGTGAGGTCGAAGGTGTAGGGCACCACGGCCAGGATCTGGGTCAGGACGGGCTGGCCGTTCTGGAGGGAAACGCCGAAATCGCCCCGCAGCAGGCCCGCCATGTAAATCAGGTATTGCTCCCACAGTGGCTTGTCCAAGCCCAGCGCCTCACGCAGGGCCTGCAAGCTTTCGGCGGTGGCATAGGTGCCCTGGATGGCGATCGTGGGGTCGCCCACGCCCAAGCGTATGCCGAAGAACAGAGCGGTCAACACCACGAAGATGGCGGCCAGCATGAAGACAATTCGGGTAACGATCACTCTGGACATGGCATCGGGCTATGTGTTGCGGGCGGAACCGTGGTGTGACCCGGGATGCGAATTGTGTCGCCGCACCCCGGGCGTCCGCGGGCGAGGCGGCTCAAACGTTCGTCTTCTCGGTGAAATAGTACATGTAGGGCAGGCTGAGGACCTTCGTCCCCTCCTTGACCTGGTAGCCCAGATCGACGTAGCTCTGGCGCAGGACTGGCGTCGCCAACGAACCCAGCGTAACGGACGGCATGTCTTCGAGCAGGATGGTCTGGACCTGCTTGAAATATTTGGACCGTTCCTTGGGGTCGGCCGCGGCGATCGCCGTCTGGTAGGCGGTGTCCAGCTTCGCGTTGCAGTACTCGGCGAATCCCTGGACGCCCGTCGGTTTTGTGACGTCGGCCGCGCAGATCCAGAATTCCCGGATCAGGGTTTCGGCACTCGGATAACGGGCGGCGGTGGACCACACGAGGGAACCCTTCTTCTCCTTGATGATGGCCGCCACCCAGGAGGCGTTGTCGAGGACGTTCAGCTTCAGATCGATTCCGACCTTGGAGAGTTGCTGCTTGCCTATCTGGGCCAATCCCAGATAGTCACCGCGTTCGCTCACCACGGTTTCGAGCTTGAGCCCATCCTTGAAACCGGCTTCGGCCAATAACTGACGCGCGCGGTCCGGGTCATGTTTGTAAAGGAGGTTCTGCGGAATCTCGTTGGGTTCGATCGCGCCAAAGTATTCGAGGGGGATCGGTCCGAAATTCGGTTCGAACACCCGACCGAAGAACCGTTGGTAGTCCTCGCGGTTGATGGCGTGGGCGATTGCCAGCCGGATCTTCAGGTTGTCCAGGGGCGGTACGCTCCGCTTCATATGGATGACGACATTCCGGCCGGGGCCGAGGAGGTCGACCAGCGGCTTGTCCTTGCTCGCATTTATCACCTCGGACAGCCAATCCTCGTTTGCGGCGCCTTTTATGATGTCGACTTCCTGCTGTACGAACGCGTACCGCCGGGCTGTCTGGTCCGGAATGTAGGAATAGATGATCCGCTTCAGTTTTGGCGTGCCGCGATAAAAGTCCGGATTGGCGATCAGGGACACCCGCTCCTTGGGCCGAAATTCCTCGAACTGGAAAGGTCCGGTGCCGACCGGCTGATTCTTGTAGGTGTCGCCCAGGGCCTCGACCGCCTTTTTGCAGATCACATAGCCTCCCTGCCATCCGGAGAGCACGGCAATGAATACCGGATCGGGGGTCTTGAGCGCGATGACGACTTCGTACTTGTCAGGAGTGTCAATACGTTCGATGTTCGAAAAGATGGGACGGAATGTGGACTGGACGCTGTCCCGCACATTCAATAGGGAAAACTTCACGTCCTCCGATGTGCATTCGCCGTAGCCTTTGTGCCACCTCACGCCGTGACGCAGCTTGAACGAGTACTGCTTGAAATCGCCCGAAACCGTCCAGCTCTCGGCGAGGTCCGGCTCGATGGCCTCGACACTGACCTTACCCGGCACGTAGCGGACCAAGCCGTTAAAAATGGAACTGATGACAGCGGTATCCTGGGCGGCGGTTGCCACATGGGGATGCAGCGTGCCCATGTCGCGTCCGTCCAGGCCGACATGAAGCACGCCCGACTGCCTAGCGAAGGCGAGCGTCGGGTTCATGACATTCGCGAAGGCGACTAAAGCGCCAGATGTTCCCAAACCCTTCAATACCGATCGACGATTGAAATTCCATGATCGATTCATGGTTGACTCCCTATCGGCTGGCCACCCTTCCGGGTGACGTGTTTTCTATTGGTCCGGCATCAACGCGGCGTGTCGGATGGACCCACCGGGCGATTTCGCAATGCGGGGCGAACCAGACGTCGCCCTTCGATCGCGCGAGGCGGATGATTTCTTCGAGGATCCAGATCCGCGACCGGTAGCCGGTCATGTGCGGATGCATGGTCAACTGGAAGAGCCCCCCCTCCTCGTAGGCGACTTCAAACTCCCGGCGGAAAACATCGAACACGTCGGCCGGCGGCGTATAGGGGCGCAGCGACTGCTGTCGATGCATGGCAAAATACACGGCGTCGTCGCGCACCCACTCGACCGGCACCTCGACGATGCCCGTAGGTTTCTCTTCGGCAAGAAGTTCGTAACAGTCCTCGTCGGCCATCAGCGACGAATCGTAGGTGAGGCCCATTTCCTGCTCGATCCGCAGCGTGGACGGGCTGAAATCCCACGAGGGCGTGCGCAAGCCCACTGGACGAACCCCGGTCACCTGTTCAAGGGTATCCGCGGAACGGAGCATAAGGTCGCGCTCGACCTCGAAAGGCAGCAGCGAATTGCGTTCGTGAATCCATCCGTGGATGCCGATCTCATGACCCTCGGCGATGATGCGGCGCTGCTCGTCCTCGTGGAGGAGCGCAACCACCGCCGGAACGAAAAACGTCGCCCTCACACCATATTTGGCGAGAATAGAGAGGATCCGGGGAACGCCGACGCGGCTGGCCCGCTCGCCGGCCGACAGCCGGCCGATGGAGGTGCCGCCGTCGCGCAATTCGCTGGTTTCGTGATCGGAGTCGAACGAGAGGGTAATGGCACAGCGCGCCCCATCTTTCCATTGCTTGGGGCGGAGAGGGGTCCCGGCACGTATCTGCGCCACCAATTGGCGCCAATGGCTTTCGGGCCATTCCCAGGGTTGCTGTCCCGAGCCCTCGGTCATCGCTGGTGCCCTCCCCGCGTCTTTGCTGTTCAGACGCCGCTTCGCCACGCCGACGACGAAAAATGCTGTTGTGCTGGGCAGTCGGCGACGATTTTCGACGAATGCCGCTTCGCTATGCACAACGCCGACATTGAGGCTTTTGTATCGTTGTTGTCCAATATATTTATTCCTGTTATTCATATCGGATGGATGTAAAGAGCCCGATCGAATTGCGCCATCTTCGCTATTTCGTGCGGGTGGCCGGCGAGTTGCACTTCGGACGCGCGGCCGAGCGTCTCGGCATCTGCCAAGCCCCCCTCAGCCAGCAGATTCGTCATCTGGAGGATATGATCGGTGTCCGACTGTTCGATCGGACCACGCGGAGCGTCAGCCTGACCGCCGCCGGCAAGACCTTCCTGGTCCGTGCCCAGGCGGCCCTGGCCAACATCGACGACGGCCTCATGGAGGTGCAGAACGCCATAGGCAAGAACACCGGGCGGCTGGTCATCGGCGCCATGTACCTGAGCGGCCACCAGTTCCTCCCCGAGGCCGTCCGGCAGTTCCTGCGCCGCTATCCGAATGTGTCGATCGACATCCGCATCATGACGACCGAGGAACAGATCGAGGCGATGGAGCAAGACAAGATCCACGTAGGCTTTGTGCGTCCCCCGCGCAATCCGGGGGGGTTCTCTGTCGTCAAGCTGGCGTCGGAAGGGTTCGTCGCGGTTCTGGCCGAGGACAATCCGCTCGCCGCAAAGCCGAAGCTGAAATTGGCGGATCTGCGTGACGAGCCGTTCCTGGTGTACACGTCGGTCGTCGGCGTCAGCTTCCAGAACGTGATGTTCCAGCATTGCCGGCGCGCCGGGTTCAGCCCGAGGATCGTCCAAGAGGTCAGTCACGCCATCGCGATCGTCGCCATGGTGGCGGCCGGCGTCGGCGTGGGGGTCATTCCGGCGTGGGTTTCCCAACTGCCCTATTCCAGGGTCGTCTATCGCCCGCTTCCCGAGTTGCCGAAGGTCGTCGATCTGGCCATCGCCTGGCCGGCGCACAATCCTTCGCCGTTCATCCGCGAATTCGTGAGTATTTCGCGCGACGTCGCTGCAATAGCGATGCGGGACAACGGTGGCTGACGAGTGGTGCCCAACTGAGTTTTCTCCGCGGATCGACGATATTGTCAATCGGCACCCAAAGCTGTTGGATGCATATTCACAAACACATCTTCGAGCTTATCGTCGTTGAAGCAGGCGACGAGGATTGTCGGCGAGAATCCGCTCATATGCGGTAACATCCTCCTTAACCCAGTCAAGAAGAAGATCGAGGAGGATGACGTTGTCCGAAGGTGCCTTATCCTTGGCAAAATGAGGCCAATTGCTGGCCCAAATCGTTCGATCTGGCGCCGCCTCCAGGAGAACTTGCGCCGATCGGCGAACGTCCTCATAAAACGGCGCACCGGCAAGGGATGTCTCGTACGCTCCCGCGATTTTCAGCCAGCCGTTTTCCCGCTCCAGGAATCGGGCCATTTCCAACACCGCCTTGTGGTCGGCGAGAACAGGCTCGAGGAACTTGCCCTGATGATCAATAACGACAGGAAGTTTCAATCGACCCAGCAAGGCGGCATGGTCGGCAAAAGTCCGGCCGTCGAATTGAATTTGCGCAAACCATCCCAGCGGGGCAATCTTGGCACAAAGAGTACTGACGTCATCCCACGAATACATGCCGCCGGGAAGCATGTGGAAACGGACCCCACGGATGCGGCGTTCATGCAGGGTTTTGAGGTCACGCTCGCTGATGTCCGTCGGAACGACAGCGACGCCCCAACCATTGTCACCCAATTCAGCGACAGCGTCCAAAACGCATGTGTTGTCGAAACCATAGATTGAAGCCTGCACGACAACCGCGCGACGGACCCCCAGGTTGTTGCCGATCACAGTTCGGTAATCAGACACCGTCGCCACTTTGGGTTTGATTGCTGCCGTCGGAGCCAGAGGATAGGCGTCATAGTCACCAACAATATGGATGTGCGTGTCGATGGCGCCAACTGGCGGCATTACGCGCGGGGACCGGAACGATTCCATGAAAGGAACTCCATCAGGCAGTGAGGGTTTTCGAGTGAGAAAGGAAGGATATTGCAATTGATCCGCTATATGGCCTTTCGTGCACCACTTTGCGATCCGTTCTGACCCAAGGCCCGAGCAACGTCATAATCACTGACGGCCAAGAGGGTTATGACGGCGGCGCTGGCGCGCGACGGATCCCGGGCCAGGATTGCATCGCGTATTTCACGATGCTCGGCCAAACAGTGTTGATGGTGCTCGGCAGAACTGGATATCCGGAAACTGGCTTCGAACGCGGGGCGAAGAAGTTGCCCGATCGGCCAATAAAACTCGCTGCCGGTGGAAAAATAGATGGCCTGATGAAATCGCAGGTCTGCATGTACCCACCATTCGAGATCTTCGGTCGCGGCACACATTTCCTCGAATGCTTGATGAAGATCGTTGAAGTTCTCGAAGGTCGCGTTCTGTGCCGCCAGGGACGCCGCCACGGGCTCTATTGCCCTTCGCAATTCGAACAGCTTGCCCAAGAATTCGGAGATGTTTTCCGTCGATAGCAACCAGACCAAAAGGTCGGGGTCGAAAAAGTTCCATTGATGCCGGTCGTTGACGACGGTTCCAACCTTGGACTTGGCCGTTATCATGCCTTTTGCCGACAGGGTCTTTATCGCCTCGCGAAGCACCGTTCGACTGACCCCCAACTCCTCACAAAGTTCGGCCTCGCGGGGAAGAATCTCCCCAGGTTTTATTTTCCCGCCCATAATCCGAAGACCAAGATCCTCGGCAATACGGGTGTGAAGGGATTGAGAACGCTGTTTCTTTTCCTCGGCAAACGTACGCGAGCCAACGTGGATGGGAAGAGGAGATCGGGCCATTGCGGAAATCACGTCCTTTTTACTATGGGATCTTGGAAGATCACTTTGCCGTATCATCCGCTAACCAAGGAAAAAGTGCGGAATTGCCGAAGAGATCGGCTGGAATAAAATCACCACAACCAATATGGCGATCTCAGCCAATATGAAAGGCCAAACATACTTCACGGTCTGATCGAAGGTGGTTTCCGCAATGCTGGTTGTAACAAAGAGGAGCACGGCGACCGGCGGTGTCGTCGAACCGATCTGGTTGGACATCACCATGATAAGTCCCATTTGGAAGGGATCGACACTGAACATATTGCCAATATAGACGGCCACCGGGACAAAAATGATCAGGATGGCGGTCGCCTCGACGAACATCGTCAGCACCAGCATCGTTATCGCCAAAAGAAACAAAATGCCCGTCTTGCCGGAAGCCGCCGCAGTCAAGGCGGCAAGAGCCAGTTCGTTGAATTGCATATAAGTCAGCAACCATCCAAATCCTCCGGCAACGCCTATGATTCCGGACACCATCGCCGTGGTAACGGCCGCATCGAGAAGTATTTTGGGAAGGTCGCGAAGATTTAATCGCTTGTAAACAAATTTGCTGACGAGAAAGGCATAGAAGCAAGCAACAATACCCGCCTCGGTCGCCGTGAACATCCCAGAAAGAATGCCGCCAACGATGATCAACGGCGCCAGCAAGGCCGGCCACACTTCCGCGGTCGCGCGGAACACTTCACTTAGCCGGAAACGGCCCGTCGTGACGCGTAGTTCGGTAAAGGCCGGAATGAACGTGTGGATCTTTATCGTCAGCATCAATGCCAACCCGACAAGGACGCCCGGAATAATCCCGCCCAGGAACAGCCCGCCAATCGAAACCTGAGCCATGGAGCCATAAACAACCATGACCATGCTTGGGGGGATGATCGCACCGATCGTGCCCGCGCACGCGATAAGGCCGGCGGCGAATCCGGGTCTATATCCCGCCCCCTTCATGGTTGGGATGATGATCGAACTGATGGCGGATGCGTCCGCCGTGGACGACCCGGAAACACCCGCGAACACCATGCTGGAGACAACCGAAGCATGACCGAGGCCACCACGCAGGTGACCCACCAAGGTCTCGGCGAAGCGGACCAACTGCCGGCTAATCCCGCCCTCGGACATCAGTACGCCGGCCAGGATAAAATAGGGAAGCGCAAGCAACGAAAAAGAGTCGAGGATCCCGAACATTTTCTGCGGGAAGAGCGCCGGATTGATTTCCGGATCCATCAGCATGCCCGCCAAACCGACCGCCCCGAGGGACAGGATGACGGGAACGCCGATCAGGATCAGTGCCAGCAACGCCGCGAACAGGCTGAGCAATGCCATGTCATGCGTCCTTTTCAGGGACTTCGCGCCAGCCGAAATGGCCCGCGCATTTGCGCAATGCGACGAAGAGCATGTAGGAACCGCCAATGACGAGGCCCACGTATACGTAATTCATCGGGATTTCGAGCGCGGGACTGACCTGGAATCGGGCCACCTTCATGATTCTTTCCGTCAGAAAGCCCAGCGATCCGGCCAACACCACCCACATCAGATCGACGATCAAGCCGATGGCGAATTGCAGAGACCCCGGCAGGCGGTCTCTGATGACGTTCATGAAAATGTGGGAACCGCGATTGTACGCCACGGGGATGGCCAAGAAGACGATCCAAATATGGCCAAACTTCTGGAACTCCTCGCTCCAGGTCAAAGGATTGTTCAAGACGAACCGATAAAAAATCTGCAGCCCGCCAACCACGAGAATGGCCATAAACATGCCGGAAATGGCGAGCTCAATGACACGGTCGATGTACCTGAAGAGCCTGGAGAGCATGGCGATCGCTCCGGATCCAACATCTCTGCGCTGAGAGATGAGGAAGAGGCAGGCGCGCCTCTTCCTCATCGGTCAATCTTGGCTTATTCAGCGAGAATTTTTTGCAGCAGATCCGCCGCGCCAATTTTTTCCGCCAACTCCTGTTGAGCGGCTCGGGCATTCTTGCGGATGGGGGCCATATCGATTTCCGAGACGGTCATGCCCTTTTCGGTTAACTGAGCAAGGGACTCGGCTTCGCGGATTGGCGCGAGAGCGCGAACGACATCGGAAGCAACCTTGGCGGCTTTGAGAACGGTCTCCTTCTGTTTGTCGTCCAGTTCTTCCCACCTGGCGCGGGAGAACGCCATCACTGTCGGATCGAACAGATGACGAGTCAGGGCGACATACTTGGCAATCTCATAGAATTTATTGGTCATCACGGTGGCGGCGGTGTGTTCGAAGCCGTCGAGGACGCCGGTCTGAAGAGAGGTGTAAATCTCACCGAAATTCATCGGCGCCGCACTCGCGCCCATCGCATTTATGGCCCCGACAAAGATGGGAGTCGGAATTGTGCGGATCTTCAGTCCCTTGAGGTCTTCGGCCTTCGTGACCTGCTTCTTCGCCGTTACGACGTTTCGATAACCCCAGCTATCTCCGTAGGCCAACACCTTGAAGCCGACCTTTTCCATTTCACCCTTGAGCACGTCGCCGACCTCGCCGTCGAGCGTCTTGTGGATGTGCTCGTAGTTCTTCCAGATCAACGGCAGTCCAAGGACCCCGCACTTCTTGCAGAAGTTGGCGAACTCGGCCATGCCGCCGATATGCAGGCTTGAACCGGAACCGAGTTGCATGGCTTCGATGACCGCGCGCGACTCGCCAAGCTGGTTGTTGGGGAAGATGCGCGCGTCAAGCGAATCCGAGTAGGTATTGACGTAGTTCGCGAAAATCCACGCCATCATCTGCTGATCGGTTCCGACATCGTTGGCTGCCGCGTGGGAAATCCGGATAACCGTCTTTTCGGCGCTCGCCGGGGCGGTTGCGACGACGACAGCCACCATGGCCGCCATCAAGGGGGGGAATAATTTATGAATACGCATGGTTTTCCTCGTCTGTCTGTTCAGATCGTGAATGCTTGTCCCTGCACCGCAACGGCAATCCGCTCTTCCGAGGTCGGCAGAGACATCACCTAATGCGATTTGCTAAAAAATCATACATATGGCATAAAAGTCAACATAGTTAATCATATTTTTGCGCTTGTTTATGCCAATATGATCATACATCATAGCCACAATAATCTTTCTTAGATCAGACATATAAAGATATTGGAGAACCAGCATGTTTGATGATCTGCGCGGAAAGCGGGTCTTGGTAACGGGATCGAGCCGCGGTATCGGGGCCGAAGTTGCGCGCGCGTTTGCCGGGAGTGGCGCCCGTGTTGGGATCGTCGGAAGCGGTTCCGCCGGAAAGGGTGAAGCCCTCGCCAACGATCTCCGCAAGGCGGGAGGGGAAGCGAAGGCGTTTGTCGCGGACCTGCGTACGCCCGGTGCGTGCGAGGCCCTCGTGACGGCGTTTGTCGCGGAAATGGGCGGCATCGACGTCCTGATCAACAACGCCGGAGCCATGGTGCGGCGCTCGAACATCGTCGACGCCACGGACGAACTCTATGACGAGGTGTTGGATGTCAATGTCCGCTCGATCCTCGCCATGACACGCTCTGCGGTTCCCCATATGAAAAAGAATGGTGGGGCGATCATCAACACGGGATCGGTCGCTGGCCGCGATGGCGGCGGGATTGGCGCCGGACTTTACGGCGCGGCGAAGGCGTGGACCCATAGCATCACTCGAAATATGGCGCGTGAATTCGCCGCCTACGGCATTCGCGTGAACGCGGTTTCTCCGGGCTTCATCGATACCGATTTCCATTCCAAAACTCCGATCGAACGCAAGCAGGCGATGTCCGCCGCCATTCCGCTGGGGCGTCCGGGAACGGCGAAGGAGGTGGCGCCGGTCTATCTGTTTTTGGCCTCGAACGCTTGCTCGTCCTACATCACCGGCCAGGTCATCGATGTGACCGGCGGGATTATGATGGCCTGAGCGAAAAAATCATGAAGATCACGGCACTGAAAACCTGGATTGTTCCGCCGCGTTGGTTGTTTCTCAAGATCGAAACGGACGAGGGGGTTTGGGGATGGGGTGAACCGGTCCTTGAAGGTCGGGCGGAAACGGTCCGCGCTGCCGTCGGCGAACTGTCCGACTATCTCCTCGGGCAGGACCCTGCGAGGATCGAGGATCATTGGCAGATTATGTACCGGGGCGGGTTTTATCGCGGTGGCCCGGTGATGATGAGCGCCATTTCGGGAATCGACCAAGCCCTGTGGGACATCAAGGGCAAGGTCTTTGGTTGTCCCGTCCATGAATTGATGGGCGGCGCCTGTCGGGACCGGATGCGGATCTATTCCTGGATCGGCGGAGATCGCCCCGATGACGTGGCAAACGCCGCCAAGGACGCGGCGGCACATGGGTTCACCGCGATCAAGATGAATGGTACCGAAGAACTGCAAATCGTCGATTCCTCACGCAAAATCGATGACGTGGTGGCGCGTGTCGGGGCCATCCGTGACGCGCTGGGCATGGACATGGACATCGCGATCGACTTCCATGGCCGGGTCCACAAGCCTATGGCCAAAGTCCTGATCCGGGAATTGGAGCCGTTTCGGCCCTTGTTTATCGAGGAGCCGGTTCTGTCCGAGCATATGGATGTTCTCGGTGATCTGACCCGGCACTCAAACGTCCCCATTGCCACGGGCGAGCGCATGTTCTCGCGGTGGGACTTCAAGCATCTGTTCGAGAAGCGTGCCGCCGACATCATTCAGCCGGACCTCTCGCACGCTGGGGGCATCACGGAATGCAAGAAGATCGCGTCGATGGCCGAAGCCTACGACGTGGCCCTCGCACCCCACTGTCCCCTGGGGCCGATCGCGCTGGCGGCATGCCTGCAGGTGGATGCCACCTGCCACAACGCTTTCATCCAGGAACAGAGCCTCGGCATCCACTACAACAGAACCAATGACGTTCTCGACTATCTCAGCGATCCGTCGGTTTTCGAGTATCGCGACGGTTTCGTTACCTTGCCGAAGGGGCCAGGACTCGGCATCGAGATCAACGAGGCGTACGTTCGCGAGCGTTCGGAAGAAGGGCACCGCTGGCGCAATCCGGTCTGGCGTCACGCGGACGGCTCCGTAGCCGAGTGGTAGTCCTCCTCCAAAAGGTCGTTCGAACATGCCGCCGCAAGAGAGGTGATGCGCTTTCCGTCGCCGGCCAAGCCGTTCCAAACCGACTTTGATCGAGGCGGGCCCGATGGGACGGGCCCGTTGGGAAACCGGCGGCGCTCGCGGTTACAAAAACAGCCTTATGCAGGAAACCGTTGCAACCAGGAGTCTGAGAATGTCGCAAGGCCCGACCTTGAATGCGTGTTTGGAGAAGATGCCGCTGATCGCGATCCTGCGGGGGATCAGC